>JAJFIJ010000361.1 GCA_021775105.1 Rhodospirillales bacterium | reverse complement strand
CTAATCGATGCAGCGATGCCGGGCATGTTGCCAGTGATCAACGGCTTTTGTGTTGAACAGGCGGTCAGGACCGGGCTTGGCCTGAATGCCCGGATTAATCTGCATTCGGTATTCGAGAGAAAAAATTATTTCTACGCCGATTTGCCGCAGGGATACCAGATTTCACAGTTCCAGCATCCGATTGTCGGCAAGGGGATCGTTACCCTGGACATGGAAGACGGCACCCAGCGTCAGATTGGTATAGAGCGCCTGCACATGGAACAGGATGCCGGTAAATCAATGCATGATCAGGATCCCAGGCGGTCGTTCATCGATCTGAACCGTGCCGGGGTGTGCCTGATGGAAATTGTCTCCGATCCGGATATCCGTTCGCCGGAAGAGGCCGGGGAATTTGTGCGCAAGGTACGTTCCATTCTGCGTTATCTCGGGACCTGCGATGGTAACATGGAACAGGGGTCCATGCGGGCTGACGTCAACGTCTCTGTCCGCAAACCGGGCGAGGATTATCGCACGCGTACCGAAACCAAAAATGTCAACTCGATCCGGTTTATTATGCAGGTGATTGAGGTTGAGGCCGAACGCCAGGTTGAGGTCTGGGAGAGTGGAGGCGAAGTTGTTCAGGAAACCCGTCTGTTTGATGTCGCGCGTAACGAAACGCGAGCGATGCGATCCAAGGAATTCGCCCATGATTATCGCTACTTCCCGGACCCGGATCTGTTGCCGCTTAATCTGACACAGGATTTTGTCGATTCGATCAGAGACACCCTGCCAGAGTTGCCGGATCAGAAGAAAGAACGATTTATTTCCGACTACGGCCTGAATATCTATGATGCGGGTGTTCTGGTGCAGGAACGGGAATCGGCTGAATATTTTGAGGCGGTTGCAAATGGCCGGGATGGCAAGCAGGCGGCCAACTGGGTTACCAGTAACCTGTTTGGGGCGCTTAACAAACTGGGCCTGTCGATTTCTGAAAGCCCGGTCAGCGCTGCACATTTAGGCAAGTTGCTGGACTTGTTGGCCGACGACACGATCTCCGGGCGAATCGCCAAAGATGTTTTTGAAATAATGCTCGAAACCGGCGAAGATCCGGAAAAAATCGTTGAAGAAAAAGGTCTCAGGCAGATTACGGATACCAGCGCTATTGAGGCCGCCGTTGATGCGGCTATCGCAGGCAATCCGGATCAGGCCCAGCAGATCCGGGAAGGAAATGCCAAGGCAATTGGCTGGTTTGTCGGCCAAATCATGAAAGCAACAGGCGGCAAGGCTAACCCCGGAGCCGTTAACCAGATGCTTCGTGACAAGCTTGGCGCTGAATAAAACGATGAAGTTTGACCAAATTTCTATGATATGAGCTTACAAATGCCTGTCCACGGATTATCCGGAGCAGTAGGATATCGCGGTTAGGTGGGGGTAGCTGACCGAAGTGATTTAATCAAGGTGGCGGAATGGCGAAGGTCCTTGTAGTTGATGATGATCCGCTTGCCCGAGAGGTTGCGACAAAACTGATCCGGCTTGAAGGGCACGAAGTCTGGGAAGCGGATGGCGGGAAACCCGCCATCAAGATGGCAACCGAGATTGGACCGCAAATCCTGATACTCGATGTGCGGATGCCGGATATGGATGGACTCGAAGTCTGTCAGCAGTTGCGCGCCGATGTAAAAACGGCAGCAATCTACGTGATCATTCTGTCGGCAAAGGACAAGACCTTTGAAAAAGTTATGGGCCTGGATATGGGCGCCGACGCCTATCTGACCAAACCCTATGAAGCCGATGAATTGAAGGCGCATGTTCGGGTCGCTGAGCGGACATCCATGGATCGGCATCTTGCCATGCATGATGCCCTGACCGGATTATTCAATCGACGAGCCTTTGATGAATTGCTGGCAAGGGAACTGGCGTCCTGCGCGCGCTATGGCGGCACCTTGTCTCTGGTGACAATCGATCTCGATTTCTTCAAAAACGTCAACGACACTTTCGGTCATGAGGTCGGAGATAGTGTTCTTCGCGACCTGTCCAATATTCTTCGAAAAGTCAGCCGGCCGAGCGATCTGCCCTGTCGATGGGGAGGGGAAGAGTTTTCCTGGCTGCTGCCCAAAACCGATGCCGATGGCGGCAGACAGGCGGCGGAACGACTGCGCAGGGAAATTGAAAACTTTGACTTTGCCAAAATTGACGGACAAACAGCCAGCATGGGGGTTGCAGAAATCCGCCCGGATGAAACTGGCGAGGCTCTTTGCAGACGCGCCGATCTGGCCTTATATGAAGCCAAGGAAACTGGCCGCAACAAGGTCGTTGTTTTCAAAGACTGATCGCTCACTGGTCACCGGCCAATACGAGTGGCCCAAAACAACCCGATTTGATCGGAGGCCGTTATGCTTCAGATCACACCAGAAATTAACCGACAGATTCAGCTCGACAGCAAGGTCGATGACGCGCTTTATTGCCGAGCCTGCGGTCACCTGATTACAAGGCGGCGCTGGCTACTGGATCGCGGAGCATCCGAACACCGGCTGATCAATCCTATTGGGATCGTTTTCACAGTTATCTGTTTTACCGAGGCACCGGGCGCCGGAAAGCACGGACGTCCTAACCGTGAGCATACCTGGTTTGAGGGATATGACTGGCGCTTTGCGCTTTGTCGTGGCTGCGAAACCCATCTTGGCTGGTACTATGACGGCGGCACGAATCCTGCGGGTTTTTTCGGATTGATCAAAGACAAACTGTCGACGGGAGAGAGATCAACAGGATCAGAACCTGGAGCAAAACCGGAGTAAATGGGTTTATTTGCGAACGTGCATTTGCGGCAATATCAATGAGTTAGGGCGTTTTCGGCCCGCCCGATAAGAGAGGACGCGCAGGTGATGCGGGGCATCATCAGGTCGCGCTTGCGATACGCCCGCATCGCGGCGCACGCCCTTCCTTGCCGGTGGACCGGAGCCCGTGTCTCAGGGGTTCCGAATAAGAGAGACATGCTCTAATGAACCACCCGCAGGTTCGGCTTGATGTTCCGTATAAAGCCCGAAACCATGTCATAAAAAGATCCCACCGATATGGGTTTGGCGATATATCCGTCACAACCATAGTCGTAACAGAGGCGCTCATACTCCCGGTGCGCATAAGCGGTAATGGCGATTACAGGAATATGTTTAAGTTCGGCGTTGGATTTCAGTGCTTCAGTGATGATGAGTCCGGATCGGCCCGGCAACTGCATGTCCATGAGAATAAGATCGGGGCGATGTTTGCAAATAGCGTCATAGGCCCCCAACCCATCAATCTGCTGGATGGTGTTATAACCCCGAACCTTGAGAAGATCGTTAAATAACTTCATATTGAGAAAGTCGTCTTCAACGATCATCACTGTCCTGTTCATCACAAATCCCTTTCTGGGTTTCCTGCATCAGAATGTCTGTATTATTTATAAAATAGACTTTGTTCCTGACAATTTCCTGACGGCGATTGGACTATCAACAGAAATTCTGGATATGATGATGCCAGCGTAACCGCGGAACGAATATTTATGGAAGCGAGTGGCTAAATGTCCGTCGATGAAATAAGGATAACTCCCGTCAGCCCGTCTATCGGTGCGGAAATTTCCGGCGTTGATCTTTCCGATACCCTCAGTCCAGAAACAGTATCACGATTGCGCCAGGCCTTGCTTGAGCACGGTGTGATCTTTTTCCGGAATCAGGATTTGACACCCGCTCGGCAGATGGCATTTTCTGGGTTTTTCGGCGAGGCAGTGGAATACCCCTTCGTTAACGGCCTCGACGACTATCCTCTGGTCATCCCCATTCTCAAGCTGGAGGATGAAACCGTGAACTTTGGAGGTATCTGGCACAGCGATACAGCCTATCTTCCGGAACCCCCGATGGGGACCATCCTGCACGCCCGGGAATTACCGGAAATTGGCGGTGATACGGTGTTTGCCGATATGTATGCGGCCTATGAAGCACTTTCAGATGGTATGAAGGCGATGTTGTCACCGCTCCGTGCTCTGAATTCGGCAAGCAAGCAGAGAGTGTCCGACACACGAAAGGAGCGTATTGAAGATTCAGGGAAAGATGTCAGCGGTGTGCAGACGGAGAGCATTCATCCGGTCATCCGCACCCACCCGGAAACCGGTCGTCAGGCGTTGTTTGTCAATTCTGCGCATACGGTGCGGTTTGATGGCATGAGCGAAGCTGAAAGTACGCCGCTGCTTTCGTATTTGTTCACCCACCAGATTCGGGAAGAATTCATCTGCCGGTTCAAGTGGTCACCGGGTGCCGTCGTCTTTTGGGACAATCGCTGCACCCAGCATTACCCGGTCAACGACTACTGCGGGCACCGGCGATTATTGCATCGGATTACCCTGAAAGGCGATGTGCCGCACTAACGCCTATTTGCATTGCATCAAATTTGCCTTGCAGGTTTTTCGACAGGGTTTGTTGCCTTTCGGACACGCGCGATTGCATTTCTTGTAAACCCCCATGCAGTCCTTTCCGCCTCTCTGGGCATTGGGCATGGGTACATTGGCACAGCGTAGTTTGCAGGTGCTTTTTGCCGTTGCCGTATTGCCTTCGTGTTTGATGCAACTGGTCATGCATTGCATTAGTGACTGACCAGCCGCGAGTTCCGTGGCTCCGTTTGCTGCTGCGGCAGAATCAACGCTGATGGCGGTCAGGGCTAAGAATAACATTGCTATTGTAGAGAATATTTTCAGGTGCATGTTGCCGTCTCTTTCTTGCAGACAAATACAGACTATATCCAGACTATATCACAGAATTCCGGGTTTCAGCCTTTGATAGAACGGGCTGGAATAAACTCAACAAAATCACTGGGTTTGACCTCACGAACATGAATTATCTGATCTTTGGTCGGGTTGTCGGGTCTGATGCCGTCCAGAGGTAACTCGATTGAGATTATGGTGCCCTCTCCCTTGGTGCTGGCCATACACATCTGCCCTTGAAGTTCACCAATCAATCGCTGCACAATGGTTAACCCAAGGCCCGTCCCGGTGTCCCCGTGCGGTGCCGGTTCTTCGCTTTTGACAAACGGTTTCAGACGTTCGAGCATTTCAGCTTCAGACATCCCGGAGCCATTGTCCTGAATCACCAGTATCATTGCGCCTTTGGTTTTGTCGACGCGTGCGGCAACATTGACGGAACCGCCTTTGGGCGTAAATTTGATGGCATTGGAAACCAGATTGATCAAAACCTGATTGAGCCGGGTTGGGTCCGTCCGGAGCTTGGGGAAGTCGTCATCGGCGCTGGCTGTCAGGGTCACGCCGCGCTCCTTGGCCATGCGGGCGAACAGGTCAACGACCGAACTGATGATCTGGCTGACGTCGACCTCTTCACTGGTAATTGAATTCGATTGTTGTTCCGGGGTGAATTCGTTCAACATGCCATCACAAACCTGCAACAAGTGATTGGCTGCGTGTTGAATGGTGCGGGCGTAATCGACGTATTCCGGGGTCCCCAGCGGCCCCATCAGTTGTTCTGACAGGATTTGTGCATAACCCAGAACGGCATTCAAGGGCGTGCGGACCTCATGCGCCAGCTCGGTGATGCGGAGTTGTTGCTGGGCGATGCTCCTTTTTTCGTTTTCCAGCGCATACTCAAGGGCACCTTCCGCATCGCGAAGCGCCTGTTTTGCGTCATTGAGGTTATCTACAGAATCAGCCATTTATTTACCCAGTAAACCGGACCCGCAATTTGAAGTATAATCCGGGCTCAAATAAAAGGAAAACCCCGGATCAAGAGAATTATATAAACAGGGTTTTCGCTGGCACCTTCGGATTGCGCTCATTGTTGATGGCATTATATTAGAAGCAAGAATTACAAAGTACCGGAATTTTTTAGAAAATACAGGCTGGTTCGGATGACGGGTGTCAATCGGACCGGGCATTGGCAGAATTGAACGGGAATACAGATGATTGATTTATATACCTGGGGAACGCCTAACGGGCGCAAGGTCTCCATTATGCTTGAAGAGTTGGGTCTGGAGTACACGGTTCATGAAATTCATATTGGCAAAGACGAGCAGTTTGCGCCGGAATTCCTGAACATCAGCCCCAATAACAAGATTCCGGCGATTATCGATAACGATGGTCCCGACGGCAAAGCTCTGTCGCTGTTCGAATCCGGTGCCATTCTGATTTATCTCGCCGAAAAAACCGACAGTGATCTGTTGCCGACCGAAGCCCGCAAGCGCGCTCAATGCTTGCAATGGCTGATGTTCCAGATGGGGGGGGTCGGGCCGATGTTCGGTCAGGCCCATCATTTTCTGCGCAACCCGAAAGAAGTCGTCCCCTATGGTCAGAAACGCTACCATGCGGAAACCAAACGCATTTACGGGGTGATGGACAAACAGCTGGCAGATAGTCCCTATCTTGCCGGAGACGATTACACCATCGCTGACGTGGCAACCTACCCCTGGGTTTCCCGATATGAATGGCATCAGGTCGATCTGGCCGAATTTCCCAAAGTTAAACGCTGGTTCGATGCCATATCCCAGCGCGATGCCGTCAAAAAGGGAATGGCGGTTCCTTATCTGAATTGAGGTGAACAATGAGCGTCCTTGCAAAAGATACGGTCAGCCGGGTTAGAAAAGCGCTGACCGATGCCGGACTGGAAGATACGGTTGTTGAGTTGGTCGATACGGCACGAACCGCCGAAGACGCGGCTGTGTCTGTAGGCTGCGAATTGGGAGCCATCGTCAAGTCGCTGGTGTTTGCCGTTGATGATCGTCTGGTGATGGCGCTGGTTGCCGGTGATTTCCGCTGTCTGGAACAAAACCTGGCGGCAGCGCTTAATCTCAAGGGAGATGTGCGCCGCCCGCAGGCATCTGAAGTCAAGGGCGCGACCGGGTTTACCATTGGCGGGGTTGCCCCCGTCGGATTGTTGCACCCCTTGCCCATGGTGATTGATCGTTCCTTGAAACGCTTCGATCGGATTTATGCTGCGGCCGGGCATCCCCATTGTGTTTTCGCGACGACGGTTGATGACCTGAAGCGCCTGACAGGCGGGATTGTTTCCTGGAATATCGCCGAAAACATGGATGAAGATGCCGATCTGCCCACTATCGAAAGGTCGAAAACCTTCGCCAGTATGGCAAACGAGAAAAAGAACGAACCCGACACAACCGAACCCGCTTGATTGATCACCCCGGGGGCGGTATATCCTCCCTCAGGACAGCAAAATCCGGAGAGTTGGCCGAGTGGCTGAAGGCGCTCCCCTGCTAAGGGAGTATACGGGAAACTGTATCGAGGGTTCGAATCCCTCACTCTCCGCCATTCCTCTTTAGGCCCCTTTAGTATCAGTAACTTACTGAAAAATAAGGATCTTTTTATTGCGTTGTTCCATTGGACTGTTACAGTGGAGCAATGGAAAAGATGTCAGGACACCCTCGTTTATACCGCCGTGGCGCGACGTATTATCACCGTGCTGCAATCCCTGTGGACATTCAGGATACCTACCCGAAGTCCGCGGAAACCTTTTCTCTTAAGACCAAGGATTTTCAGGAAGCCTTAAAACAGGTGCGGATTGCCGCAGTGCAAGTCGATCAAAGGTTTGATGCTCATCGAGAGATGCTGGTTCAATCATCGAAACCACCGCTTGAGGAATTGTCTGATGAACAGATCAAGAGAATTGGTTCCATCTTCTATGTGTATCGCCTTGGAGAGGATGAAGACATTAGGAATGGAGGTTTTCACGAAGCGGAAAACCCGACCGCCGTACCGCACGCTGTGACATTTGAAAACTACGAGGATGCGACAGGCAGCTTTGATAAGGGCATAAGAAAACAGCAAGCCAGAGGAAAGATTGACGAGTTCTACTACTGGCAAGCCGAAGACATTCTCACATGGAGTAACGTGAACATCTGTCTTTCAAAGGAGTCGCCAAGTTGGGAGAAACTTGCGCGGGAACTACAGGCTGCTGATATCAAATCCGCAGAAGTTACAAAGGCGCGGAATGTTGGCGATATAGTTGAAACTCCGAAGATAGCTGGCTTGGAACCCGAGGCTGAGATGCCGCTGCTTTCCAAGGCGGTTCAGGAATGGGCAGACGAAAAGTCGAGAACATCATGGGTCCCGAAGACTGAACACGAGAACAGGACATGGATGAGCCACTTCATTACCTTGGTAGGTGACAAGCCATTGTCGGACTACTCGAAAACAGATGGACGTGCCTTCAAGTCGATGCTGCTCAAACTTCCGGCCAACTGGAGCAAACAGGAGGCGATCAAAGGGTTGTCTATCGAAAAGGCGGCGATCAAGGCGCAGGACCTTGGAATGAAGCCGATGGCAGACAGCAACGTTAACAAGCTGCTTGGCTTCGTTGATTCATTCTGGACATGGGCGGAAGACAATTACGACGACATACGCGGGTCTGGCTCGCAGCCGGAGTGACGGACATGCGGCGCGGGTTTAACACTTTGGCGGCACAGGCGGAGAAGGTGCTGGCTGCGGATCCTTATTCAGGGCATTTGTTAGTCTTCCGGGGTCGGCGTGGCGACCTGCTAAAAATTATCTGCTGGGATGGCCAGGGTGCGTGTCTTTTTGCCAAACGTTTGGAGAAAGGACGGTTTGTCTGGCCAGCTGCACGAGACGGCAAGATCAGCGTCACGGCGGCCCAGTTGGCGATGTTACTGGAAGGGATTGACTGGCGTATGCCGTCTCGGACATGGCGGCCATTAAGCACGGGATAAGTCCGTAAAATCACATCGATAAGTGATATAGGGGATTCTCTTCCCGGGCTGGATCAGCTATATATTGGTTATGTTGGATGACCTTCAAACACTGCCCGATGACCCTTCCAAATTGAAGGAGATGGTCGGTGCTCTGGCGGGCGAATTGAAGTCTCGTGATATCCTGATCGAGAAGCTTCAGCACCAGTTGGTCGGCCATAAGCGTCACCGTTTTGGCGCCAACTTTGAGAGGCTGGATCAATTGCAGATGAGCTTTGTCGAGAACGAAGCTATTGCTCAGGCGGCGGCGGAACAAAGTTCACCCTCTGACAACGAACAAAAGCCCAAACGCCGCCATAGCCGCAAGCCGCTGCCCGAGCATCTGGAGCGTCATGATACGGAACTGTCGCCGAGCGGGAGCTGCGATGAATGCGGCGGTGCGTTCAAAACGTTGGGCGAAGATGTGACGGAAGAGCTTGAATACATTCCCGGTCGCTTTGTCGTCAATCGGATCATCCGACCACGCCGGGCGTGCACGTGCTGCGAGGCCATTGTCCAGGCCCCGTTGCCGTCGCGACCCATCGACAAGGGCCGACCCGGCCCCGGTTTATTGGCTCACGTTCTGGTTTCCAAATACGCGGACCATCTTCCACTGTATCGTCAATCGCAGATTTTTGCGCGTGACGGCGTTGAGCTTAAGCGTTCGACCTTGGGTCGGGCCATCTCCCCCTTGTGTCTGGTATCGTTTTACCATTGACCGGAAGGGAGAACATCCGGTTAGTCACTTGTCGAACTATAAAGGCTGGGTTCATGCGGATGGCTATGCCGGGTTCAATGGTCTGTTCGGTCACGATAAAGCCGACGAGATGGCCTGCGTCGCGCATATCCGACGTAAATTCGTTGATATTTACAAGGCTCAGGGCGGGACCATTGCCGAGGAAGCCATCAAGCGGATGGCTGCCCTCTATGGCGTCGAGAAACAGGCGCGTGGAAAATCACCGAACGAGCGGGCCACCTTGCGCCGCGAGCTTGCCAAGCCGTTGTTTGATGACCTGGAAAAATGGTTTGAAGCTCAATTGCCAAAAATCTCCGGCGAAACGCCGCTCGCCCAAGCCATCCGCTATGCACTCAACCGCTTGCCCAAGGCCCGACCGTACCTGGAGACCGGCATCCTGGAGCTCGACAACAATACCATCGAGCCCGCCATGAAGCCTGTGGCGCTCGGGAGAAAAACCTGGCTGTTCGTCGGCTCCGTGGGCGGTGGGAAAGCCTTGGCCATCGCCTTCACCTTGATCGAAACGGCAAAGCTCAACAACGTCGCTCCGCAAGCCTGGC
>JAJFIJ010000037.1 GCA_021775105.1 Rhodospirillales bacterium | reverse complement strand
AACTGCCAGCCGTTGCAGGCGGGTGCTTTCTGAACGAACGCTCCGACCTGATGGATTGAGCCTTTGAAATCCGACGTGATAAGTGTGCCATCGGCGCGTACTCGTGCCGAATGACGCCCGCGCATGTCGGTCAGGGTCTGGCCCGGGCGCAACATGCCTTTTTCAACCAGCCAGCCAAAGGGAATACGCGGCTCTTCGCGTTTGATCGGAGTGCTTAGGAATTCATCAGACGCCAATTTTTTAACTTTCGATAGTCGCTCACGAGCGATTTTGATGTAGTCGAGATCTCGTTCGATACCGATGTAATGACGGCCCAGCTTTTTCGCCATGGCACCCGTCGTGCCGGTGCCGAAGAACGGATCTAGGACGACGTCGCCGACTTCCGTCGACGCCATGATGACACGATGCAACAGGGATTCCGGTTTCTGGGTCGGATGTGCTTTCTTGCCATTTTCCTTCAGGCGTTCGCCACCCGTACACAGCGGCAGCAGCCAGTCCGAACGCATCTGAAGGTCATCGTTCAAGGCTTTCATGGAATCATAATTGAAACGGTATTTGGAGTTTTTGTCCCTGGCCACCCACAGCATGGTTTCGTGCGCATTGGTAAACCGCCGGCCCCGGAAATTGGGCATCGGGTTGGATTTACGCCAGATGACATCATTCAGCATCCAGTATCCCAGATCCTGCAAGGTCGTTCCGACGCGGTAGATGTTGTGATAACTGCCGATCACCCAAAGCGTGCCGTTCGGTTTCAGGACCCGTCGTGCCGACGCCAGCCATTCCCGGCTGAACTTGTCGTATTCACGGAACCCTTCAAAATGGTCCCAGTCATTGTCAACACCATCAACCTTGGTGTTGTTGGGCCGCAACAGTTCGCCACCCAATTGCAGGTTATAGGGAGGGTCTGCGAAGATCATGTCGACGCTGGCTTCCGGCAGGGCATCAAGCACGTCGACGCAGTTCCCCTGAAGGATTTTGTTGCGGTATTTTGCGACGGTGTCAGGCGTTGAGTCCGCGCCCTTCCCCTGTTTTGTTTTTTGTTCTCTGCCCATGGCGGACACCATGCTAAAGCCGGGAGTCAGGGTCAAGAGTTAAATAGAATCAATATGTTAGCAATGATTCTTGACGTCAATATATGGGAGTCTGGAAGATTCAGGCCCCCAATATCTTGCGAATGGGGGCAAAACTTTTTCTGTGTGCCGGGGTCACGCCGAGTCGTGCCAGCGCGTCCTGATGTTCGGCTGTACCGTATCCGGCATTGCGTTCCCATCCATATCCGGAATAGGTCCGTGAAAGATCTTCCATGATCCGGTCTCGTGTGACTTTGGCGGCTATTGAGGCAGCGGCGATCGACAGGCTGCGGGTATCGCCTTTGACCACTGATTCTACCCCAATCCCGACAAGATCAGGAACCCGGTTTCCATCAATCAGAGCAAAATCAATCCCGGACGGTAAGGCCACAATCGCCCGGGTCATCGCCAGCATTGTTGCCTGAAGAATATTCAGTCGGTCAATTTCATCAACACTGGCCTGCCCGATGCCAATCTGAATGCCGTCATCAAACCGGGCGAACAGGGATTGGCGTTTGACGGCACTCAGTTTTTTCGAATCATCAATGGCGTCCATCAGATCGGCGGGCAATCGGGTTTCATCGATGATCGCGGCGGCGGCAACCACTGGACCCGCCCACGGCCCACGCCCGGCTTCATCAACACCACATATCGCTTGGTGTCCAGCCAAACGCAACGTCTGTTCCAGTTCAAGATCCGGCATCAGATTGTTTCTTTTTGGCCTTTTTTCCCCCTGATGATTTGCGGGACTTGATTATCTTTTTAGCCGGGACAGATTCAGGAATTGGTCCGGCATCTGATTCAGGGGTCGGCTGTGGGATCGATTGAGGGATTTTTGGCGTAAATGCAGGTTCCTTTCGCCGTTTCCGTCTCAAACGAATGCGCCGTAACCATAGCGCAAGACGGCGACGCGAGCGTTGGGTTTCGGACATGGCACTGTCCAGGGTAATCGCCACCATTTCCGCCTCGGGGCCATAAACCAGGCGCAATACCTCGCCAGCTTCCGTCACCCCGTATTCAGTCAACAATCGCAATCGTCTTGCGGTGAAGACCCAAAGCGGGCTTAACGACAGGCTCAATACCGTGACAGCGATGACAAGGCGGCTTTCATCTCTGGTCATGACACCGGCTTCGACGCCCACAACCGACAGCAGGAAAGAAAACTCCCCGACCTGCGAAATCAATAATCCGGCCAAAAACGCCTGATGCCAGGGTTGTTGCAGGGCGCGAAGAAGCGAGACATTAAGCACAGTCTTGAAGATCGCGATCAGAAAAAACACGGTCAGCACCGTTTTCAGATTGTCCCACATATAATCAAAATCGATCAGCAGACCAATGGACAGAAAAAACACCATCATCAAGATACTCTGGATCGGCAGGGTTGCCTCCAGCATGGAGTGACGCTCGGCACTATTGCCGATAATCAGTCCGGCAACAAATGCACCGTAAGCGGCGGAAAGCCCAAGCAAGCCGGACAGTGCCGCCAGACAAAAACAGAATGCCAAGGCGCTCAAGGGGCGAAGATCAGCATTGCCAGCGGCCATTTCAAGTATCGGCAGGCGCAGTTTTCTTCCGGTAGAGAGAAACAGGATCAAGCCGACGAGAAAGGCGATGGAGAACAGGATCTTGGGTAACGCATACCAGTCGAATCCGTCACCGCCCATGGCAGAAATGCCGAGCATCATCGGAACCACGGCGAGATCCTGGGCAATCAGCACGCCAACCGCCACCCGCCCGGCGCGGGTTCGAAGCTCGCCGATATCTTCCAGAATCTTGATGGTGACGGCAGTCGACGAGACGGCAACGACAAAACCCAACAGAATTGCCAGTTCGATTTTCCAGTCGAAAAATTTCGACAGGATCAGCATCACCAGTACCGATGCGACGATCTGGGTCAGGGTTGCTATGACGGCGAGTCGCCAAAGCCTCCGAAATGATCGTAATGACAGTTCCATGCCGACAATAAACAGCAGCATCAGCACACCAAGTTCGGCCAGCACATCAATCTGGTCACGGTTTTCGACCATGGCGAAACCTGATGGCCCAAGCAGCACGCCGGCCAGAATATATCCGACGAGCGCCGGTTGGCGGAGCCGTTCCATGGCAATACCGCAAAGCAGCGCAGCCAGCGCTACTACTGCGATGCCGGTCAGATTTGTATGAATGTCAGCTTCCATACGTTCAGAATAGCACGCAGGCGACAGGCCGAAACCTGAATTTTCACGACAGCGTGATTCGCCTCAATCTATGTCTTGGTTATGATCGTCAATGAACTGTGGAAGGGACAACTGCTATGAAAAGATCGATTTGTATGGCTTTGGCCGGGTTGGTAGGGCTGACGCTCGCGAGTGGTGCCTCTGCGGCTGAACCGAAACGTGTAATCAGCAAGATTGCTGGCGACCTCTATCGCTTTCAGAACAATTTTCATGCCTCGGTCTTTCTGGTGACCCCGGACGGCGTCATCGCCACTGATCCGATTAATGCCGAAGCGGCAAAATGGCTGAAGGGGGAACTTAAGAAGCGCTTCGACAAGGAAGTGCGTTATCTGATCTACAGCCACGATCACAGTGACCATATTTCAGGCGGCGAAGTTTTTGCCGACACGGCAACGGTGATTGCACACGAAAATGCCAAGGCGACAATCATGGGCGAGGGCCGACCGACGGCAGTTCCTGCAGTAACATTTTCTGACTCGATGACCATCGAGCTTGGTGGCAAGAAAGTTGATCTGACCTACGTTGGCCCCAGTCATTCCGACAATATGATTGTCATGAATTTCCCGGACGAACGGACCCTGTTCGCTGTTGATTTTGTTTCGGTCAATCGCCTGCCTTACAAAACCTTGAGCGACAGTTATTTCCCCGGAATGATCAAGGCGCTCAACAAGGTCGAGGCCATGGACTTTGATATCCTTGCCCCCGGTCATGGCAGCATGGGAAATCGATCAGACGTTACCGCGCACCGGGAATATGTCGAGGACCTTTACAATGGCGTGTTGGCCGGACTGCGCAGTGGTAAAAATCTTGAGGATATCAAGACCAGCCTGACACTGGAAAAATACAAGGGCTGGAGCCAGCACGACAAATGGCGCACCCTCAATATCGAAGGGGTACATGCGCGTATTGGAATGCATCGTAGAGCGAAGTAATCGCGTCGAATAATCCCGACCCCGTTCGCGACGACGCATGTGCTATTCAAAAAAGCGCCAGCTGATCGCCTTTGGATAACGGCGGGATGAATTGTGAACAATCGAGCGCGTACTCTTCACGTGTGCGCCCGGTCAGGCCATGTTTTTTCAGCGCCAGATAATAACGTTTGGCGATCAGGTCGGCGTATTTGCCGCTGCCTTTCATACGCGTGCCAAATCCTGAAATGTAGAGTGCGCCCTTGTGGGATTGTTTCATCAGCGACAACACATGGTTTGTTTTAAGCGGCACGTTGGTGTCCAACCATTCGCGGAACAGGTCTTTCAGTTCATGCGGCAGACGCAGCAAAATGTAGTTTGCACCACTCGCCCCGTGCTCGGCGCCGGCTTCCAGAATACGCTCCATCTCCCAATCATTGAGGACCGGGATGATCGGCGCACACATCACCCGGACGGGAACACCGGCATCGCTGAGTTTGCGGATCGCGGCCAATCGCTTTTTCGGTGTCGGTGCACGGGGTTCCATGACGCGCGACAGCTTTCCATCAAGCGTGGTTACCGACAATCCGACGGCGACCAGACCCTTTGCCGCCATCGGTGCCAGAATATCAAGATCGCGCAGTACCAGATCGGATTTCGTCGTGATCGTCACCGGATGATTGAACGCGGACAGCACCTCAAGTATCGCGCGCGTGATTTTCAGGTCGCGCTCAATCGGCTGATAAGGGTCGGTATTGGCGCCGAGTTGCAGGGTTTTGCAGATGTATCCGGATTTTCTGAGTTCTGATTCCAGCACCTTCGCGGCATCGGGTTTGGAAAACAGTTTGGTCTCGAAATCAAGTCCCGCCGATAGCCCCTGCCAGGCATGGGTCGGGCGGGCAAAACAGTAGATGCAGCCATGTTCGCAGCCCCGATAAGGATTGATCGAGCGATCAAACGGCACATCCGGCGATGCATTCCAGGCGATAATCTTGTTGACCCGCTCCTCAACCACTTCAGTTTTCAGTTTGGGCAAGGCAAAGCCATCATCATTGACTCCGCCCGACGCCGGGTTTGACCAGCCATCGTCAATCAGATGATGCGACAATGCCTCAAACCGGCCACTGGAATTGGACACTGCGGCGCGACCCTTCTGGATGGGCGTGGGGATAATATCAACCATGCTGAAGGGTAACATATGATATAGAACAAAACTAGAACATTTATCGATGAATTGGTTTCAGTTGTCGGTCATGGACGCCCGACAGGGTCAGTTGTGAAAGGATCGCACCAATGGTCGCCATCAGCATGTCCCAGTGCAAATCCCAGACATCGCCCTGTGTGCCGAGGAAGGCAGCGGCATGGCGCAGAATTATCCAAAAAGCGAACCGGCTTCCATCGCCAGCCCTATACCGACGGCGCCAAATGTATCACAAGAACGAATGTCTGCATGAGGGAACAGTGATCTGATCGAATTCTGAACTACGGGCATTTCTGTTGATCCGCCGGTTAGAATGACCGCATCGACATTTGCTGCTGTCAAACCGCCTTGGCGAAGACACGCTTCTATCGCGTCATCTATTCTGGCGATGGGTTCAGCAAGGTGATCGGCCAGTGATCTTGCGGACAATCGGCGTGACAATTCTTTTTCGATATAGGACAAATCAATCAGGGTATGGTCGTTCGTGGATAGCGCGATTTTGGCATCCTCAACAGATGATGCGACATGATGTCCCAGGGACAGGCCGACAACCTTACCAAGGCGTTTGAACCGAATATCCTCACCACCGTTCCTGATGGTCCAGTCAATATCCTGCCTGGTTTTCGGGTTGTGAAGTGTGTTGATTTTTGACCACGTCGACAGGTGAGAATAAATCCATCGTGGAGCATCAAGGTTATTCAGGGAGAGTTCTGCGCCCAAGCCAAACAACGGCATAATGTGCCGAAAGCTTAGCACCTGATCAAAATTGGTGCCGCCGATCCGTATGCCTGCGTTGGCAATCACTTGTCCTTCGATGCGGGCATTTTTCCTTTTGGCGGGGCTGATATTGATCAGCGAAAAATCCGACGTACCCCCGCCAATATCGACAATCAGACACAGGCACTCATGTGTTGTTGTTGACGCGAAATATTGCCCGGCTGCAATGGGTTCATACTGAAATTCAATATGTTTGAACCCGATTGATCGCAAGATTTCTTCCAGTGTTGTTTTGGCATCCGCGTTCGCCCGTTCATCGTCATCGACAAAATTTACCGGTCGCCCCTGCACAATACTGTCGATCTCCGCACCAAGTCTGGCTTCAGCCCGGTCCTTCATCTCTGAAAGAAATTTTGAAATCACGCTCTTGAAGGGGATTTGCCGATCTGAAACGTGTGTGCTCGTGTTGATGAGGTCAGTCCCGAGAAGCGATTTTATGGACCGCATCAATCTGCCGTCCTCGCCCTCAAGATACAACTCAATGGCTTCCCGGCCATAACTGACGGATGCAGATGCGCCATCATAGAATAAGGTGCTTGGTAGGGTCAGGTTTTCACCTTCCAGCGGGATCAGGCTCGATTCGCTATCCCTGACCGTTGCAATCGTTGAATTACTTGTTCCGAAATCCAGTCCGCAGAAATGCACCATTGAATTGAACCATTCTCGGGGGAATTGTCAGGTTGGCAATGTTGCCGTGTGCGCCAACTTGTCAGGACGCGCTACTTAAGGCGTTTTTCTGTTACTGTCCAGCATGTGCCTTACCTGCCATTCAATCCACCACAAACAAAACTGCCCCGCCCACCGTCGATGATCGATGCGATTTTTTATCCTGTCGTTTCTTTTCAGATATTTCCGTCGGCCCGCGCTTCGTCAAGCAGCCATTCGCGAAAGGCGGCGTTTTTGGCGTTGTCGGCAGTGTGTTCCGGGCAGACAATGAAAAAACCGAATTTGGTCTCCAGCGTCAACTCAAACGGCCAGACCAGCCGACCGGCGGCAACCTCATCAACGACAATACCGCGGTTAACCAGAGCCACGCCATTGCCTTCGAGCGCCGATTCAACGGTCAGGATTTCGGTTGTAAACATCGGCCCGCGTGACGGGTTTACGTTTTCCGCGCCAGCGCTCATCAGCCACATCGCCCAGTCCGGCTGGCTGGCATTGCCAAGGCCCCAGTCCGTATGCAAAAGGACGTGATTGGCGAGATCGGCGGGATCACGCAAAGATTTACCATCCTCCAGCAGTTTGGGACTGCATACCGGACTGATATTTTCCGACATCAGGCGGTCCGTGCGCAAACCCGGATAGTCGCCTTCGCCAAACCGCACGGCGATATCAACATTTTCCCGCTCGAAATCGACGACCTGCAATGTCGGATCAAGGCGTACCCGGATGTCGGGGCAGCGGATCTCAAACCGGGGCAGGCGTCGGACAAGCCACCTTGCGGCAAAACTGGGCGCGGCGCTGACGGTCAGCGTGCCGCTCTCTTCACTGGAGCGAATGCGCTCAATTCCGTCCTGCAGGCGGTCAAACCCTTCGCCAAGGATCGGCAGGGCCATCTGACCGGCCTCGGTCAACAACAATGCGCGGGTCAAGCGACGAAACAGCACAACACCAAGAATTTCTTCAAGGTTACGGACCTGCTGACTGATTGCTGCGGGGGTCACACTGAGCTCGTCCGCCGCACGGGTGAAGCTTAAATGGCGGCCCGCAGCTTCAAACGCACGGATTGCATTGAGGGGCGGAAGACGACGCATGACATTCCTGTGTATAAAATAGATTTTCTTAATCATAAAGACAGAAAAGGTCGTTTGTAAAGCTTGATGATAAGGGGCTATGTTCAGATCAACACAAACACCTCCCTTGAGATGTTTTAATTATTCTAACAAAGGAACAGGCCATGACCCCCTATGACGCTCTCACCCAGTCTTCACGGTTGAACCATCCGGAACTGTCCGATCATCGCGGCGGACGCGGAACCCCGCTAAGCGTGTTGATCTCCTCCGGTGCTTATCGTTCAGTCAACGCAATCGGTCGCCTGATCAGCGCCCTGAAAACACCGAACATACATTAAGTTTTACCGTTACCATCCCTCGCCCCGCCCCCGATATCGGTGGCGGGGCTTTTTTTGTGTAAAACAGAATGCTTACCGAAGCCGCCAAATATGCTATGTGATGATCAGGCTGTAACCTGTATTTTCATCGTCCATGCTCAGTATCG
Organism: Rhodospirillales bacterium; assembly: GCA_021775105.1. GTDB lineage: Bacteria > Pseudomonadota > Alphaproteobacteria > Rhodospirillales > Casp-alpha2 > JAJFIJ01. Next base: position 1,077 of record JAJFIJ010000037.1, on the reverse strand, counting down.
TTATCCCCACAATGAATGACGCGCACCGGATCGAGGCGACGCTTGCGCGTCTGGTCGAAAGTGAAATTGACTGTGAAATCATCGTCGCCGATGGCGGTTCTGAAGATGGCACAGCGGAACTGGCCCGGCGGCAGGGTGCGATAGCGCTCCGCGCGCCGCGTGGTCGTGGGTCACAATTGATTGCCGGGGCCGATCAGGCGATTGGCAACTGGCTGCTGTTCTTTCATGCCGATACCCGACCGGGGCCGGGCTGGGTTACGGTGGTCAACCGGTTCATGGCGGATCCCGCCAACCGGTTTCACGCCGCCTATTTCATCTTTGCCCTTGATGATCCGTCCCCGGCGGCCCGGCGTCTGGAAAAGATGGTCCACTGGCGCTGCCAGACATTCGGTCTGCCCTATGGCGATCAGGGTTTTCTGATCAGCCGCGAATTATATGATCAGCTGGGAGGGTACAAAAATATTCCGCTGATGGAGGATGTTGATCTGGTGTCGCGCATAAAAAATCACCGCCTTGACCAGTTATCTGCTGTCGCTATTACATCAGCCGAAAAATTCCAGCGCGATGGATACCTGCTGAGACCAGCGAGAAACCTGCTCTGTCTGGCCCTGTTCCTTCTCGGTATTCCGCCGTCCGCGATTTTGCCGCTGTATCGTTAACAGGATATGGCCCTTTCCAGACACCTCGTCATTATGGCCAAAGCCCCGAAAATCGGGCAGGTCAAGACACGCCTCGCCAGCGGCATTGGCCAGGTCGGGGCATGGATGTTTTATCGGCGCACACTGGCCGCCGTCAGTCGACCACTGGCGTCGGACACACGCTGGACAACCTGGTTTGCCGTCAGTCCCGACAGCACCGTTTATAATGATCGCTTGTGGTCCGCCGAATGTCCGCGTCTGACGCAAGGCGGTGGTGATCTCGGCCAGCGCATGGGCCGGGTGATGGAGATTATGGGGCCGGGACCGGTGGTGATCATCGGTGCTGACATCCCTGATATCCGTCCCCACCACATCGCCGCCGCATTCAAGTCTCTTGGCAATCATGATGCGGTTTTTGGCCCTGCCGACGACGGCGGGT
>JAJFIJ010000360.1 GCA_021775105.1 Rhodospirillales bacterium | reverse complement strand
AACTGATCGCCTTTGCCAAAACCGCGCGCATGGGAGACCCGATGTCGGCGGATACCCAGGTCGGTCCGGTCACTACTCAGCCACAGTATGAAAAAGTGTTGAGCTATATCGATGTCGGTCGGGAAGATGGCGCGGAATGTGTGCTCGGTGGTGGTAAGGCCGAACGCCCGGAATGTGGCGACGGCTGGTTTGTCGAGCCGACGATCTTCATGGGCGTTAATAATTCGATGCGCATTGCCCAGGAAGAGGTCTTTGGCCCGGTGTTGTCGATCATCCCGTTTGAAGATGAAGATGACGCCATCGAAATCGCCAATGACGTTATTTATGGTCTGGCTGCCGGCATCTGGACCTCATCGATCCGCCGGGCAATCGAATTACCCAAGCGAATCCGCGCCGGATCGGTCTGGGTCAATACCTATCGTGCCGTCAGTTTTATGGCACCTTTCGGCGGCTTCAAAAAATCCGGCCTTGGCCGCGAAAACGGTCAGGAAACCATTCAGGAATACATGCAAACCAAAACCGTCTGGATCTCGACGGCCACGGAAACGCCTAATCCGTTTATTATGAGATAATCCATCCAGCTTCCTATCAGGGGAACACATCTGAATTCGTTATCCGCAGTAGTGTTCATTTCGGATGGCGAATAGGGCGATTGGTGACCCGAAGGAGACATTTTGCACCCGGCATCTCGCTGAGAGAAAACGAAATGCCGGGTCCTGGAAGGTCACGCAGCCTGTTTTCCTGCGACCATCTTTTCTGCATAAGCCTGCAGATAATCCGGTGTGAAGAACGATTTGTTGGTCTCAATAAAGGTTTTCATGTTCATGGGCTTTTGCCCCGTCAACTCTTCCACAGTTGTCGTGACTTTATCAAAAACGTCGTTTTGGTAGTCTTTTCCAACCTCAACCAGATGCTTGATCAGAAAATCACTCATAAACCCTGTTTGTTTCAAGGCCTCAGCCCACTGTTCGTATGATACAGAGACATACTCAATGGGAGTGCCAAGAATTTCAGAAGCAATGCCAGCGATGTCTTTCTGTGATACACGGTCAGGGCCAGTTAAAAAGTAGTGTTTGCGGTCATGCTTTTCCGGGTTTTCCAGAATGGCTGCAACGCTACGCCCAATATCCTCCCCTGCGATTGGGGCGTGATAGGCGTCTCCATGCGGTAGAAACATTTTGCCCTGCTGCAATATATTCGCTCCGTTCATGAGATAGAGCATATCGGCGAAGAATCCGGGGCGCACATGGGTCACCATCATATCCGTCAGGTCGAGCATTTGTTCCGCCAGCCAATGCTGTTTGCTCAGGCGACTTGAATGATATTTGTGAACGGGCAACTGTGACATATTGACGATGGCCTTCACGCCATTCGATTGTGCGGCCACGATGAAATTGGCGGTGGCTTCCAGCAAACCATCCTCTGGCGGATAGACGAGATAAGCTCTTTCAACACCCTTCATTCCTTTTTCAAGGGAGGCCAGATCATGAAAATCGCCGATTACAATTTCTGCACCAAGAGCCAGTAACTTATCGGTCGCACCCGATTTCTTTCGGGCCATTGTCTTAACAGTGTATCCCTTTTCGATCATCGTTTCAGCCGCGAAAAAGCCAGTTTTTCCGGTCGCTCCGGTTATCAAGATAGTCGGTTTCATAGATCATTTCCTTTTCTGTTATGTAGGTGTATATGCACCTTTTGAATTAAAAAAATATCACCCAGTTATCGTGTCTGTCATTTCGTTCAAGGTCTTTCGTAGTCCTGATATCGTCTCCTTTCCTATTTCATTTGCAATAGCAGTCTGGGCTTTTTGCCAGTAGGGAATCGCAACACCAAGTTGCTCGTATCCACCAGTTGTTAGGGACACAACACGCTGGCGCGCATCTTTTTCACCTGTTTTAAGTTGGACCCAGCCATTGCGCTCCAACACATTCAGGTTTCGAGTTAGACCTGTTCGATCCAGCAGAAGCGTGTCGGCTAATTGCGTTAAAAGAATAGGTCCCGTATTCGCAAGAGCCGCCAATATTGTAAACTGCGTTGGTTTAATTCCCGCTTCACGCAAAGAGCTCTCATAAAGCTGAGTGATCTTCCGCGCAGACCTTCTGATCATGTTGCAGGAACAGTCCAAAAGCAGTGAATAATTATTTTCCTTACGCGCCATTTTTTTCTCATCGTGTTTGTGAAATTGTTATATATGTGCATATACACGTTATGTCAAGTCTTTTTCCGCAACTCAACTAACTGGAGGTGCTGACAATGTCAGGAAATGACCAAAAGTTTCATCAATTTCACCACCGGTCCATGTCTGGACCCGCAGGCGAAGTGGATATCATATTTGTATTATATGCGTCCGCCTCGACGTTGAGTGATAGAAGATTTGATTTCGGATTCTCGTTTTCTAACTCATAGCGCGTCACGTTTTCTGAGAGCATCCTGGTTCAGTCCAGACCAAGTCGGGCGGGCGGTGTGTTTTTAATATTACTAAATAAAAATGTAAATAAAAATTAAACAACATATTTAATAAGTTATATATTGACATAATACATCTATAATGTGAGTTATTCAGCGTTGCCTGTTTTTCCGGTAATCAGCCGAAGTGACTGAGGGATGCGTAGAAATGAATTTGGATGCAAATAATAGCAATATTTTCAACGGTTTGAGTGGCGTTCCGTTGTTGGAGTGCGCGCTCTGCAAGGTTTATCCAGACCGGGTTGCCCTGGTTTCTTCCTTCGGCGCTGAATCGGCTGTGCTGCTTCATATGGTGGCCTCGATTGATCCGGGAGTTCCTGTGATTTTTCTCGATACCGGAAAATTATTTGGCGAGACACGGCGCTACGTCGGTGAACTGGAACGGTTGTTTGGCTTGCACGACCTCAGGATTGTTCGCCCGGAAAAGGCCGTTGAGGAAATCGAAGACCCGAGCGGTGTGCTTTGGCAGCAAGACCCGGACCGCTGTTGCGGGTTTCGTAAAGTGCTGCCGTTAAAGCGCGAACTTGACGGGTTTGATGCCTGGATCACCGGTCGTAAACGATATCAGGGAGAAGGGCGTCAATCTCTTGACCCGGTTGAACGGTTCGACGGTAAAACGAAAATCAATCCCCTGGCGGATTGGGACAGGAAACAGATCGAGGACTATTTCCATCTGCACAACCTTCCCCGTCATCCGCTGCAGGCCGACGGGTTTCAGTCCATTGGGTGCCTTCCATGTACGGAGCGGGCTCATCCCGATGGCGGTCCGCGAGACGGTCGTTGGGCGGGCCTGAATAAAACCGAATGCGGCATTCACCTGAACCAGAACCAGACAAATCACGGAACCAAACCCAATGAACAATCTCGACTCCCTTGAAGCCGAAAGTATCCACATCCTCCGCGAGGCCCATAGCCAGATTTCCAGTCTGGCGATGCTCTGGTCGCTTGGAAAGGATTCAAACGTCATGGTCTGGTTGGCCAAGAAAGCGTTTCTCGGTCGCCTGCCGTTTCCTGTCATGCATCTCGATACCGGCAAGGAATTTCCGGAAACCTATGCCTTTCGCAAACGCTACGTGCCGGAATGGGGCCTTGATCTGATCGCAGATGCCTGCCCGCCGATTGAGGAAATGGACCAGAGTTTGCCGCCCAACTCCCGTTTTGCCGCCCGCAAGACGGCAGGCCTGAAAGAAGCGGTGGTGAAATACAAACTGCGCGGCGTTATCGCCGGAATCCGCCGCGATGAACAATCAACCCGGGCGAAAGAGCGCGTGTTCAGCCCGCGTCGTGAAGACGGAAAGTGGGACTTCCGTGATCAACCCCCCGAATTCTGGGACCAGTACAATCTCGATTACGACAAGGAAACGCATATCCGGATTCATCCGCTGCTGCATTGGACCGAAGTCGACATCTGGCGCTATATCCAGCGCGAAGACATTCCGGTCGTACCGCTTTATTTTGCAAGAAACGGAAAGCGTTACCGGTCGCTCGGCGAGATCGGCATCACCCGTCCGATAGACAGTCAAGCAACCTCCATTCCGGAAATCATCGAAGAGCTGGAAACGACCCGTTCGGCGGAGCGGGCCGGGCGCGCCATGGATCATGATTCAGAAGACGCATTCGAGCGTCTTCGTTCAGAAGGGTATATGTAAAATGACAACACCACATCAAACACGGCCAATGCCGGTCGTTATCGTCGGACACGTTGATCATGGTAAATCAACGTTTGTCGGGCGCTTGCTGCATGAAACCAACTCCCTGCCGGACGGTAAGTTCAACGAAATTCAGGACATGTGCAAACGCCGGGGTGTTGAATTCGAATGGTCGTTCGTGATGGATGCCCTGCAGGTTGAGCGCGATCAGGGAATCACCCTTGATACCACACGTATCTGGTTTTCAAGTGATCAGCGCGGGTATGTCATCATCGATGCACCGGGCCATAAGGAATTTCTGAAAAACATGATTACGGGGGCGGCCAATGCCGAAGCCGCATTGCTGGTCATTGATGCTTCAGAAGGTGTGTCCGAGCAGACCCGGCGACATGCTTATCTGCTGTCGCTGCTGGGTATCGAGCAGGTAATTGTTGCCGTCAACAAAATGGATATCGTCAATTTCAGCGAACTCCGCTTCAATCAGATCGAGGCGGACATTCGAACATATCTTGAGAAGACCGGCATTCAGCCAAATCAGGTCATCCCCGTATCGGCGCGCCAAGGAGAAGGGGTTGTGACTGTTGGGCGGCAACTTTCGTGGTATGGCGGCCCGAGCGTGCTTGAAGCCTTCGATCAACTGACTCCGCGTCCGGGGTTAACGGCGCGGCCCCTTCGGTTCCCGGTTCAGGACATCTATAAAGCCGGTGACAAGCGGATCATTGTTGGCCGCATCGAAAGCGGTCAGCTTCGGGTCGGTCAGCAGGTTCGGTTTGCCCCCAGTGGTCAGGAAGCGATTGTCCGGTCTATTGAAACCTGGAACGAAAAGACACCGCGATTACAGGCGGAAGCGGGACGGTCTGTCGCCATCACCCTGAATGATGAACTGTTCATTGAGCGCGGTGAGGTGCTGACGGAAACAATGGACCGCCCTCTGGAAACCAATACGATCTGCGTCAGGATGTTCTGGCTGGGCAGCACGTCGCTTGTTGTCGGGGCCGACCTGAAACTCAAGATCGGCACGGCCACCCACAACGTCAGGGTTCAGTCCATTGAACGTAAAATCGACGTGGATTCTCTGTCAGGCCAGGATGCCGAAGAGATTGGCAGACATGAAATCGCCGAAGTGACCCTGCAAAGCCGTTCGCTCATTGTTGCCGACCTTTACACAGAAAACCCGTCCGTCGGGCGCGGTGTGGTGATTAAACAGCACGAGATTGCCGGCGGCGTGATTGTTCAGGAAGATGCGGTATCTGCGGAAAGAAACCTCACCCGTGTTGCCCATGCGGTTACCCGTGACGAACGGGCGCTGGGACTGGGGCATCAGGGTGGCGTGCTGTGGATGACAGGGCTGTCCGGCGCCGGGAAATCGACAATTGCAATGGCGCTGGAACGCCGCCTTTATGAACGGCGGTGGCAAGTCTTTACCATTGACGGTGATAATTTCCGTCATGGCCTGAGCTGCGATCTTGGGTTCAGTCCGGGAGATCGCGCCGAGAATATTCGCCGGGCGGCGGAAGTTGCAAAACTGATGGCTCAGTCGGGAACACTGGTTCTGGCGACCTTTATTTCCCCGCTGAGAAGCGACCGTGATATCGCGCGTCGGGTAATCGGTGAAGATTTCCATGAAATCTTTATTGATGCAGATCTGGACGTCTGCGAACTTCGTGATCCGAAAGGGCTGTATGTTCGCGCGCGGGCGGGTGAAATTCCCCAATTCACCGGGATATCAGCTCCTTACGAAGCGCCGCTGGCACCGGATTTGCGGATCGAATCCGGGGCGGTAAGTGTTTCCAGTTCTGTTGCGTACCTGACCGAATATGCCGATCACAAGTTCACTGATCACAAGAATGCCCTGAGAGTCGCTTCATAGGTTTCTCCCCCTTGCCAAGCGTGCTAATTGTGAATGAAAATCCAGAGCAAAACCGGAGCGAATGGAATCATTCGCGAACGTGGCTTTGCGGTAACATCAACGGGTTAAGGCCGGGGAGGGTGCGTTCGTGACAATCAATATATTTGAACAGGATCTCGATAAGGGACCAGCCAACTTCATTCCCCAGACACCTTTGGGGTTTCTCGACTGGGCCGCGCATACGTACCCTGAAAAAACCGCCGTGATCCACGGGGAACGGTCGTTTACCTATCGCGAATTTCGCCAGCGCTGTCTGCGTCTTGCGTCTGCCCTGAGCAAACGGGGGATTGGCAAAGGGGATACGGTCTCTGTCATGGCGCCCAATTCACCACCCATGCTGGAAGCCCATTACGGCGTGCCGATGACGGGGGCTGTCCTCAACGCGCTTAATTTCCGCCTTGATGCAGAAACCATCGGTTTTATTCTGGGGCATGGTGAAGCCAGGGTGCTGATCACGGATCGGGAGTTTTCCGCTGTGATCAGGGAAGCGCTGGGCACGCTGGATCATGACATTCTGGTTATCGACATAAACGACCCCCTTGCCCCGGAAGGCGAAAGGCTCGGTGAAACCGATTATGAAAGTTTCCTTGATCAGGGCGATCCGGCGTTCGAGTGGGTTATGCCCGATGATGAATGGCAGGCGATCTGCCTGAACTATACATCGGGCACCACAGGCAATCCCAAGGGCGTGGTCTACCATCATCGCGGTGCCTATCAGAACGCCATGGGGGCGGTTGTCGTCTCCGGCCTCAATCGTGACAGTGTCTATCTCTGGACCCTGCCGATGTTTCACTGCAACGGCTGGTGCTACACATGGGGCGTGACGGCGGTTGGCGGCACCCATGTCTGCCTGCGCCAGATGGACCCGGCTCAGGTCTTTGCCCTGACCAAGGAACACCGGGTGACGACGATGTGTGGCGCGCCGATTGTCCTCAACATGCTGGTCCATGCGCCGGATGATGTAAAAACCACGTTCGATCAGACGGTCGATACCTTCACCGGCGGCGCCGCTCCGCCCTCCGCCGTGATCGCCGGGATGGAGCGCATGGGCTTTCGCGTCACCCATCTTTATGGCCTGACGGAAAGTTACGGCCCGGCCACCGTCTGCGCCTGGCAGGATCAGTGGAATGAATTGGGCCTTGAAGATCGCTCCTCAAAAATGGCCCGGCAGGGGGTCAGGTATCCAACTTTGTTCGCCCAGAGCATCAAGGACCCGGACAGCATGGAAGATGTGCCCGCCGACGGTGAAACCATGGGCGAGCTTATGCTGCGCTCGAACACCGTGATGAAGGGGTATCTTAAGAACAAGGCAGCCACCGATGAAGCCTTTCGTGGCGGCTGGTATCACACCGGTGATCTGGGCGTTTTGCATGAAGATGGATATGTGGAAATCAAGGATCGCTCGAAAGACGTGATCATTTCTGGGGGCGAAAACATTTCCAGTCTGGAGATTGAAGAAACCCTCTATAAACATCCCGCCATCATGGAAGCCGCAGTGGTTGCCAGGTCCGATGAGAAATGGGGCGAAGTGCCTTGCGCGTTTGTCACACTCAAGCCAGACTCAGGTGACGTCGCGGCGGCTGATATCATCACTTTTTGCCGGGATCACATGGCCCACTTCAAGGCCCCGAAATTGATTGTCTTTGGTCCTTTGCCCAAGACCTCAACCGGCAAAATTCAGAAGTTCGCGCTCCGCGAACAGGCGGAGAATATTTAATGAGTATATCTGATCGATTTTCCATGTCTGGAAAAACTGTGTTGATAACCGGCGCATCGAGCGGTCTGGGGCGTCACTTCGCGCTTGTCTTGGCGGAAGCCGGGGCAACCGTCATTGCTGCGGCCCGGCGTGAAGACAGATTGGCCGGGCTGGTCGAAGAGATCACGTCGGCGGGTGGCAAGGCCGTGGCTGTTGTTATGGACGTGTCTGATGATGAAAGCGTTATCAAGGCGTTTGATGCAGCCGAGGCCGAAGTCGGGACGGTTGATGTCATCCTCAATAACGCCGGAATTGTGACCCGCAGCAATTCCCTTGATCTGACACCCGATCAGTGGGACGCGGTGATGAATACCAACCTCAAGGCCGTCTGGCGGGTGTCGCAGGAAGCCGCCAAACGCCTGATTGCGGCAGGAAAACCCGGCAACATCATCAATACCGCTTCGATCCTGAGCTTCCGGGTGACGGCATCGAACCTGACCTATGCCGTATCGAAAGCCGGTGTGGTGCAGATGACGCGCGCACTGGCGCTGGAATGGGCACGCCATAATATCCGCGTTAACGCCATTGCGCCGGGGTATGTGGAAACCGATCTTAACCGCGATATGCTGCAGAGCGAACACGGCAAGGCCCTGATCAAGCGCATCCCCCAGCGCCGTACCGGCGAACTCGATGAACTGACCGGACCGATCCTGCTGCTGGCGTCCGATGCATCGAGCTTCATGACCGGCGAAACGATTACGGTTGATGGCGGGCATCTGGTCAGTTCGCTCTGAAATATCTCAAGCGGGTGCTTGCGGATTATGCCTGCTTGAGGGACCATATCAATCGCTTTTGAAGACCGGAGTTTGCCCTGATGGATTTTTCCCTACCCCCGGACGTTGACGAAACCCGCCTGAATATCCGGGCCTTCGTTGATGACCATATCATCCCTGTCGAGAACGACCGCTCCAACTACGATGTTCATGAAAACATCAGGGAAGATGTGCTGGCCGGTCTCAGGGACAAGGCCAGATCGCAAAATCTCTGGGCACTGTCGATGCCGAAGCAACGCGGTGGCGGCGGGTTCGGCGCGGTTGGCATGGCGGCGTGCTATGAAGAGATGAACCGCTCGATCTTCGGGCCGATGGTGTTCAACGCCGCCGCCCCCGATGACGGCAACATGGTGGTGCTGAACAAGGTCGCCAGCGAAGCCCAGAAAGACAAATGGCTGCAGCCGATTATCGATGGCAAGGTGCGGTCCTCCATCGTCATGACCGAACCGGCACCGGGAGCCGGGTCCGATCCCGCTGGCATGATGCAGACGACGGCGGAGAAGAAGGGCGATAAATGGGTCATTCATGGCCGCAAATGGTTTATCACCGGGGCCGAAGGGGCCGGACACTTTCTTTTGCTGGCGCGGACCTCGACGGAGCCCCGGCGTGAATTGACGACCTTCATGTTTCATAAAGACCAGCCCGGATGGCGAATTCTGCGGCGCATTCCGATCATGGGTCCGGAAGAACATGGCGGCCATTGTGAAATGGAATTTGACGGGCTTGAAATTCCTGACGAAGATCGCTTGCTTGATGTCGGACGGGGCATGAAAGTTGTGCAAACGCGCCTCGGCACGGCACGGCTGACCCATTGCATGCGCTGGTTGGGCATGGCCAAGCGGGCGCTCGAGATTTCCGGTGACTATGTCGCCGAGCGCGACGCCTTTGGCAGCAAGCTGCGTGACCGGGAATCCGTGCAATTGCTTCAGGGCGATGCCGCCATGAACATCATGATCGGCCGCTTGCTGGTGATGCAGGCGGCGTGGAAGCTGGATCAGGGTGAATTCGCCAAAAGTGAAGTATCGGCGGCCAAAATCCATGTTGCCGACACGCTGTTTCAGGCCATCGATACCTCAATCCAGTTGTGCGGGGCCAAGGGCTATTCCAAGGATACCCTGCTCGAATGGATGTACCGCTATGCCCGTCAGGCCAAACTGGTCGATGGCGCATCGGAAGTGCACAAGATGATTCTCGCGCGCGCCTTTCAGGATCAGGGTATCGATTTCTGGTCATGGGGCTGAGCGCCGCAAGCATCACGGATAAACTGGCGGTTTACCTGTCCGGGGTAACCGGTGGTCCGGTAGAGGTATCGGCGGTGAGCAAATTGTCCGGCGGGGCAATACAGGAAAACTGGGCGCTGGATGTTGTTGTGCATGAAGGTGACTGGGCGGGCCGTCATCAACTGGTGATGCGCTGCGATGCCGAATCCGCTGTTGCCACCAGCCACAGCCGGGCCGATGAATTTGCCTTGCTGAAAGCCGCACACGCCGCCGGGGTCGTTGTCCCGACGCCCTGCATCTGCTGTGAAGACCAGAGCATTCTCGGGCGCCGGTTTTTCCTGATGCACCGGGTCAACGGCATCGCCGCCGGTCACAAACTGGTGCGCGGCGATGCAATGCCGGGTTTGGCCGGGAACCTCGGCGAAAACCTTGCCCGCATCCACAGCCTGCGTCCGCCACGGGACGATCTGGCGTTTCTGGGTGCGCCGCCCGAACATCCGGCATTGGCCGCGATTGAAATCTATCGCGGATATCTGGATGCGCTTGATGTCGCCCACCCGGCCATCGAATGGGGATTGAGGTGGCTTCAAGTTAACGTCAAACCGCCAACCGATGTTGTTCTCTGCCACCGTGATTACCGGACCGGAAACTATATGGTTGCGGATGGTCGGGTATCCGCCGTGCTGGATTGGGAGTTTGCCAGATGGAGTGACCCGCTGGAAGATATCGGCTGGCTGTGTGCCAAATGCTGGCGCTTCGGTGCCAATGAGCGCGACGCCGGAGGCGTCGGGGCGCGGGAAGATTTCTACAAAGGATATGAAGCAGCGTCGGGAAAAACCATTGATCGCAACGCCGTCTTTTACTGGGAAGTCATGGCCCATGTGCGCTGGGCCGTCATTGCCTGCCAGCAGGCAGCGCGGCATGTATCGGGCGAAGAGCGATCTCTCGAACTGGCGTTGACGGCGCACGTTGTCCCGGAACTTGAACTGGAAATCCTTCGAATGACGGAGCCGACAGATGCGTGAAAAGCCAAGTGGGGCAGATCTTCTCGACATTGCCCGAGAGGTGTTGCGGGGGGATATTTTGCCCACCCTTCCTGATCGCAATCGCTATCAGGCCTTGATGATCGCCAACGCCATGGCGATTGTCATGCGCCAGCTGGAGGCGGATGAGGGGGGGCTTGCCGATGTGCAGGCCAGTCTTGGAAACTTGCTCGGAGCAGACGGTACACCGGAACAGCTGAACAGCACGCTGGCCAGCCGGGTCCGCAGTGGCGACGCCGATGGCCCTGAAATCTGGAACGCGCTTCATAATATCGCTCTTGGAAAAGTCGCCGAGAGCAACCCGAAGTATCGTTAGGTCGGTAACGCGCCAACCTGTAAAAGAGTGACATGAACTCTGCGTCTCCTGACCCCCGTCCCCCCAGCCCGATTCCCCTGACCCATAACCGGAATTTCCTGCTGTTCGTGGCGATCCGGTTTTTTAATGTCATGGCGACCCATGCGCTGACCGTGGCGGTCGGCTGGCACGTTTACATGCTGACCCGCGATCCGCTTGACCTGGGGCTGGTCGGGCTGGCGCAGTTTGCCCCGGCGTTGGTGTTGTTTCTGGCCGCCGGGATGGCGGCGGATCGTTATGACCGGCGGCGGATTATCCTGATCTGCAATATCCTGCACGCTCTTGCCACGGGGTTGCTGCTGGCTGCGTTGTCACTGGGGCAGGGCAGTATCACAGTTATTCTGGCCATTCTCGCCCTGCACGGGGCGACCAAATCTTTCAGTCATACGGCGACCCAGGCGATCCTGCCCAATCTGGTGCCGACGGCACAGTTCCCGCGCGCCGTTGCCTTGGCGTCATCAATCAACAAAATCGCCCAGCTGACCGGCCCGCCCCTCGGCGGTCTGCTGCTGGCCTGGTCCGGGGACGGGGTTTATGCGGCGATCATTGTGGTGTTTGTCATCGCCGCAATCGCCGCAGCCCTGATCGTCGCGGATCTGAAAATCCATTCCGGCAAGGTTTTCACTCTCGATTCCGTGTTCAGCGGCTTCAGTTATGTCTGGAACAATAAAATTGTTCTGGGTGCCGTATCGATTGACCTGATGGCCGTTCTGCTGGGGGGTGTCATGGGCTTGCTGCCTATTTTTGCCAGCGACATTCTGCACGTCGGCCCGGACGGCCTCGGCCTGTTGCGGGCCATGCCCGCCGCCGGGTCGCTGGTCATGGCGCTGGTTCTGGCCCGCATCGCCGCCCCCCGTTATATGGGGCCGACCCTGTTTGTCGCCCTCGCCGTGTTCGGCGGCTCGATCATCATCTTCAGCCTGTCTGAAACCTTCTGGATCTCCGTCGTGGCACTTGCTGCTTACGGGGCCGGTGACATGGTCAGCGTTTATGTGCGCCAGACCCTGGTGCAGATCGCCACGCCCGACGACATGCGGGGCCGGGTCAGTGCCATCAATTCAATCTCGATCAATGCCTCGAACGAGCTTGGCGATTTCCGCGCCGGCACCATGGCCGGTTTTATCGGCACCGTCCCCGCCGTGCTGGTCGGCGGCATCGCGACGCTGGCGGTGACGGCGATCTGGCTGAAGGTTTTCCCGGCCATGCGGCGGGTTGACCGGCTGGAAACGATTGGTCCTTAGTGGTCCGGCGCAATGAAGATGAGTGCGGGTACGACCATAAACAAATTGCGCGTTGCGGGAATCATGTGGATAGACTCGTGAAATGGGCATATTAGGCCACGTCCGAATTCGTTGTCCGCTGTTGTGCGCATTTCGGAAGATTTTTACGGATGGCGAAATGGGCAAACGGCGATCCATATCGGACATCTGGGTTTAAGAATGGTACGGAAACCACGGTCGTGCGACCGTGCGTAGTAATTTTGCTATAACCAAAGCATCAATTAATGTAGAGAAAAATCGAAAAGCTCTGATGGGAAAACTGAAATGGTACGACAGCCTTTGATTTGGGAAATCTCAAATTCTGATCAAGTTCTTCGGAACCCGTTAGAACTTCCTTGTGGTGCGGTTCTAAAAAATCGAATTGCAAAGTCACCAATGTCAGATTCACTTGGGAACGGTGAGGGTGACTCCACCGAGGCGCAGGCCCGTGTATATGAAAGGTGGGCGGAAGGCGGAACCGCAGTGTCTTTCATCGGTGAAGTGCAAGGTGACCCTCGCTTCCCGGAGAAACCGGGAAACCTGGTACTCGGAGCGCATACCGATCAGCAGTCGATACAGTCATTGGTCAGCCGAGCCGTGATTGAGGGCTCTCATCTCTGGCCGCAGCTCGGTCACGCCGGAGCTCTGGCGCACTTGCCAATCAGTCGACCAAAAGGGCCATCGGCTCTCAATATTGAAGGTCTTCAATGTGCAGGAATGTCGGTTGAAGATATTCAGGAATTACCTGACATGTATGCAAGAACTGCCGCCCACGCAAAGACCGCAGGATTTAGCGGCGTTCTCATTCACGCCGGGCACGGGTTCTTACTCAGTCAATTTCTGTCTCCCTTGTTTAATCACCGAGACGATGGGTACGGCGGCTCAATCGAAGCGCGATGCCGGATAGTGCTCAAGGTGATAGACGAAGTACGGCAAGCCGTTGGTCCGTCGTTCCCTGTCGGGATCAGGATCAATTCGACAGATCAACTGGAAGGTGGATTGACAGAGCTTGATGCTTTGGAGGTAGTCCACCTTCTTGATCAAACCTCAATCGATCTGATTGATATTAGTGGAGGGACATATTTCCCGGGAGCGAAGGCAAGTTCCGAGGGTTCGTCGAATAGAGGACCGTACTTTCTTGATTTTGCGCGGCGCGCAAAAGGGGTAACCGATGTGCCATTAATGGCGACGGGCGGGTTTAAAAGGCGTGAGCAGGCAGTAGATGCCGTGGCTAGTGGCGCTGTCGATATGGTGGGTTTAGCGCGTGCTATGGTTCTTAATCCCCGGCTTGCAGAGGTCTGGTTGACCGAGAAAGGTGGTGATCCTGAATTTCCGGTATTCAAATCCCTGCCTCCGGGAGGAATAACGGCATGGTATTCGATGCGAATAACAGCTTTGGGAGAGGATAGCGAGGACACCTTCACACTGGACCCGGAGTCTGCCTTGCGTATTTATGAAGAACGTGATGAGGAACGTTGCATTAAATGGCGAGAGAGGTTTTCTCATCTGTTTGCAAAGTGATGAAGTCCTTTGAAAGAAAGGCGGGTATCGTATTCTCGTTCTATGCGTCAGCTTTGTCATTAAATTGCAAAAATCAAAGCGCCATAAATTAATTACCTAAATTTTATAAGAAATTTGTTTTTTTTCCTAATTTATGTTATTAATCTGTTTCTGTTGCGATATGGCAGTGTCCCTGTTGTCGACAGGCTCGCCACCGGGGCTGTTGCGGTGGTTTCCCGTCCGGTTGGTCCGGCGGGTGTGCATGATTGCGATTTTGAAGAGTTATTTGCTGGCCGGTGATTTTTGCTGGCGGTGACGTGTTGATGCGGTGGTGCTGACCTCTCCGCCGTTATGCCCGGTCATGACAAAAGATGGCAGTTGCGAAACACTGTTTGAACGCTCGGATAACTCAACATTTACCCCCCCCCGCCACAACGCTGTGTTTTGTGGGGTTTTTGACGCCTTTTATAGGGATGAATGGGGGTTTCTGCATACAATACCAATCTTCGTAATTTTGGATTTGGCAGATTTCCGGGATTTTTGCAAAAAACAGGGCTGTCTGTGCGGAAATGATGGGGGTTTATGGGGGTAAATGGGGGTGAATGGGGGTTTGATATGTCAGGCGCTCAAAAATATATACAAAAACGCACATTTTGTTGAATTTTGGAAAACGATG
>JAJFIJ010000359.1 GCA_021775105.1 Rhodospirillales bacterium | reverse complement strand
CGCGTACTGGACAACGTCCGTGCCGCTGCCGCCATCGAGCGTATCATTCCCGGCTCCGCCCGACATGATGTCCCTGCCCTGTCCGCCTGCAAACGTGTCGTCGCCCGCGCCGCCCGCATAGAAGTCGTAGCTGATCACATCCTCTTCCGTAATCGCCGGGGCCGCGGTTCCCACATAGACCATGATCGCCGCCCCGCCCGTGCGGTTCTGGCTGTCGGTGGCGCGGAAGTTGAAGCTGTCTTCGCCCGTATAACCCGCATCCGGGATATAGGTATAGTCCCCCGCCGTCGTTACCTGAACATGCCCGTTGGCCGTCTCGTAGACAGCGCCATTGGCCGTATCGAAGCCGAGCGATGTCGCCAGCCCGGTGCTGATCGCATCCGGCGTCAGAACATCCGGATCAGCCGAAAACGTCAGAGTCTCCGTCACCGTCGTACCATCAACCACTTCGCTGAACGGCACCGCATGCAGCTTCCAGCTGGCAACCCCGTCCCCCGCCATTTCCGCAATCGCGTTATACGCATCGGGCGCGCGGGTCAGGTCAACGACAACCCCGTCGCCATCAAACACAATCGTCTCGATGCCGGTGAGCGTATCCGTTCCCTCGTCGCCAAAGGCCGTGGCGTTCAAATCCCTGACCGTCGCCGTGCCGCTGGCCTGATCCCAAACCACATCGAACGCGCCCGAGTTGGCCTCATAGGTCGCCGTATCATTGCCCGCCCCGCCCAAGATTGTATCGTCACCCTCACCGCCCGAAAGCGTATCGTCCCCCGACCCGCCGTCCAGAACATTGGCCGCGCCATCGCCGATGATGGTGTCTGCATAGAAACTTCCGGTGATGTTCTCGACGTTGGTGATGGTGTCGCCAGTGGCATCAACGCCGGACGTGGTGCCGAGATTGAGGTCAATGGAGACGCCGGTCTCAAGGGTGGAATCCCCCGCGCCCGCATAAGACAGAATATCAATCCCCGCACCGCCATCTATAGAGTCCGCTCCGGCTCCCCCGATCAGCGTATCGTTGCCAGCCCCGCCGGTCAGCGTGTCGTCGCCCTCGTTGCCGGTCAGGATGTTGTCGTTGCCGTCACCCGTCAAAACATCGACATAGGCCGTGCCATACACATTCTCGATATTATCCAGCGTATCGCCGGCAGCATCTCCGCCCGATGCGGTGTCGGCAAGAAGGTTGACCGTGACACCGGCACTAGAGCCGGAATATGAGGCGGTGTCCAATCCTGCCCCGCCGTCGAGAACGTCAGAGCCTGCACCGCCGACGAGAATATCGTGTCCGCCCGCACCAGTCAGGGAGTCGTTCCCATCCAACCCCCAGAACGCATAATTATCGACTGTTTGGGCTGTGTAGGTATTGGCGTTATCATCAGCGACGAAGGCGTAGGCATTCTCCAATCCGGAATAATAGAAATAGTCGACGCGCTTGGTACTGTCGGTGAACCAATCTTCAATGGTGAGCGTGTCGTCGGCGGTGGAGCCAGAAAGGGCGAGTTTGAGATCGTCGCCTGCACGGGAAAATGTGGTATCGAAGCGGCCAACATAATACGTCAGCCAGACAATATCGCTGGCGGTCGAATACCCGGAATCAGTATTGTTGATGGTATCGTTGCCATACCCCCAACCGAAGTAATACCGGTCATCACCTTGCCCACCGATCAAGCTGTCATCGCCAATTCCGCCAGAAAGCACATCATTGCCGCTACCGCCAGTAAGCGTGTCACTGCCAGCACCTCCATCAAGCAATGCATCAGTTGATGACGTAATGCTGAAGGAATCATCTCCGTCGCCACCGAAAGCGGATTCAATGCCCCGCGCGGTCAAATCGAGTGTTATCCCAATGGTGTCCTGAATATAAATGGTATCGTTACCATCACCTCCAGAAATATCCGAAATCGTATCGGAACCATCGATAAAAAGAGTGTCATCACCGGCCCCACCCGAAAGCGAATCAACACCTGCACCCCCAACCAAAATATCACCACCATCGCCACCCGTTAGCGTATCATCGCCCGCACCACCGTCGAGATAAATTCCAATTTCCTGAGTTTCTGTCAGGTCCGCCGACGTGAAGGATGAGGTTAGGGTATCATCACCACCGCCGGAAAACACAACTTCCAGTCCGTGAGCCTTCAAATCTACAGAAATACTATCAGGCGTTTCTGGTTCCGTTTCGAGAAAAGCGATATCGAAGCCAATTCCACCCGTTACAGATCCGGAGACAAGGTCGCTTGAATCAAAAATCAGTATATCATCCCCATCACCACTATTCAGCAGGTCAACTCCCGCTCCGCCCGACAACCAGTCATCTCCGACGCCACCTGTTAAGGTATCGTTACCTTCTCCGCCATGGAGTAATACATCCGTTGCCGTTCCGGCACTTAGAACATCTTCGCCATCCAAACCAAATCCCGCAATGTATCCGAGCTTACCAAGGTCCACATTCAAATCGCTGAACCGGCCATCCAGATAAATGTCGGTACCGTCTTCTGCTTGCAGTTCGAAACTACCATCGGTATTGGTCTTGTAACCAACATAAGAAGTTGCGAGGGAGGTGTCGTAAAAATCCCGCGTACCGCCACCGGTCACTGTATACTGACCCGTGCCGAAGACGTGGTTCGAACCGATATCCTGTTCAACACCATCAGAAGTCAGATTGATAGATGTGATATTCCAGTCAGCAAGGGTTTTGAACTCTCCGTCATCTGTCTCGCCATCCTGATCAAGGTCCTGCCAGACGCCGAAGGACTGAAACCACGAAACGTCATTTTCATCGACATCGCTGGCGTCGAAAATATTATCATCATTGCTATCGAAGAATTTTAATCCTTCAAGATCCGTCTGGGCGCCTTCCAGATAGTTGATAAAACTGATCTCGTCACCATGCTGAATGATTCCATCCGAATCTTTGTCGTAGGCAAGAAATCCGTCGCTGGCGGCAACCCAACCCATCTTGGTACGAAAACCATCATCATTGATGTCATAGAAGGCTGTGGACTCCTCAATACTGACAAGCTCAACACCGTTCTGTCCATCAAGGTCGAGAATGATGGGCCATCCACCGCCTGGCCCTTCATCACCCGGAGCATTGCCTTCACCCTGTCCGCCACCGCCATCGGGATCACTACCTGAGGCAGAGTCGGAGCCATCACCATCATCATCTGGATTAGATCCTCCGCCTGCGGATGGCGACCCGGCCGAAGACTCATTCCCCATCCCGGAATCACCAGCATCTGGATCGTCAGAAGCATCCGGACCATCACCATCATCATCTGGATTGCTTCCAATTGTATCTGCTGGAGCCATACCCGGAGTATGGTCTTCGTTACCAAAGCCCGTCACACCACTAGTATCAAGACCTGCCGCTTCCGCATCTGAAATTGCCATTGAAAATATTAGATCAAATAGTGAAACTGCCAGTTTGGAATAGGGCTCTATATTTGAAAGAGCGTTATAAGTGCCTGCAGCGGCGATGCCCGCAATAGCCCCTGGTACACCAAATGCAGCAAAACCAAGGGCGACTGCGCCAACAGTAATTCCAATCCCCTCTACTTGACCTTTTACAACGTCTTCAAAAGCATTCACCACGTTCCCAAAAGCTTCACTGACCTTCGTCATCTCGCCCCCAAGTACCAATCAGAATATATTCTGATATTAAACTTACGTTTGTAACTATAAATTTGTATAATTTTTTAAAAATGAATTACAATCGATACTCCATTGAATTAATTTTGAAATACCAAAGATAATTAAAAATACAATAGCGTTTAATACATAATCTGAATTTATTTTTATTATGTTTGAGAAAAAAAATAAATATGAAATCGAAATATATATAGCCAGTACTGACAAAGAAATAGAGTATGATTTGAATATCACACCCATTTGTTGGTTGTGAGTTAATAAGGTTTCTTGATCGCTCAAAGAAAGCTTTCCCAACCCCAGTTTCATAGAAACAATAAAAACTGCTTTGAATAGAATTAGGCTACTGATCACAGTTGCCGAAAAATAAAATTCTAAAGATAAAAATTTCAGAAGGATCAGTACCACAATCAACTGAAGACCAGATTCAAGCAGCACCCGATTATACTGGGAGTTCGTAGAATTTTTAAACCAACCGAGCTTGTTGATTACAAAATCAAATAAAATATTTCGCGGGTCATCCCACATCGAATAAGTACAAATATGCTTATGTATTTTCTTATTATAGAAGGCGTGTGCCGCCCTCAGCACAACAAACAACCCAACAAGAACACCTAGAATCTCAGAATAAAATGTTCCTTCGTAAACCAAGGTTCCATTGCCCAACTCTTGCCCATAAAACGGAACGCGCATCGGTAAAAAATACTCTCTGACAAGATTTTGAGCTTGATCGCCGAAATACCTTTCCTGAAAATGTTGCCATAGGGGGTGCTCAAAAAATATGCCGACAAATATCGAAAATAAAATCATGAGCCCAGAATAAACTGACAAGGAGAATATACCGTAGGTTATATGAATGTTTGTTTTTTTAACGCCTCGACACATATTCGATGGCAAATACCTGACAAAGGGAAAATACCAAAATAGGATTCCAGGCAGTCGAGTTCCGACAGGAGTTTCAGGGACCGTATACATGTTACCTTTCGCTCCTCACCTGATTCATCACCCGTAATTCTTCTGGTGATTTTACCAAGCGAATCTGTACGCTACCGCTTTTCGCGTTCACCAGCCCCGTCTTGGGCATTATGTTAGTTTGCGCAACTGCTGCGCCATCTTCCCTCATTTGTTCGCATTCCCGTGTTCCTGAGATTCTACTTATTAGATATCAACCTTGTACGCCCGACGGACTTACCACGCTTTGATGTGTATCACTACCATAACTACATTTGTTGATCCAAATTTCCTGAAAATACTTGACTTTTTTCCTATTATAGTCTATATGTCTATCTCCCGCTGTCGGCGGGATGTGCTGATTGCCATTTTGAAGATCGTTAAAAACTGACGCAACGTCGCTGCGCTCACATTGCCAATCATTTGGCATGGGCCAAAATGACTCTGTCGTGTAGCCACCAAGGCCGGGATTGTGCCAGTTTTCAAGTGATGTGCCTTAATGATAACGTCATTTTTGACACGCCGACTTACCCCTACATCTTTCCAGAAGTGTAGAGGTTTGGGTTGTCTATGTTTTGTTTTTTGGAGTGAATGTGGTGTTTTTCCAACACCTCGAATAACAGAAAACGGCAGAAATTCGCCGTTTTTTACATCAAAAGTGCGACCCTGCGCAAAAATGTAGGCTTTTGTTGTGTTTTGTGGTGTTTTTGCAAAATCCGGTCCTGTTAATACGAGAGATTTATCGTTCGGACCGGAAAATGCACACAAAGACGCACAAAAATACACATTTCGGGGTTTTTTGGTAGAAACAGGCAAAGAAAAGCGCTGTTTTCTGCGGTTCTTCAAATCAGTAAAATGTGTGCTTTTGTGCAAAACAGGTGGCAAATTTGTGCGATGACGCACATTTTGTTGCATTTTGGTGGCGATGACGGGTCTGCTTTCGTCCGAAAATCGGTGACGTGCAAGGCTCCGTCCGGGCGTGTTTCCAGAAAACTGAAACTTTATCGGAAAACATCTGTTTTTATCGGTATTTATCGGTATTTCAGGCGGGTATTTACCGGGAAAAAACCGATAAATACCGATATTTCCCGGTTCAGGCTGCATGACGAAGCTCCCGGTTGTCGTTGGAAACCGGCATCATAAGACGCTCCGCTTCAAGGGTAGAAGGCGGTGGCTTACGCCGCTCATATTCAAGCAGCCCCCTCACCCTGCCCTCTCCCACATTGCCAACCATTTGGCATGGGCCAAAAAGGGGGAGAGGGTGACAATGAGGCGTTCGCCGCGATTCAAGGGGGTTTTGTCTCGCATAACCTGAGCTTACGCGGCCCCGCCCGTTGGTTTTTGGGGGCCACGGTCTCAGAACATCATCCGTCACCGTGAACGTGTTCTCGACCACGTTATAGACCACATCGAAATCCGCAGCCGCACCCGCGTACTGGACAACGTCCGTGCCGCTGCCGCCGTCGAGCACACCGTTCCCGGCGCCGCCCGACATGATGTCCCTGCCCTGTCCGCCTGCAAACGTGTCGTCGCCCGCCCCGCCTGCATAGAAGTCGTAACTGATCACATCCTCTTCCGTGATCGCCGGGGCCGCGGTTCCCACATAGACCGTGATCGCCGCCCCGCCCGTGCGGTTCTGGCTGTCGGTGGCGCGGAAGTTGAAGCTGTCTTCGCCCGTATAACCCGCATCCGGGATATAGGTATAGTCCCCCGCCGTCGTTACCTGAACGTGTCCGTTGGCTGTCTCGTAAACAGCGCCATTGGCCGTATCGAAGCCGAGCGATGTCGCCAGCCCGGTGCTGATCGCATCCGGCGTCAAAACATCGGGATCAGCCGAAAACGTCAGCGTCTCGGTCACCGTCGTACCATCAACCACTTCCGAAAACGGCACCGCATGCAGCTTCCAGCTGGCAACCCCGTCCCCCGCCATCTCGGCAATCGCATTATACGCATCGGGCGCGCGGGTCAGGTCAACCTCGACGCCGTCGCCGTCAAACACAATCGTCTCGATGCCGGTCAGCGTATCGGTACCTTCGTCGCCAAAGGCCGTGGCGTTCAGATCCCTGACCGTCGCCGTGCCGCTGGCCTGATCCCAGACCACATCGAACGACCCCGAGTTGGCCTCATAGATCGCCGTATCATTACCCGCGCCACCGATCAGCGTATCATCACCAACCCCGCCCGACAGCGTGTCGTCCCCCGACCCGCCATCCAGAACATTGGCCGCGCCATCACCGATGATGGTATCCGCGTAGAAACTCCCCGTGATAT
>JAJFIJ010000358.1 GCA_021775105.1 Rhodospirillales bacterium | reverse complement strand
TCCGGCACTTCAACGTCTTCAAATATGACGTCGCAAATGGGCCCACCCTTAAGGCCCATCTTTTTTTCCTGTTTGCCAAAACTCAGACCCTTGGCGTCTTTGTGAACGACAAAAACGGCAAAGTCATTTTTTCCCGATCCGGTCCGGGAAAACAGTAAATACCAATCGGCGACAGCGCCATTGGTAATCCAACGCTTTGTCCCATTAATCACCCAACGATCACCCTTTTTCTTCGCCATTGTTTTCATGGCGCGGGCATCTGAACCGCAATGAGGTTCAGACAGGCAGAAGGCGGCAATCGATGGTTTTGACGCCATCGATTTGAAAAAGACTTCCTTCTGATGCGGTTTTCCGGCCTCGGCGACGATCTTCAGGGGTGAATAGGTTGAGAGCAGAACAGGCCCCATGGTGGCGAAGGAATATCCAATTTCTTCCAGAACAACCGATAACATTTGTGCGCTGGCGTTAATGCCGCCGTATTCTTCCGGCATGGGCATGGTTAGTAATCCAGCGTCGCTAAGAATCGGTAATAATTCTTCTGGAAAGCGGTCTTCGTCGTCACAGGATTCGGCAAGCGGCGTAATATGATCAGCCGCCAGTCGCCGAACCATCTCGCGAATTTCGCTCGTGCTTTCGTCAAGATAGATTTCGTCCAACATATTTTAGTCCACCATCGTTAGGCCGCCGCTGACGCTGAGAACCTGGCCAGTGCAGAAAGAGGAACGCGGAGATGCGAAAAACAGGGCACCATTGGCCACTTCGCTCGGCTGAGCTATACGCCGCATGGGAATTGCGTTGGTTAACGCTTCCTTCATTTTTTCTGATTGGGAGGCGAAAAGCGGTGTGTCTGTCGGACCGGGGCAGACGCAGTTCACATTGATTTTGTTCCTGGTCATTTCACGCGCCAAGGACTTGGTAAACGCAATGATGCCACCCTTGGCGCCGGAGTAGACGGTTTCGCCAAAACTGCCGACGCGCCCGGCGTCACTGCTGATCATGACAATTTTGCCGCCCTCGGCATTGATCAAGAGCGGAATAACCGCACGTGTCAGTTTGACTGGCCCCATGAAGTTGAGAGCCATAATTTTCTCCCAATACTCAGGGGTGTTTTTCATAAAGGGTTCGATGATGTCCCAACCTGCGGCACTGATGAAAATGTCCAACTTGCCATGTTCTTTGTCGATGCCGGCGGTGGCGTTTTCAATGGATGCGTCATCGGTAACATCCAATTTCAAAAACGACGCAGTACCACCGTTATCCTGGATCGATTTGACAACCTGTTGGCCGTCTTCCTCGTTGATATCGGAAACAATGACGTTGCCGCCAACCTCGGAAAGCGCCTTGCAGATCGCGGCGCCAATGCCCGATGCTCCGCCCGTAACCAGGGCGACTTTACCTGTAATATCCATTTTTATTCCTTATTCTGAGTGAGTGGTGTGAGTGGTTTTATTTATCGAAGAAAGCGGAAATTCTGTCTCTCGCTTCCTGCGACGGCATGGTGATATGGGGTTTTTCAAGCTCTCGTTCGAAGCCGTTAATATCGGGATCGAAGTACGCGGCAATACAATCCTTGGAAGCGAGGAGCGCAGGCTTGGCCAACCCGGCGATTTCCGTTGCCCATTCCCGCGATTTACTTTCCAGCTCTTCGAGCGGATAGCTTTTTTCAACAAGGCCGATACGGGTGGCTTCGATACCATCGACAATGTCGCAGCCTAAAATGACGCGGTTTGCGACACCCGGTCCACATAACCGCGTCAATCTTTGCGTGCCGCCTGCGCCAGGAATCATGCCGACACGGGCCTCCGGCAGACCAAGCTTGGCCTCATAAGCGGCGACGCGCAGGTCACAGCTAAGGGCCAACTCCAGACCGCCGCCGAGCGCCGCCCCGTTGATCACGGCCATGGTGACGGCGGGAAGCCGTTCAATCCGGTCGAACAACTCGTGGAATTTTCGGACATATGTGACCATGTCGTCGACGCCGGTTTCCGATTGAAAAAGCGTTTGAATGCCTTTGAGATCGGCGCCCGCGCAAAACACCTTTCGCGCACTGCGTATCAAGATTGCCGTCGGAGATGCTTCCAAAGCCGTATCTAGGGCACGATGGAAGTCCGCCAAAAAGGATTCACTGATGGCGTTGACTGGCGCATCATTCATCACGATTTCGCTCAATTTTCCACTATTGAGTACCTCGATCACTGTAGCGGTCCTCTCTTCTGCAATTTTTCGTTAAGTATTTCTTGAATTTTAAATTTCTGAATTTTTCCACTTGGCGTCTTGGGTAATTCATCCCAACATTCGACACGTTCCGGAATCTTAAATTTGGCGACGCCCTGCGCGACAAGAAAATCGTACACTTCCTGGACGCCGACGAAACAGTCAGGTTCCATGACCAGAACAGCGCCACCGGTTTCACCAAAACGCTCATGGGGAATGCCGACCACGGCGCTTTCACGACAGCCGGGAATTTTCACCAGTAATTCCTCGACTTCCCGCGCAGCAATGTTCTGACCTGCGCGCACGATCATGTCCTTAATTCTCCCGGAAATACGGATGGAGCCGTCCTCAAGCTGATAGCCCAGATCACCGGAATGATACCAACCCTCGGCATCCAAACTCTTTGCCGTAATTTCTGGCGCATCGAGATAGCCGAGAAAGGTATTCGGGCCACGCGACCACTGTTCACCAACCTCACCAATGTCGCAGGGGTCGCCATTTTCCCTTGCAATCCTAATCTCTATGCCACGACCAGCCGCGCGCCCGTCGGTTAACCAGGCATTCTCAGGAGGGTCAGAAGGCCAGACAACCGTGTGGGGTGGGCTTTCAGTCGAGCCATAGACACTCAAGACGCGGATGCCAATGTCCATGGCTTTGCGGACCACCACTTCCGGCAGAGGGGCGCCGCCACAGAGGTAGTACCGCAAGGCGGATAAGCCTGCGCCCCGAGCCTTTAGTTCCTGTGTTGTTTCATTTAGAAACGGTGTCGCCCCCATGGTCCAGGTGATATTGTCTCTTAACATCTGCTCGACCGCCGCCGCAGCCGTAAAAATATCCAGGAGCGATAGCTGACCGCCCGTGGTGAGAGTTAGAACAACGCCATGCAGAAATCCTGTCGCATGGGAAACGGGCGAAGCCATAAAACAGACATCTGTATGATCCAGCTCCAGTGTCTCGATAAAACAGCGCTCGCCAAACAAAATGGTATTGTGGGTGTGTACAACACCTTTTGGCGTGGACTCCGTTCCGGACGTAAAAAGAATGGCGGCAACATTATCCGGTTCGGTAGGGAGCGCTACGTTGCACACGCCTTCGGCCAGCAAATCGTCGAAGTTTTTTCCAACCTGATTTTTGCCCTCGCCAATCTGAATGATTGTTTTGTCATTCTTCGTCGAGGAAAGGATATCCGCCAAATGCTCGGTCAGATCGGAGCTTCTAAACTTGCCCGCCAAAATGATGGCCTTGCTCTGGCACTTTTCGACAACGTACTTTACGTCCTTCCAGCCGTATGTCATTGGAATGGGATTGACGACGCCGCCAATCCGAATTGTCGCCAGTATTGAGACAACGGTTTGCCACCAGTTCGGGGCGCAAATGGTAACAATGTCGCCTTCGCTCAGACCTGATTTCACCAGGTAGGCTGCGATACTTTCGACATGTGAGTGCAGTTCTTTATAGGAAATGGTCCTGCCAGTAGCGTCTGAAAGCGCGATCCTGTCCGGATAGTTCACCGCAGTTTTTTCAAACAACTGCGGGATTGTCTCGTGACGCCAGTACGCGGCAGCGTAATAAAGTTCCGTCGTTTCCGGCCTTGGTGTTGGGAAAATCATTTCTGATCAGCCTTTTGTCGCCGGGCGACCGGCAATATTACTTTGAATCGAATCGATCAGACCGCCATCGACAACAATGTTTTGCCCGCTGAGATAATTGGATTGCGAGCAGAGGAGAAATTCGACCACACCCGCGAGATCTTCCACCGGGTCACCAATACGTTTGGCCGGCACCAAGGATTCACGTTTTTTTGTTATCTCTTCATCGGCATAAATTTTTTCCGTTAGGGCCGTGCGAAAGAGTCCGGGAGAAATGGCGTTGACCCTGATGCCGTCGCCGACCCACTCCTGAGCTAATTGTCGAACCAGCATGATCAACGCCGCCTTGGATGGGCTATACGGCCCCATACCTTGATACGGCTGCACACCCGACATTGATGCAATGGCGAGAAAGCATCCGTGAGACTTCTTCAGTTCGCTATAACAGGACTGCGCCAATAACAATGCAGCACGCACATTAACTGCAAAGACGTGATCCCAGTCGTCAATTGATGTTTCCGCCAAAGGTGACGGGATGGAAATTCCGGCGTTGCTGACGACGTTATCCAGACCGCCAAAGGTTGCTATTGTTTGTTCGGCAATTCTTCCAGGCACATCGGGAGCAGCCAGATCGCCCGTTACAGCAATTGCATCCGCCCCCTGCGAAATAGCCTTGCTCACAACTTGAGCAAGCTCTTCACTGTTACTCGAAGCGCAAAGGCCGAGCATGGCGCCGGGAACGGCGAGCCGTAATGCTACGGCTCGCCCAATCCCTTTACTTGCGCCTGTCACAAGTGTTCGCAACGTAGATCTCCTGTTCTTAAAGCTTGCACGCGCCGGACGGAGGAGGCGACGCCACATCCGCGGAAAATGTCTGCTTCACAACCATTGAATACCCGGATCCAGATTTTTCAACCCGACCCAAGTAGTTAGGCATATTGGCCTGATGGTCTGCTGCACGAATTTGAGCCGGACCAAAAATGGTGTTGGCTTCAAGGCCGGACATGACTTTCGAAATGTCACCCGGTTTTACGGAATTGGCTTTTTTAACGGCTGCATAGATCATCTGCATACCAAAGTAAGCCTCACCTTCATATGCTGTGGGAAGATCGCCGCTATATGCTTTTGCCCACTTTTCAACAAAGGCCCTATTCATTGCGTTGTCGACGGTCGGCGAGTAGTTGACATTACCCCAGACACCAACAACGTCCTTACCGACCGCTTTGATCGTGGAAGAAACCGCGAAGTTGTGGCCGACAACTTTAATCTTGTCGAAAACACCAAACTGACGCGCTTGTTTAGCCAGGTTGATAGCGTCGGAACCGGAAACGGCAATCCACAGACCCTTGACGCCGGAATCCATCAGCTGAGAGATATACGGTGCGAAATCTTTGGTGCCAAGCGGCGGATATACTTCGATCTTAACGTTCTTGCCGACTGCTGCAGCGGCATTCTTAAAGCCCGCAGCCGAACCACGGCCCCAAACATAATCAGCAGCCAAAACGCCCCATTCAGTCTCGGTCTGTTCTTTCAACCAAGGTGAAACGATGGCCAAGTCCATGTCATCTGTATGATTTGCCCGGAACATACGGGCATGACAGGATTCACCAGTTATTTTTGGGCTCTTGTTGACCACGGAAACATACATGGCGTCCCAGCGATCAAGTTGCGTCGATAGGGCTAGGCCAACTGCAGAGGAAATGGTGCCAATCAATATATTGTGTCCTCCGAGAGCCAATTTTTCGCCAGCTCTGCGGCCAGCTTCAGGATTTCCTTCCGTGTCGCCCATTTTAAGTTCCACTTTACGGCCATCAATTCCGCCATTGGCATTGGCTTCGTTGACGGAAAATTCGACGGCGCGTTTAACCTGTTCACCAAGAACGGCGTAAGGTCCGGTCTGGGACGTTACCAGGCCTATTTTGATCGATTCTGCCGCTTGCACCGAAGTGGATGCAAGAGTGAGCAACGCGGCGGCGCTGAGTAGCAGTGTGTGTTTAAGTCTATTTAACATTTGATTGCCTCCCTATTTGGCATGGTTGGAATTTATACTGATACATGATGCTGGAGCTCTTCAATGGATTGGCTCTCCAACATCCCTTCTTCCACAATTTTACCTTTGGTCATGACGTAGTAGCGTTCGGCGACTTGACGCACCAAATGCAGGTTTTGTTCGATCAGGAAAATTGCGATTCCTTCTCCCGCAAGGCGGCAGAAGACTTCCCCCAATTCTTCGATGATGACCGGGGCAAGGCCCTCGCTCGGTTCATCGAGAATCAGAAGCTCTGGATTGGCCATAAGGGCGCGACCTATGGCCAACATTTGCTGTTGCCCACCGCTAAGGGAGGTGCCAGGTGTGTTGGCTCGCTCTAGCAGGATAGGAAAGAGGTTATATACGGTTTCGAGAGTCCACTGCCCTTTGCGTCCGACAGCGGCGCCTAATCTCAGGTTTTCTTCAACGCTGAGATTACCCAGAATGAACTTGCCCTGCTGGACAACGGATATTCCATGCCTGGCTGCTGTATAATGATGTGGTTTTTTGTATTCTTTATCTTTGATGGTTATCGCACCATTGCGAATATCTGAAATACCCAGAAGAGCGTTAACCGAGGTCGTCTTGCCGACACCGTTCCGACCTAGCAAGGCAACCCGGTCTCCACTATTGACGGCAAGATCAACCCCGTGCAAAACGTGAGCTTTCCCGTAATACGCATGAACGTTTTCATATTTGAGAATTAGGCTCATGCCATGCTTCCCAGATAGGCGGATTTCACAGCCGGATTTTGACGAACTTCGTCCGGCGTGCCCTCAGCCAGCTTTTTGCCGGTTTCCAAAACCGTCACTGAGTCGCAAATCCGGAAAATGATATCCATGTCATGTTCAACAATGATGACTGGAACATTCATGTGTTTGGCAATCTTCATGACATGATCAGCCAGAACCATTGAATCTTCATGGGAAAGCCCTGCTGCCGGTTCGTCGAGCAATAGGATTTTTGGCTTCCCGATTAGCGTAAGCGCCAAGTCTAGCCTGCGTTGTTCCCCGTAACCGACTTCGCTGGCCTTACGATCAAGAACGTTCGCCAATCCCAGGCTTTCGGTGACTTCCATCAAATTGCTATCGCCGAACGCATACGTTGCCAGCCCGAGCTGTTTACCAATTTTCATTTCCGGGAAAATAGAAGTTCTCTGAAAGGATCTGGACATGCCACTTAATCGGCGCTCTTGAATGGATTTTCCCGAAAGGTCTACGCCATCAAGAAAGACCGCGCCATCGCCAGACGTGCGACCTGAGACAACGTCAATGAAAGTCGATTTTCCGGCTCCGTTCGGACCAATCATCCCACGGATTTCGCCTCGCCCGACAGTAAGATCAATGTCATTTAACGCCCGAACCCCACCATAATTTTTTGAAATTCCGTGTACCTTGAACAAGGCATTCATTTTAGATCTCCCCGAGTCTGAGGAGATAGTTTTTCCCGTAATTTTTCTACGCCATGGGAGATGCCCCCAGGCCA
>JAJFIJ010000357.1 GCA_021775105.1 Rhodospirillales bacterium | reverse complement strand
GTCGCCGATGTTCGAGTACGCGCCGATCGCGCTGGCTGTGGTCACAATTGTCGGCGCGGCGACGGCGTTTTTCGCCGCGACAATCGGTCTGACCCAGCACGATATCAAACGCGTCATTGCCTATTCGACCTGCAGCCAGCTTGGTTACATGTTCTTCGCCATCGGCGTCTCGGCCTATCCGGCGGCGATTTTTCACCTGATGACCCATGGTTTCTTCAAGGCACTTCTGTTCCTTGGCGCAGGGTCCGTCATCCATGCGATGTCTGATGAACAGGACATGCGTAAGATGGGCGGCATCTGGAAGCATATCAAGGTGACTTACGCGCTGATGTGGATTGGTTCGTTGGCCCTCGCTGGAATTCCACCCTTCTCAGGTTACTTTTCCAAAGACATTATACTGGAAGCCGCTTACGGGTCCCAGACAGGCATCGGTCAGTATGCTTTCTGGATGGGAATTACCGCCGCTTTCCTGACCGCATTCTATTCATGGCGACTGCTGTTCATGACCTTCCACGGCGCGCCACGAGCTGACGAAAAGGTAATGGCACACGTTCATGAAAGCCCGATGGTAATCATCCTGCCGCTGGTTGTTCTGGCTGCCGGTGCCAGTTTCGCCGGGTATCTCGGGTATGAGAATTTCGTTGGTCAAAATACGGTGCAGTTCTGGGGCAACGCTATTCTTGTTCTGGACAGCCATCCGGCACTTGAAAACGCCCAGAATGTTCCAACCTGGGTGAAAGTCCTGCCGCTGGTTGTTGGTGCTGTCGGGATCGGGCTTGCTTATGTTCTCTACATCTTGTCTCCGGGATTGCCGGGCGTGATCGCTGCCAGATTCCAGGGAATTTATCAGTTCCTGCTGAACAAATGGTATTTCGACGAACTGTACGACAAGATGTTCGTCCAACCCGCCTTCAAGCTGGGGCGCGGTCTGTGGCAGGTCGGTGACGGCCTGTTGATTGATGGCGTTGGCCCGGACGGCGTTTCTGCCGTTGTCCGTAATGTCGCCAGAAGGGCTGCCGCCTTGCAGACCGGTTATCTTTATCACTATGCCTTTGCGATGTTGATCGGCGTTGTCGTTCTCGTCACTTGGTATCTTTTTACGCACGTAGGGTGAGCCCGTCATGAGCGACATTCCAATTCTTTCGCTGCTCACATTTTTGCCGTTAGTCGGCGCTGTTCTGATCCTCTCGATCAGGGGCGATGACGCTATCGTCGCGCGAAATTCCCGCTGGACTGCGCTTTGGACCTCGGCAATTAATTTCTTTGTCTCGCTTTACCTGTGGTTCAAGTTCGACCAGTCGACAGCCAACTTCCAGTTCGTTGAAAAAGTTGATTGGATGCCAGAGTTCGGCATCTCTTATCACATGGGTGTCGATGGCATATCCTTGCTGTTTGTCCTGCTGACCACACTGCTGACTCCGATCTGCATTCTGGCGAGCTGGGAATCCATCAAGGAACGTGTGAAGGAATACATGATCGCGTTCCTGATTCTGGAAACCTTCATGATTGGCATGTTCAGTGCCCTCGATTTGATTGTCTTCTATATCTTCTTCGAAGCCGTGCTGATCCCGATGTTCCTGATCATCGGCATCTGGGGCGGCACCAGACGGGTTTATGCGGCCTTCAAGCTGTTCCTTTATACCTTGCTGGGTTCTGTACTGATGTTGATCGCCATGTTGGCGATGTACTTCGATGCCGGCACCACCGACATGGTTGAGTTGATGACGCACAGCTTCCCGACAGGCATGCAACCTTGGTTGTGGCTGGCCTTCCTGGCGTCATTCGCCGTCAAGGTGCCAATGTGGCCGGTCCATACCTGGTTGCCTGATGCACACGTTGAGGCACCGACAGCCGGCTCCGTCATTCTGGCCGGTGTCTTGCTGAAATTCGGCGGGTATGGTTTCCTGCGATTCTCGCTGCCCATGTTCCCCGAAGCCAGCGTCATGTTCACGCCGTTGATCTTTACGCTCAGTATTATCGCCGTGATCTACACCTCGCTGGTGGCGCTGGCGCAGGTCGATATGAAAAAGCTGATAGCCTATTCATCTGTCGCTCACATGGGGTTTGTCACGGCAGGCACCTTCACGATGAACATTCAGGGCATCGAAGGGGCGATCTATCAGATGTTGTCGCATGGCGTTGTATCGGCAGCGCTGTTCCTGATCGTTGGTGTTGTTTATGACCGCATCCATAGTCGTGAAATTGCCGTCTACGGCGGACTTGTTCACCGAATGCCGGCCTACTCGCTGATTTTCATGCTGTTTATGCTGGCCTCGGTCGGTTTGCCGGGTACGGGCGGGTTTGTTGGCGAGTTCCTGGTTCTTGTTGGTCTGTTCCAGGTCAACACCTGGGTCGCGGCACTTGCTTCGTTGGGCGTTATTCTGGGCGCTGCGTATATGCTTTATCTCTATCGTCGCGTTATCTTCGGTCAGCTGACCAAGGAATCACTGATGAAAATCAAGGATATGAGCCCGCGGGAATGGGCCGTTTTTGCCCCGCTGATCATTCTGACACTGTGGATGGGGATTTATCCGTCCTCATTCCTCGATTTCATGCATGTTTCCGTCGAAAACCTGCTGACCCAGGTTGAAACCGCACTGGCCGCCAGCGGTCAGTCGATCGCCGGAAACTAAGGAGACGATGGCAATGCCAATGGCACAAGTTCCCAATCTGGTTCCAGCCATGCCGGAATTGTTTCTGGCAGTGATCATCATGGTTCTGTTGATGTTCGGTGTATTCCAGAAAGCCGATGGCGCGGAAGGCGAAGTCAAGACGGCGCGTCTGACATCGTGGTTGACGGTGATCTGCCTTGGTCTCGCAATGATGATGGTTATCAACGTCGGTGCAGCCCGTGTGCTGGTTTTCGGCGACATGTTCATCAGCGACTCATTTGCCATATTCTGCAAAATTCTGATTCTGATTGGGGCCGCCGGAACCCTGATAATCGCTCAGGGGTTCCTCACCCGTCATGAAATGGCGCGCTTTGAATACCCGATTCTGATTATTTTCGCGTCCCTCGGCATGATGATGATGTTGTCCGCCAACGACCTGATTTCGCTTTATGTTGGTCTGGAAATGCAAAGTCTGTCGCTTTATGTGCTGGCGGCATTCCGCAGGGACGACGCTCGATCAACGGAAGCCGGCCTGAAATATTTTGTCCTTGGTGCACTGGCATCGGGCATGCTGCTATATGGCAGCTCCCTGATTTACGGATTTGCCGGATCAACCAATTTCGATCAACTGGCCGAACTGTTCAAACAGGCGGGTGACCAAGGGGCTAACCTCGGCGTTATCTTCGGTATCGTCTTTATTCTGGCGGGTCTGGCGTTCAAGGTTTCCGCTGTTCCGTTCCACATGTGGACACCGGACGTTTACGAAGGTGCCCCGACACCGGTTACCGCGTTTTTCGCTATAGCGCCAAAAATTGCCGCTCTTGGCCTGTTCATGCGGGTTATGGTTGGTCCCTTTGGAGAACTGGTTGCTGAATGGCAACAGATCGTTGTCTTTGTCTCTATCGCTTCGATGGTGCTTGGTGCCTTTGCCGCGATTAACCAGAAAAATATCAAACGACTTATGGCCTATAGCTCAATCGGGCATGTCGGTTATGCGTTGATTGGTATAGCTGTTGGTAATGAAGCGGGTATTCACGGTGTTCTGGTGTATCTCGCGATCTATCTGGTGATGAATACCGGTGCCTTCGCTTGCATCCTCTGTATGCGAAGAGGAGATCGCATGGTCGAAAATATCAGTGATCTGGCAGGCCTTGGGAAAACCCATCCGTTGCTGGCTGCTGCCATTACGGTGTTTATGTTCTCGCTGGCAGGCATACCGCCCTTGGCTGGATTTGCCGGCAAGCTGGTGATCTTTATGGCAGCGGTCGACGCCCATCTATATGGTCTGGCGGTGATCGGCGTCCTGACCAGCGTTGTTGGTGCATTTTACTATTTGCGGGTTATTCGGGTGGTCTATTTCGATAGTCTGGAAGAATCCCTCGACACGCCTGTCGAAAAAGAACTTGGTGCGGTTATCGGAATTACCTGCCTGATTATCGTGCTGTTTTTCCTCTATCCGTCACCCATTATGGAAACGGCAAAAACGGCAGCAGCATCCCTGTTCGCAGGATGACCTACATCCCCAGGCTTCCGAGCGTCTATAACCTGATCTCGCTTGAGTCCGTCGGCAGTACAAACGCGGAAGCCAAACGGTTGGCTGCTGAAGGTGAAGAGACGGCACCTGATGGCACCCTGATCTGGGCTCTTGAGCAAACTTCCGGACGCGGTCGACGAGGCAGGGACTGGGAAAGCCCGAAGGGTAACCTTTATACATCGCTAATCCTGCGCCCGGACATTCCGATCTCCGAAGCGGCACAACTCAGTTTTATTGCCGCTCTTGCGGTCTACGATGCGCTCGGTAACATCGGCCCGACCGGACATCAGGTGCATTGCAAATGGCCCAACGATGTATTGCTGAACGACAAGAAAGTGGCCGGCATTTTGCTCGAATCAGAAGGCGGTGCAGGCGGAACACCAGCGGACTGGATCATTCTTGGTATGGGTCTGAATGTTGAATGGCACCCTGAAAATACCGAGGTTCCAGCGACCTCACTTCGCTTTGAAGGATTCCCCAATACCGTCGAAGAGGTGCTTGAGGCCTACACCAGAAGTTTTCTGTCCTGGACCAATCGCTGGCTCAGTGATGGCTTCGATCCGGTCCGCCAGAACTGGTTATGGCGCTGCAAGGGGAAAGGCGAGGCAATCGAAGTTCGCCTTGAGAATGAGACAATAAACGCTATCTTCAAGGATATGGCTGAAGATGGCGCGCTGATCCTTGACGATAACGGGACTGAACGCCGGATTACGGCGGGTGACGTTTATTTTCCAACCAACGGCTGAGAACCCATCATGCTTTTGGCAATTGATTCGGGCAACACCAATATCGTATTTGCCGTGTTCGGCGACGATGGCAGCGTCAAGGGTGAGTGGCGCTCCTCGACCGATGGTAACCGGACAGCTGACGAATTCGGGATCTGGCTTGAACAGTTGATGCAGATGGCCGGACTGCAACGCAGCGATATATCAGCGTCCATCATCGCCACTGTTGTTCCCGCGACCCTGTTTTCGCTGAAGACACTGAGCCGCAAGTATTTTGACTGTGAACCGCTTGTGATTGGTGAGGATAGTGTTGACCTTGGTCTTCCCGTACGTATTGATCGACCGGAAGAAGTTGGTGCCGACCGGCTGGTCAATGCGGTCGCTGCGCACGAATGCTATCCGGGGCCATTGGTTGTCATAGATTTTGGTACCGCGACGACCTTCGATGTGATTGCCAGAGATGGTGGATACGAAGGAGGAGCGATTGCACCGGGTATTAATCTCAGTCTTGAAGCTCTTCATCAAGCCGCAGCCCAGTTGCCCCGTGTCGCGGTTACACGGCCCGGCAAGGTGATTGGGCGCAGCACGGTCGAAGCCATGCTGTCCGGCACCTTCTGGGGTTACATCGGCATGATTGAAGGGATGGTATTGCGCATCCGCGAAGAATTTGGCGAAGCCGATTTACGTATCATTGCAACAGGTGGACTGGCACCATTGTTTGCCGAATACTGCGACGTCATTGAGACGGCAGATTCCGACCTGACGCTTCGTGGCCTGCTCTCCATCTATCGGCGCAATCAATTATGAACGCATCTGACGAAGACGAACTGGTCTTTCTGCCATTGGGTGGTGCCGGTGAGATAGGCATGAATCTCAATCTCTATGGTCTTGGGCCAAGAGACAACGAACAATGGATTATGGTTGATCTGGGTGTCACTTTTAACGATGGCACGATGCCAGGCGTTGATCTGATCACGCCAGATCCGGCTTACATCGAATCCCGGCGCGACAAACTGCTGGGCCTGATTCTGACCCACGCCCATGAAGATCATCTTGGTGCTGTTCCGTATCTCTGGCCTCGTCTCAAATGCCCGATATACGCAACCCCGTTCACGGCCTCGATCTTGAGGGCAAAGTTGATTGAAGCCAGTCTGGAAGATCAGGTCGACGTCACGATCATCCCCTTGAGCGGCAGTTTTTCAATCGGGCCGTTCGACCTTGAACTGATCACCCTGACCCATTCTATCCCGGAACCCAACGCTGTCGTTATCCGCACCGCACTGGGCACGGTCCTTCATACCGGCGATTGGAAGTTTGATCCCGACCCGGTAACCGGCGCAACGTCAGATATTGATGCGCTCAGGAAACTGGGTGACGAAGGGGTTTTGGCAATCGTCTGTGATTCGACCAACGTCTTTAATCCGGGCGAGTCGGGTTCCGAAGCCGACCTTCTGGAAAACCTGACGGCGGCAATTGGCGAATGCAACGGCAAGGTCGCGGTTGCCTGCTTTGCCAGTAACGTCGCCCGGCTCGAGACGGTATCAGCCGCTGCTCGGGCCAATGGTCGAGACGTGGTCTCCGCCGGACGGTCGCTTAAACGCATAGAGCGCGCGGCCCGTGACAACGGGTATTTGGCAGATACGCCCTCTTTTATAGATCAGGAGGACGCCGGGTACCTTCCTGATGAGAACATGCTGGTTATATGCACCGGCTCACAAGGGGAACCGCGCGCCGCTTTGTCCCGGATCGCCGCTGGCGATCATTCGACCATTTCCATGGGCGAGGGGGACACGGTCATTTTTTCATCACGCATGATTCCTGGCAACGAGGTCTCAATTGGGCGTTTGATTAATCAGTTGATCCGCCGGGGTGTGCGGATCATCACGCCCAAGGATCGCTTCATCCACGTATCCGGGCATCCTGCACGCGACGAACTGGTGGAAATGTATCAACTGGTCCGACCCAGAATATCCGTGCCTGTTCATGGCGAACTGCGCCATCTTCGTGAACACGCAAGGCTGGCACTTGAATGCCAGGTGGAAACCGCCGTGATTACTGAAAATGGTGGAATGGTTCGGCTTGCCCCTGAAAATGCCGAAGTCGTCGCGCAAGTTCCGACCGGTCGCCTGTCGCAGGAAGGCAACCGGATGGTTTCCATTGATAGTGAAATCCATAAAAGTCGAGTCAGGGCCATGTGGCACGGAACCGCAACGATGACGATTATTATCGATGCTGCTGGACATTTTGCAGCACCGCCTCAGGTGACAACAACCGGGCTATTTGAAACGATGGACGACCCCTTGCTGATTGAAGCCTGTGAAGTTGCGCGGCGGGCGGCAAAAGGAGCGTCACCGTCGGACCAGCGCGATGATAGCAGAATATCCGAAGTCGTGCGCATTGCAGTCCGTCGACATTTCAGGAATTCACTGGATAAAAAACCTGTCACCACGATCCATGTCGTGCGTGTAGACTAACCCTAAGGAGAAACCATGATAGGTCGATTGAATCACGTCGCCATTGCCGTTCCGAACCTTGACGCGGCCATCGCCACCTACAGGAACGCCCTCGGCGCAACCGTTTCCAAACCTCAGGCCGAACCGGATCATGGGGTTACGGTGGTATTTGTCGAACTGCCAAACACCAAGATCGAGTTACTGGAGCCATTGGGTGAGGGTTCCCCCATACAGGCTTTTCTCGATAAAAACCCTTCTGGTGGCATGCATCATGTCTGTTATGAAGTTGATGACATCATCGGTGCCCGAGACCGACTGACCGCAGAAGGTGCGCGCGTGCTTGGCAGTGGTGAACCAAAAATCGGTGCTCATGGAAAACCGGTTCTGTTTCTTCATCCGAAAGATTTATGTGGAACCCTGGTCGAACTTGAACAGGCCTAGACGGAAATTTAAATGACTTTTACCGAATCACTTGTCGTCTATATCATCATCTGGTGGCTGGTCCTGTTCATGGTTCTGCCGTGGGGTATTTCACAGGTAAACCCCGATGATCTGATGCCCGGCGAAGACCCCGGGTCGCCAGCCAAGGGCCGAATGGTCATGAAACTGGGGATTACGTCCGTAATCTCGGCAGCTTTGCTGGGGGTTTATTATCTGGTCGCCACATCCGGCATGATCTCTTTTCGCGTTCCCGTATAGGAGGACCGGTGACAGATTTTAAAACCATCCACGAAGCAGCAACCAAACGCCTTGGTGAAGAAGGAATCAAGAACCGGCTTCCCGAACGGGTAAGCGCAGACAAATTGCGTAAGCTTTCCGATGATCGCTATTTGTCGCACATGTCGTTTCGGGTTTTTTCAACGGGCCTGAAACACGACCTGGTCCGTGGCAAATGGCCGGCCTTTGAAGAGGTATTTCATGGATTTGATCCAGCCAAAGTTGGCTTCATGAACGAAGAAGACCTGGACCGGTTGTTGGGTGACAGCCGGATTATTCGTCACGGCGGAAAGATAAAGGCAACGTTTCATAACGCTTCCGCAATACGGGATATTGCTTCTGAATGCGGCAGTGTTGGTGCCTTTCTGGCCGACTGGCCCTGCGACAATATTGTCGGTCTGTGGGAGGAGCTTGGAAAACGGTTCAAACATCTGGGCGGAAATTCCGCTCCGTATTTCCTTCGCATGGTTGGCAAGGACACGTTTACCATGAGCAATGATGTTATTCGCGGCCTTAACCACTGGTGCGGTCTGGACAATGCCGGAAAAAGCAAAACCGGCCGCAAACTGATGCAGGCACAATTCAATGAGTGGGCATTGGAAAGTAATCGATCTTATGCCGAACTGAGCATGATTCTGGCCCTGTCGACGGAGGCGGGCAAATGACGTGGTATTGTGATGTTGCCCCCGGTCATGAATTCCACGGGCCATATCACGATACTGAATACGGTTTTCCGACATCCGACGAAACCGTCCTGTTTGAACGCCTTGCCATGGAAATCATGCAGGCCGGATTGTCATGGATACTCATTCTCAAAAAGCGCCAAAATCTGAACAACGCTTTTGCCGGATTTTCTGTCGATAAGGTTGCTGCCTTCGATGATGGTAATATTGAACGCCTGTTAAATGATGAAGGCATCATCCGCAACCGCCTGAAAATAAATGCTATTATCGAAAATGCCAAACGTATTCAGATAATGCGCGCTTCTCATGGCAGCTTCGCTGATTGGATCGCTATGCATCACCCGCTTTCCAAAACCGAATGGGTAAAATTATTCAAAAAGACCTTCAAATTCACAGGCGGAGAGATTACCGGCGAATTTTTAATGAGTACGGGGTACCTGCCGGGTGTTCACCGGGAGGAGTGTCCGGTTTACAAAAAAATAGCCAGTCTTGATCCTCCCTGGATGGATGTCGATCAGAAAATGTATGGTGCCGACATTTAATACCAAGGTGCAATGATAATAACCCATAGAGCTCGCACACGCCTTTTGATGCCCCGTATCGCCACGGAGCAAGCTTCTTGCCGTATGCAGTCTCTATGAGTCATTATCACTGCGGACCGTCAGTAAAATTTTTAACCCTCCTTCGATAGCGTCAAAATAGAATTGCCAACCGTGTCTGCCCACCCATACCTTTTAAGAGTTCATTCCGTTGAAAAAAAACGCTCCCGATGACCTGAAAGACATTCTGATCGATGCGATTGAAAACATTTCCGAAGCCCTCGTCATATACGGAGCTGATGGAAAACTGGTAATGTGTAACCAGAATTTCCGCGACCTGTACAATTATAGTCTGGAAGAGACCGAACCGGGTGTGCATTTTCGCGAACTTGGGGAGCTTGATATTGCACGAAACAATGTTGTTGTCGGAGACCAGACTGCTGACCAGTACCTTGATAAAAAAAGTCAGTACCGCACGAAACTGAAAGGGGAGCTGGTTGTCCAATTAAGCGATGGTCGGCGAATTAAAACGCGTGACCGGAAAACGTCCAACGGAGGCATTGTCAGCATTCAGGATGACGTCACAGCTGATCTCGAAAAAATTGATGCCCTGAACCGGACACTTCGTGAGGTTGAGGAAGCCAACAACGCCAAATCCAAATTTCTGGCCAATATGAGCCATGAATTGAGGACCCCACTGAATTCAATTATCGGATTTTCCGAAATGATCTCAAATGAAATTCTCGGTGAAATCAACATACAAAAATACCGGGAATATGCATCAAATATTGGAACATCCAGCCATTTTCTGCTGAAACTCATCAATGACCTGCTTACTATCTCTCGAATTGATGAAGGAAGCTTGAAACCTGATATATTGCCGATTGACCTGACCGAGATGGTCAATACAAGTCTGGTAATTGCCCGTAATCAGGCAACAGATACCGAAATAGACTTTGAATTCCAGGCTCCCGACAAACCTTATATTCTTCTCGCCGATCCCCGCAACATCTTGCAAATTCTGATCAACCTGCTTTCAAATTCGACCAAGTTCACACCAAGCAGGGGTACAATTCGGGTAACAATGAAAATTACTGAGTCCGGCAATCTTGAAATTGCGGTAAGCGATACCGGACTGGGAATTGCGGAGGAGGATATTGACCGAGTATTACAGCCTTTTGGACAGGTCGCCGATTCGTGGACACGCAACCATACCGGTGTTGGTCTGGGGCTCGCGATCTGCAATGAATTGATGTCGTTAAATCAAGGTGAACTGAGAATTGAGAGCAAGATCAACGCGGGAACGACTGTAACCTTGATGTTTCCTTCCAGCAGAATAAGGACCAGTCCGCCTGCCTCCGAACCGAATTAACCTTTTGTTAGACTTCCTGATCAATATTGGGAATAGAAAACTGGCCTTCCCACAGAAGTGGACTTTAAGATGACAAACCTGATTTACGTTACCGCGCTTTGTTCGTTTCCGGTATTGCTGGCGATCCAGCCCTTTCAACTTTTTTAGGTTGCCCGGTCTCAATTGATTGGTGGCCCTGTCGTGTTTTGCGGTTCAGTGCGTTTTCTGCTGCCTTTTTATGTTCTCTGGATCGCGGTGATAGACATTACTCCCCTTATTTCATAAGTTCCCTTGTCGATTCCCGACATCACGCTTGCCCACGAACAGCATAAGGTTTGCCATGCGCCTGACCCGATATTTCATGCCGACCCTGAAGGAAACGCCCTCTGAAGCACAAGTCGTTTCCCATCGTTTGATGTTACGCGCCGGTATGATCCGTCAGGCGAGTGC
Source organism: Rhodospirillales bacterium (assembly GCA_021775105.1). Taxonomy (GTDB): domain Bacteria; phylum Pseudomonadota; class Alphaproteobacteria; order Rhodospirillales; family Casp-alpha2; genus JAJFIJ01. The sequence goes on along the minus strand of JAJFIJ010000357.1, from coordinate 18,963 downwards.
CGGTATTTATTCATGGCTGCCACTGGGCTTCAAAGTGCTCGAAAATATTGACCGGATCGTCCGTGAAGAACAGGACGCCATGGGCTGTCAGCAGGTACTGATGCCAACAATTCAATCAGCAGATTTGTGGCGGGCGAGTGGACGATATGACGACTACGGACCTGAAATGCTGCGGATCACAGATCGCCACGACCGTGATATGCTCTACGGCCCAACGAACGAAGAACAGATCACCGAAATCTTTGCCGGCTCAGTTAAGAGTTATCGCGACCTGCCGCAATTGCTGTATCACATTCAGTGGAAATTCAGAGACGAGGTCCGCCCCCGGTTTGGCGTCATGCGCGGCCGTGAATTTCTGATGAAAGACGCTTATTCCTTCGACATTTCGAAAGATGAAGCGCGGCGATCCTATAATAAATTTTTCGTATCGTATCTGCGGACCTATGAACGACTGGGCCTGAAGGCCATCCCCATGGCCGCTGACACCGGTCCGATTGGCGGCGACATGAGCCATGAATTCCTGATTGTCGCAGATACCGGCGAGAGCGAGATTGCCTGCCATAAAGATTTTTTGGGCATGAATCTCGGTGCCGATATTGATTACGACGACAACCTTCAACCCATTGTCGACAACTTCACCGCAAAATACGCCGCCACTGATGACAAACGCGACGAAGCGGCTGAAGCAGCGCTTGGTGACGATCTGGTTGTCGCCCGCGGCATCGAGGTCGGACACATCTTCAATTTTGGCACCAAATACTCCGAACCTCTGGGTGCCAAGGTCAGCGGCCCGGATGGCGAAGAGGTTCTGGTTGAGATGGGGTCATACGGAATTGGTGTTTCCCGACTTGTCGCTGCGGTTATCGAAGCATCTCATGATGACAACGGTATAATCTGGCCGGAATCGGTTGCGCCATTTCATGTCGGACTGATCAACCTGAAAGCTGGCGACGCCGATTGTGATAAAGCTTGTGATGATATTTACAAAACCCTGAAAGATCAGGGTATTGACGTCCTTTATGATGATCGCGAAACCCGCGCCGGAGCCAAATTCGCCGACATGGATCTGATTGGTTTGCCGTGGCAATTGATAATCGGTCCGCGCGGTTTGAAAAACGGTGTGGTTGAGTTGAAAAACCGCAAGGGCGGTGAGCGCGAAGAACTGAGTCTGGAAGCGGCTCTGTCCAGATTGACGGCCTGATCGGGCCAAACCAAAAAAGGGGATAACCCGTCTTGTTTTCGCGATTTGAATGGATGATGGCGTTTCGATACCTGCGCGCGCGCCGTCAGGAAGGTTTCATATCCGTCATTGCATGGTTTTCCCTGTTGGGAATTGCCTTGGGTGTGGCGACATTAATTATCGTCATGTCGGTGATGAACGGGTTTCGCCAGGAATTGCTGTCGCGTATTCTCGGCCTGAACGGGCACATGAGCGTCTATGGTGCTGCCGGGCGGATGGAAAATTACGATCCACTGGCGGCCCGGTTGAAAAAACTGCCCGGCGTGGTTTCCGTGTCACCCATGATCGAGGGGCAGGTCATGGTGACCGCCCGAAACGTCGCCCAGGGCGCCGTCGTCCGCGCACTCAATCCCGATGACCTGCGGGGACGTGAAATCATCTCATCGAACCTTCAAAGCGGATCGCTTGAAAATTTTGGCGGCAAGGACGGTTTGGTCATCGGCGACAGGCTGGCCCGGAAAATGGGTGTCGCTGTCGGTGACAAGATCACCCTGATTTCGCCCAAGGGTTCGGTTACCGCCTTCGGTACAGTACCGAGACTGAAAGCCTATAGAATTGCCGCGACATTCCAGATCGGTATGTTTGAGTACGATTCCAGCTTTATCTTCATGCCAATCGAAGCCGCACAGCTTTATTTCAAACTGCCCGGTGCTATCACTAATCTGGAAATCTTCATAGAAAACCCGGATAACGCGCCCGGCATGGTTCGCACCGTTTCGCGAGAAGCTGGTGCAACATTTCGCGTTCATGACTGGCAGCGCGCCAACGCCAGTTTCTTCAATGCCATTCAGGTTGAACGCAATGTCATGTTTTTGATCCTGACGCTGATCATTGTTGTCGCCGCCTTTAATGTGATTTCGTCAATGATCATGCTGGTTAAGGACAAGGGCAGAGATATCGCCATCTTGCGGACCATGGGGGCGACGCGCGGCTCGATCATGCGCATTTTCTTCATCGCCGGGGCCAGTATCGGCACCATCGGCACCATGGCCGGATTTGGACTGGGTCTGTCGTTCGCACAGAATATTGAATCGATCCGTCAGTGGATTCAGGGCCTGACGGGCAGCGAACTGTTTGCCGCCGAGATTTATTTCCTGTCGCAACTTCCGGCAATTGTAGATTTTGGCGAAGTCATTGCCATCGTCTCGATGGGACTGGTGCTGTCGTTCCTGGCGACCATATACCCGTCCTGGCGCGCAGCCCGTCTCGATCCGGCGGAGGCGCTGCGATATGAATGATCCGGCAATGATTTCCGGCAATACGATTGTCTCGCCTGACATCAAACCTGTGCTGGCTTTGATGGGCATTTCGCGCACGTTTCATCAGGGGCGGGAAAATCTTGAAATCCTGAAGTCGGTTGATCTGGAAATCAGCCCCGGTGAAATCGTTGGCCTTGTCGGTCCGTCGGGTGCGGGTAAATCAACACTTCTGCATATCGCCGGCCTGCTGGAACGCGCTGATGGCGGTGAAATCTATATTGCCGGGGAACAGTGTTTTGCAATGAACGATGATCAGCGCACAAGGGTTCGGCGCGACACCCTGGGGTTTGTCTATCAATACCACCATTTACTGCCTGAGTTTTCAGCTTTGGAGAATGTAGCGATACCACAAATCATTTCCGGAATTCCCCGAAAACAGGCGCGCCTGCGGGCCAGTGAGTTACTGAACTGGATGGGGCTGCAAGCGCGCGAATCCCACCGTCCGGCCCGCCTGTCGGGTGGTGAACAACAACGTGTTGCCATTGCCCGCGCCATTGCGGCATCGCCAAAACTTCTGCTAGCCGACGAACCTACAGGTAACCTTGATCCCCACACAGCGGATGATGTGTTTGAAGTGTTGCTGAACCTTGCCAGAGGCGCCAATCTGGCTGCCCTGATCGCAACCCACAATCCGGTGCTGGCTGCTAAAATGGATCGCGTCGTCAAACTGGAAGACGGTCATCTGGTCGCCGCCTGAGTTCAGGATCAGAACTTCTAGTCTATAACTTTGACATTTGAATCCGCTACACTCATCCGGATTAGAGATGCCAGTCTGGTCAGCAATTGTGATCGGGGACTGCTCACCCGGTAGGCAAGACGCACGGTTCTGTGCGTGGTGCCTGTCTTCTCGTGCCGCATGACAATCTCCCGGTTGTTATGTGGCATTGCCAGTTCTGGCACCAGCGTGACCCCGTCTCCCGCAGCAACAAGAGCCAGCAGGGTTTCAAGGCTGGTTTCACGGGTATTGATATTATTAAATCCGGTGCGCGCGTGACAAACATCAAGGACCTGATCACGAAGACAATGCCCGTCAGCCAAAAGCAGCAATTCATCGTGCGCCAAGTCGCCGGTTCCAACCGTCTTCTGTACCGCAAGTGAATGGTCCGGAGGCAGGGCAATCCGGAAAGGTTCGTCATATAGATTGACTTCCCTGAGGTGTGCATCACCGGGCAAGGTCGCGATAATCGCCGCGTCCAGTTCCCCGTTCAGCAGACGTGATTCCAGATCGGTGGTAAAACCTTCTATCAGCGTAACAGACATTTCTGGCAATTCCTTTTTAATCACCGGCAGGATCAACGGTGACAGATACGGGCCTATGGTTGAAATCAACCCAAGCCGAAATTGCCCGGAAAACGGATCCCGGGCCGCATGTGCTGAGGCGACGATATCATCGGAAATACCAATCAGTTTTCGTGCCTGTTCGACAATCTGTTCGCCGATTTCGGTAATTTGTACCGCACGGTTTGAGCGTTCAAACAGGGTCACGCCGAGATAATCTTCAAGTTTGAGAATTTGTCCACTCAGGGCTGGCTGGCTGATATGACATTTGATCGCCGCACGGCCGAAATGTTTTTCCTCAGCAACGGCAACAACATATTCGAGGTCGCGAATGTTCATCAGAGAAATCACCAAAATTTATATGATAAGTTATTCCAATCGTTATGATAATATCAATCGATTATACATATTACTACCCTGGTCTTATCCTTTCAACATCACGTTCATCACCCCCCCCGAAAGGAGAGCAACCAATGTCCAAATGCCCGATCATGACAACAACCAATGGCAGCCCCGTTGCAGACAACCAGAACAGCCTGACCGCCGGACCGAGAGGTCCGTTGCTGGCACAGGACTGGCAACTTTTCGAAAAGCACGCTCATTTCAACCGAGAACGCATTCCCGAACGCGTCGTTCATGCCAAAGGTTCCGGAGCATACGGAAAACTGACCGTAACCGGTGACATCACGGCTTTCACCAAAGCGAAAGTATTTGAAGTCGGCAAGGAAACGGATTGTTTCTTGCGCTTCTCGACTGTCGCTGGAGAGAAGGGCGCCGCCGATGCTGAACGCGACGTTCGTGGTTTTTCCACCAAGTTTTATACGGAGGAAGGTAACTGGGACATCGTTGGCAATAATACGCCCGTATTTTTCCTTCGTGATCCCTATAAATTCATGGACTTCATCCATAGCCAGAAACGCGACCCCAGAACAAACCTGCGCTCCGCGACAATGCAATGGGATTACTGGTCGCATTCGCCAGAGGCTCTTCACCAGATCACGATCCTGATGTCAGATCGTGGCCAACCCGCGACCTATCGCCATATGAACGGTTATGGCTCCCATACCTACAGCCTGATCAATCACAAGGGTGAACGTTTCTGGGTGAAGTTCCATTTCAAAACCGAACAGGGGCAAAAGACAAACACCAATGATGAGGTCGCTCGAATCATCTCTAATGATCGTGAAAGTCATCAGGAAGATCTGGTTCAGGCGATTGACAACGGTGATTTTCCGCGCTGGAAATTGAAGGTACAAATCATGACGGAAGCGCAGGCGGCGGAAACTTCATACGATCCATTCGATTTAACGAAGGTCTGGCCGCATCAGGAGTTTCCCTTGATTGAGATTGGCGTCCTTGAACTTAACCGCAATCCGGAAAACTATTTTGCAGAAGTTGAGCAAGCCGCTTTCACACCTGCAAATATTGTCCCCGGAATCGGTCATAGCCCGGACAAGGTTTTGCAGATGCGGGTGCTCTCCTATGGCGACGCCCAGCGCTACCGGATTGGTGCCAATCATCAACGTCTGCCCGTCAATGCTGCACGCTGTCCGGTGACCAATTATCAACGCGACGGTGCCATGCGGTTTGATGACAACGGTGGTGGAGAGGTGAACTATCAACCGAACAGCTTCGATGGACCGATAGAAGAGCCGTCCGTCAAGGAACCACCGCTTCCGATAACCGGAGACGCAGACCGTTATGATCACCGCGAAGGCAATGACGATTACACTCAGGCCGGAAATCTGTTCCGGATCATGCCAACAGACGAACAGGAGCGCCTGATGGACACGATTGCAGATGCAATGGAGGGTGTGCCGCAGCGAATTATCGACCGCCAGCTCGTACATTTTCGTAATGCGGACCTTGCCTATGGCAACGGCATCGCAAAGCGGTTGGGCATTATCTGACGACAGCCCAAAGGGATTTTCCCTTCGGGATTCGAAAGATCAAATCAGCCGGGGCCCATAAATCGGGCCCCGGTTTTTTTTGTTCAGACCATACCAGAATGCATCGATACGGTTTACACTGTTACCTCCCATCACCAACGTATTTGGATCGATAACCCGTAAAATGACCTGTATTCGCTTTTTCACTCTGCTGGCTTTTGTGATCACAATTGCTGCCTGTCAGGGCAGTGAGAATGAAAAGGGCGTCCATACGATCGACAGCGATCAACCCTATGCCGCTTTTCTGACCCGCCTGAAGACCGCGATCACGGAAAACGGCTTCCTGATTTCAGAAGGTACGTGCGGAAAGTGCAGCATCAAGACCATTGATGTCGCAGAAAAAGATACCGAGATCATTTCCGTCTACCGACCCGATCTGTCGCTCCGGATGATGCAGGCCGGAGCGGCGGCGGGCGGCGATGTGCCGTTGCGGTTTTATGTGACCCGACTTGCCGACGGCACGGCGCAACTTATCTATCATCAGCCCAGTCAGGCGCTGGCGGTCTTCGACGCGCCCGGATTGATACCACTGGCCGAAGAACTGGACAGGGAATTTGCCAAAATCGCTGATGCCATGAATTAGGCCTCTGCTGCTTCCAGATGGATCGGCTGACCGTGGGGCGTATTCAGATAAGCCCTGCGCCAACGTTCCTTGCGTTCATCGATTTCCGGTGTCTGCGACAGACCTTTTTCAGTCACCAGACGCTCAAGCGCCTTCAACCAGTGCTGATAGTAAGTATTACCAAGGTCCGGATCACCCTCGGCCTGCGCCGCCTTGATCTCCCTGCTCAGGGTATCCGCCCATTCGGGCCAAGTGAACTGCCCCTGTTCATGAAGCGCGATCACCAAACCGAACGCCTGCGCCTCCCAGGGTTCCCGGAATATCGGTCCTTCCGCATCTCGCGGCTGAAAGGGAAGGGGGTTTATCTCTGCCATAATGCCACCGGGTCCAGATGCGGTTCCCACAAATCAACATAAACACCTTCCGTCTCCGGAGCGCCATTGCCCCACAACTCATCTGCCGTGAACCACACCGAATAAAGGTGTTCACCATCGTCTGGACCATGCGCGGCTCTGTCCGCGAACACATGAAAACCATGATAGGCGGCAACCGTTCCCAGATGACCTCGGGTATAGCGGGGGGCTCTGGTGTGACCTGTCGGGTTGATATTGACCACCCTTACAGGTACCCCCGGGCCATATACGGCTTCCGAAACAGGAGGTCTGGCAGAAGGGCCGCCTTTTTCGAGAATTTCAGGTACATCTTCCGGACCCGGAATACGTAGCCCGGTTTTGGTCTGGGCAGAGGGGTCCACTTTGCCGGATTCGAGTTCTTCAGCTGTAACCAGATCATTTTCGACAAGCAGTTTTTCCAAACCAGCCAGCCAGTTCTCATAATAGCTGTTTTTGAGATAATCAGCCGGATGTTGGCGTTCGCGCGCATGGCGGGACATATCGATATTCCATTGCCCGAGCATCCCCGTCGCCAGAGTCATTGCAAGTACACGTTTTTCCCAATCGCTGTGAAAGAACGGCTCTTCGTTTTCCGCTTCCGGATTGATGGGGCCAAGTCCGTGCATACCGCCCAGATCATGCGCGCCATTCATGGGGCAATCTCCAGTTCATCAGGAGATTTCGCTAACTCAACACCGATCATGGAATTGCGGGAGACTAAATCCATCAGTTCATTTGCGCTCCAGCCTTCCGTGCCTGCCGGTCTGGCCGGGAGAACGAGGTAACGCATTTCAGAAGTCGAATCCCAAACCCTGATTTCCACATTTTCACCAAGTTCGGTACCGAATTCCACCAGTACCCCCCGTGGGTCACTGACCGCACGAGAGCGATAGGGAGCTGATTTGTACCAAACCGGCGGCAAGCCCAGAACCGTCCACGGATAACACGAACAAAGGGTACAGACGACCAGATTATGAACCGTATCCGTATTTTCGACGACCACTAAATGTTCCCCCTGGCGCCCAACATAACCAAGCCCCTCAACTGCCGCCGTCGCGTCCGACATTAGCAATTCCTTGTATTCAGGTTCCGTCCAGGCTTTGGCGACGACGCGGGCACCGTTACGCGGTCCGACCTTGTGCTCGTATGTATCAATAATCACATCCAGAGCCGCCGGGTCGACCAGACCTTTCTCAATCAGCAGGCTTTCCAGCGCCTTGACGCGCAACGCCAGTTCGGGTGGCGGATCGGTATGGTCGTGTCCATCATGGGGCATGTTCCGGGCTCCTGTCTGCAAATCGTAGGGTAAAGAGGATTGCACAGCCGGATTTTGTCTACAAGATGCATCTGCAATTAGGGGTATTATCCACCATAACCCGAAAATCTTGTGGATAACTCTTATCAACACCACAAGGTCTGGTGACATTCGAGATACAATGTGAAATCCTGTCCGGATCATGACCCACGCAGATTTTGTTCACCTTCGCGTTCATTCCGCCTACTCGCTTTCTGAAGGCGCAATCCCGATTAAATCGCTTGTTCCGCTGTGCGTCGAACATGCCATGCCTGCCGTCGCCGTCACAGATACCAATAATCTGTTTGGCGCTCTCGAGTTTTCCGGCACTGCCCGCAAAGCAGGTGTACAACCGATCATTGGTATTCAACTTGCCATCGAATACGCCACAGGCAGCAGCGATGATGAACAAGCCGGCTTTGCAAAGATCAATGGAATCGGCCAGTCCCATCCGGCTGCTCCGATGATCTTTCTGGCGACAAACGATAGGGGTTATCGCAACCTTCTGAAAATCCTCGCCCACGCCTATCTCAGGACAGAAGATGCCCATGACCCGCGCATACCGATGGAAGTTCTTAAACAACACGCTGGCGGCATTATCGCCCTGACGGGTGGACCGGGCGGTCCGTTGGGACAATTGGTGCTGGGTGGGCAAATGCCTGCCGCCGAAATACTGATCAATGAATTGAAATCGGCCTTTCCCGGCCACTTTTATATGGAAATCATGCGCCATGGTATGGATGACGAGCAAAACTCGGAATCTGCCTTCCTTGATCTTGCCTATCAGCATGACATCCCACTGGTCGCCACCAATGAAGTCTTTTACCCGGACAAAAGCATGTTTGAAGCACATGACGCGTTGATCTGCATCGAAGAAAAGGCTTATGTCTCACAAAGCGAACGGCGACACCTGACACCGCAGCATTATTTCAAATCCGCACCGGAAATGCGCAAGCTGTTCAAGGACCTGCCGGAGGCCATCGACAATACACTGGTGATTGCCAGACGTTGCGCGTTTCTGGTCGATACAATTGACCCGATCCTGCCGCCTTATGATTGCGGTGAAGGCCGCACGGAAGAAGACGAGCTTAGGACGCAGTCAGAAACCGGCCTTGAGCGTCGTCTGGAAAAGCATGTTTATAGTGAAGGTATGAGCTCAGACGAAAAAGAAGCCGTTGCCGAACCTTACCGCAAACGTCTTGAATTCGAGCTCGGCGTGATTATCCAGATGGGGTTTCCGGGTTACTTCCTGATCGTTGCCGACTTCATCCACTGGTCCAAGCAAAAAGGAATTCCCGTCGGACCCGGTCGTGGTTCCGGTGCCGGATCGGTCGTCGCGTGGGCATTGACTATTACTGACCTGGACCCCTTGCGCTGGGGCCTTCTGTTCGAACGTTTCCTGAACCCAGAACGTGTGTCCATGCCTGATTTTGATATCGATTTCTGCCAGGACCGCCGCGACGAGGTGATCCGTTATGTGCAGGAAAAATACGGTCGTGATCACGTCGCCCAGATCATCACTTTCGGAAAATTACAGGCCCGCGCTGTGTTGCGCGATGTCGGGCGGGTTCTGGAAATGCCGTATGGCCAGGTTGATCGTATAAGCAAGCTGGTCCCCAACAATCCGGCCAACCCGATGACGCTGCCCCAGGCAATCAACGCCGAGCCGCAATTGCGCCAGATGATTGACGAAGATATAGAGGTTCGTCGCCTGACGGATATGGGGCAAAAGCTGGAAGGGCTGTACCGCCACGCCTCGACCCACGCCGCAGGTGTGGTGATTGGCGACAGGCCACTGGAAGAACTGATCCCGCTCTATCGTGATCCCCGATCCGACATTCCGGTGACCGGTTTCAACATGAAGTTTGTTGAATCGGCTGGATTGGTAAAATTCGATTTTCTTGGCCTGAAAACACTTACCGTTCTCTCGACAGCAGAAAAACTGATTCGTGAGAAAGGGATCGAAATCGACCTTCTGGGAATCCCGCTCGACGACAGGGCGTCGTTTGAGATGATGAGCAGGGGGGAAACGACTGGTGTGTTTCAATTGGAAAGCGCGGGCATGCGCGATGTTCTGAAATCCATGAAACCGGATACGTTCGAAGACATTATCGCTATTGTTGCGCTCTACCGCCCGGGTCCGATGGACAACATCCCAAGCTACATCCGTCGCAAACACGGGGAAGAGGAACCCGATTACCTGTACCCGACGCTGGAAGGCATCCTCAAGGAAACCTACGGTATCATGATCTATCAGGAACAGGTCATGCAGATTGCCCAGGAGCTGTCCGGTTTCACCCTCGGCAACGCCGATCTGCTGCGCCGGGCCATGGGTAAAAAAGACAAGGACGAGATGGACCGCCAGCGCCAACAGTTCATTGACGGGGCCAAAACCAAAGGTGTTGATGAGCAAAAATCGGCGCAGATCTTCGAGCAGGTCAACAAATTTGCCGGTTACGGATTCAACAAATCCCACGCCGCCGCCTATGCGCTGGTCGCATACCAGACGGCATATTTGAAGGCCAATCATCCAGTAGAATTCCTCGCAGCCTCGATGACCCTTGATCTTGGCAACACAGACAAGCTCAACATTTTCCGCCAGGAACTGGACCGGCTTGCTGTCCCTCTTTTGCAGCCTGACATCAATAAGTCAGAAGTAACGTTCAGTGTAGAACGAACCCCAGCCAATGGACCGGAAGCCAAAAGCGCCATTCGTTATGCCCTGGCAGCAATCAAGAACGTCGGCGAGGCCGCAATGGACTCAATGGTCAATGAAAGACGGGAAAATGGTCCCTTTAAGGACCTTGGAGATTTTGTTGATCGTCTGGATACCCGAACGGTCAACAAGCGACAGATGGAGAACCTTGTCAGGGCGGGAGCATTCGAATGTCTCGTTCCGAACCGGCGTCAGGTCTTTCAGGCCGTCGAGACATTGATGCGTCAGGCCAGCCTTGCGCAGGAAGAACGCAACAGTAACCAGATCGGCCTGTTTGGTGGGGACGACGCACCTGCGACGCGCATTGAATTGCCTGACATCCCCGATTGGGCACCGATGGACAAACTGAAGGAGGAATTTGACGCCATCGGGTTTTATCTCTCCGCTCACCCTCTGGATTCTTTCGGCAAGAGCCTCGAGAAGCTGAAGATTAAACGCTGCATGGACGTCAACCTTGCCCGGCAAGCCGGACCGGTGAAACTTGCGGGGACCGTGATTGGCAAGAAGGAACGCACATCGCAGAAAGGCAACCGCTTCGCTTTCGTTCAGTTTTCCGATGCATCCGGCGCGTTCGAAGTTACCGTTTTTTCTGAAGCCCTGGCGACCGCGCGCGATATTCTTGAGGTCGGAAATTCCTTGCTTATCGATGCCACGGCCCAGTTCGAGGACGAAAGCGACGAAGCAAAATTCCTTGCCCAGAATTTCAGACCACTGGAACAGGCAGCGGCGGCGGCGGTTGATGGTCTTCGGGTCTACATCGGCAGTGAAGCGCCACTGGAACCATTGAAAGAAATCCTGTCTCGGGAAAAAAAGGGCAGGGGCCGAGTTGAAATCATTCCCCGCATCCCCGGTTACGATACCCTGACCCTCGAACTCAAAGACCAGTATCAGATTTCACCCGAAATCTACCGCGCCGTCCGCGCTATTCCGGGTATACTCGACGTTAAGGAAATATAACAAAACCCCTTGCTTTCCCCGCTACAGGGGACTATCACACCGCCCATATCGCACGCAGGTTCGTGGCTCCGGCGCAAATTCGTCGATGGTCAATCCGGTGTTTGAGATGTTCTCAGACTATCGCCTGCGGAGGATCAACCGGAAAAAGGATTTGAAAGCCATGGCGCTTCCCGATTTCTCCATGCGCCAGCTTCTAGAAGCTGGTGTACACTTTGGACACAGTACCCGCCGCTGGAACCCGAAAATGTCGAGCTATCTGTTCGGCGAGCGGAACAGAATTCACATCATCGATTTGCAGCAGACAGTTCCATTGCTTCATCAGGCAATGCTGTCGGTGCGCAATATCGCCGCGAGCGGAGGACGGGTGTTGTTCGTTGGCACCAAACGTCAGGCCTCCGGCCGGGTTGCCGATGCTGCACGCCAATGCGGCCAGTATTTTGTCAATCACCGCTGGCTCGGTGGTACGATGACCAACTGGCAGACGGTATCCATCTCGATCAAGCGCCTGCGTGATCTTGATGAACAGCTTTCCGGAGAGACTACAGGTTTCACCAAGAAAGAACTGCTGAACCTGACCCGTGAACGTGACAAGCTTGAGCGTGCATTGGGCGGCATCAAGGAAATGGGCGGTTTGCCGGATATTCTTGTCGTTATCGATACCAACAAGGAATCCATTGCAGTTGCTGAAGCCAACAAACTGGGGATCCCGGTTGTTGCCGTTATCGATTCCAACAGTGATCCCAAGGGTATTGACCACCCGATCCCGGGCAACGATGACGCGATCCGCGCAATTCAACTCTACTGCGACCTAATGGCCGGTTCCGTCCTTGACGGCATCCAGGCGGAAATGTCTGACAAAGGCGTTGATCTGGGTGCAGCAGAAGAGGTGCCGGTTGAAGTCGCACTTGAGGAATCTCCTGTTGAGGAAGCCCCTGTTGCGGAAGCAGTTGTAGAAGCTCCGGTTGAAGCAGCACCTGCTGAATCGGTTCCGGCTGAAGCACCTGTAGAAGCCGCAACTGGGGAAGAAACCAAGGCTGAAGAGACGCCCGCTGCGTAACGAATACCGGACCGCCGGATTCGGCGGTCCGTTCACCAAAGATTTGAGATAGAGGTAAAGATGGCACAGATTACTGCTGCGCTTGTGAAGGAACTTCGCGAGAAGACCGGTGCAGGCATGATGGATTGCAAAAAGGCGCTGGGTGAATGCGACGGCGATGTCGAGGCATCGGTTGACTGGCTGCGGACAAAAGGTTTGGCGGCTGCGGCCAAAAAAGCCGGGCGCGTTGCGGCTGAAGGCCTGGTCGGGGTTGCCGTTGATGGTGCCAAAGGCGCTTTGGTAGAAATTAATGCTGAAACAGATTTTGTTGCGCGCAACGAGACCTTTCAGGAATTCGTCAAAACCGCTGCCAAACTGGCACTTGAAGCCGACGGTAACATCGACACCCTGAAAGCCATGGCTTACCCGGGTGAACAGCGCACCGTCGAGGAACAGCTGACTCACATGATTGCGACGATTGGCGAAAATATGTCAATCCGTCGCATTGCCAACATCAGCGTCGGTACCGGTGTACTTGCACCATACATCCATAACGCGCTGGCCGATGGCATTGGCAAGATCGGGGTAATAGTAGCCCTTGAATCCACCGGCGATGCAGCCCAGCTCAGCACCTTGGGAAAACAATTGGCGATGCATGTTGCCGCTGCCAAACCACAGGCTGTATCCCGCGAAGAACTGGACCCGGAAGCTGCCGAACGCGAGCGCGCAGTACTGACCGAGCAAGCCAAAGAATCAGGTCGTCCGGCCGAGATCATCGAAAAGATGGTCGACGGTCGCATGCGCAAGTTCTTCGAAGAGGTTTGTCTGGTTGATCAGACCTTCGTTATCGATGGCGAATCCAAGGTTTCTGATGCGGTTGCAGCTGCAGCCAAGGAAGCTGGCGGCGATATCGTCGTCAAGGGATTCAATATGTTCGTCCTCGGTGAGGGCATTGAAAAGGAAGAAGAGGATTTCGCCGCCGAAGTGGCTGCTGTCGCAGGCTCCTAAAAAGCATCGGGGTCTTTCGATTTTTCAAGACCCGACCGCAGCCGATGTATATATTGGCTGCGGTCGGGCCATACCTGAATTAAATTTGACACCAACCCCTGTAAGAGGTTGGCAATAAAAGATATAACAGGCATCCGTTAATTTACAGGGAACCAGAAATGCCCGCTGAATCGAAATACCGTCGAGTCCTCCTGAAACTGTCCGGGGAAGGACTTATGGGAGAGCGGGAGTTCGGGATTGATCAGGGCACGGTCGAACGGATCTGCGAGGAAGTGAAGTCGGTTCACGATCAGGGAGTTCAGGTCTGTCTGGTTATCGGGGCCGGAAATATCTTCAGGGGCGTATCGAGCGCTGCCGCCGGAATTGAGCGCACCAGCGCCGATTATATGGGCATGCTGGCAACCGTCATTAACGCGCTGGCCGTGCAAAGTGTTCTCGAAGGGAAAGGGGTTGTTACCCGTGTCCTTTCGGCGATTCCCATGTCTACCGTCTGCGAGCCGTATATTCGCAGACGTGCGGTGCGCCATATGGAAAAGGGTCGTGTTGTTATTTTTGCTGCCGGAACCGGAAATCCATTTTTCACAACGGATACCGCCGCCGCTCTTCGCGCCGTTGAAATGGGTTGTGATGCCCTGCTTAAAGGCACTCAGGTCGATGGCGTTTATGATTCAGATCCCAAAATCAACCCTGATGCCAAACGTTACGACCGACTTGATTATCAGGAAGTTCTGAGCCGCAATCTCCGGGTTATGGATACCGCCGCAATTGCACTGGCTCGGGAAAACAAGGTTCCAATTCTTGTCTTTTCCATTCACAATCCCGGTGGTTTTGCCGAAGTCGTCTCTGGCGGCGGCGAATACACGATTATCAGTGATTAAAGCGACACTTGGGGAGAGAAACCGTGGTTGATGCCAGCAACATAAACGAAATCAAAAAAGACGTGCGGCGCCGAATGGAGGGGGCTGTTGAAGTCCTTCACCAGGAATTCGGCGGACTGCGTACGGGGCGGGCAGCAACCAGCCTGCTTGAACCGATTATGGTTCAGGCATACGGGTCGGATATGCCGCTTAACCAGGTTGGAACTATCGGTGTACCGGAAGCCCGCATGTTATCTGTGCAAGTCTGGGACAAGGGATTGGTCAATCCGGTCGTCAAGGCAATTATGGAATCTGGACTTGGTCTGAATCCCTCTGCCGACGGCCAGCTGGTTCGCGTACCGATTCCGCCTCTTACGGAGGAACGTCGTCAGGAATTGACAAAGGTCGCCGCCAAATATGCCGAGGATGCCCGTGTTGCGGTCCGAAATGTTCGCCGCCACGCTATGGACGGACTAAAAGCAGCAGAAAAAGATGGCGAAATCTCGCAGGACCAGCATCACGAATATTCAGATATCGTTCAGGAACTGACCGATGAATTTGTCGCCGCTATCGACGAAACTCTTAAACACAAAGATGTTGAAATCATGCAGGTGTAGGGAATGAAAGCTGTTTCCCTTAAAGATCAGGGTACAACAACGCCACCAAACCACGTCGCCATTATTATGGATGGCAACGGACGTTGGGCGCAGGCGCGGGGATTACCAAGAATTGCCGGTCATAAACGCGGGGCCGAATCGGTCAGGAAATCTGTGGAAAGTGCCGTCAATCAGGGGATTTCCTATCTGACACTGTTCGGATTCTCATCAGAGAACTGGAAACGCCCACTGGATGAAGTTACGGACCTGATGGGATTGTTGCGGCTTTACCTGAAAACGGAAATCACCAAACTTGATGATCAGGGAGTCAGGTTTCTTGTGATTGGTGATCGTGGAAAGCTGTCGGACGACATTGTTAATCTGATTGAAACTGCCGAACGCCAGACAGCGGATAACTCTCGTCTGACTCTGGTTGTTGCCCTGAGTTACGGGGGACGGGCGGAGATTGTACAGGCCGCGCGCAAAATAGCCGATGATGTCTCAATGGGCAGTTTAAAGGCGTCGGACATCAACGAAGACCTCTTTTCCTCGCGCCTGTTTACAAATGGAATTCCCGACCCCGATCTGCTCATTCGTACCAGCGGCGAACAGCGCATCAGTAATTTCCTGCTCTGGCAACTGGCCTATACGGAGTTGGTGTTTATCGATACCCTTTGGCCTGACTTCTCGGAAGAGCATTTCGAATATGCGGTTAAGGAGTATCAAGGACGTGAACGAAGATACGGCACAACCGGAGCATAATGACCGCAGCAGCGGTTTGTTCCTTCGGGTTATATCCGCCGCCGTTCTTATTCCTCCAGTGATTGGGGCGATCTATATGGGATCGCCCTATTTTGACGTTCTGGTGGCCGTTGGGGCGCTGATCCTGTGCTGGGAGTGGTATTCGCTCTGCCGACCTCATATTGGCTGGCTGATAGCCGGAATTCCCTATATCGGGGCACCAACCTATGCCCTAATTTATATCCGTGAAGCTCCTGACAAAGGGTTTGAGACTGTTCTCTGGATATTCCTTCTGGTCTGGGCGGCCGACACATTTGCTTATGCTGCGGGACGGACATTTGGCGGTCCCAAACTGGCGCCGGCCATCAGCCCGAACAAGACGTGGTCGGGTTTGGCAGGCGGCGTGACGGGGGCTGGCGTTGTCGGTGCGATCACGGCCCTTGTGCTCGACCACAATAGTGTGATTCCATTGGTCCTGATCAGTGCCGCGCTTGGCGCGCTGTCGCAAGGAGGAGACCTGGTGGAATCGTGGATAAAACGCAGATTTGGCAAAAAAGATGCAGGCTCCCTGATTCCGGGTCATGGCGGATTGTTTGACCGTGTCGACGGGTTGCTGGCCGCGGCTCTGTTTGTCGCACTTGCCAGTATCGTTTCATCAAGAGGGGGGGTGCTGACATGGGTGTAAGTCCCACACCTCAGGTTTCCGTAGCACCTGAACCCAGGCGGGTCAGCATACTGGGATCAACCGGGTCCGTCGGCACAAATACGGTTGATCTGCTCACACGCAATCCGGATACCTATTCGGTGGAGGCCCTGACCGCCAACAGCAACACGGCGTTGCTCGCTACCCAGGCCCGCAAACTGAAAGCCCGGTTTGCGGCGATTGCCGATCCGGAACGATACCAGGAATTGAAAAACGAACTTTCAGGCAGTGGTATTGAAATTGCCGCCGGTCCGGATGCCATCGTTGAGGCGGCGCGGCGTGAATCGGATATTGTGATGGCCTCGATCGTTGGCGCAGCTGGTCTCAGACCGACGCTGGAAGCGGTGCGGCGCGGTGCGGTTATAGGTCTCGCCAACAAAGAATGTCTGGTAACGGCGGGGGATATTTTCGTCAAGGAGGTCGCCCATCACGGGGCAAACCTGATCCCGGTGGATTCTGAACACAGCGCTATCTATCAGGTTTTTGATTTCGATAATTTCGAACGGGTTGACCGGATCATTCTGACAGCGTCCGGCGGACCTTTTCGTAGGTTTACCAGCAACGAAATGACCGATGTTACGCCGGAACAGGCGGTGGCTCATCCCAACTGGGATATGGGTGCCAAAATTTCCATCGATTCAGCGACAATGATGAACAAGGGTCTTGAACTGATTGAAGCCTTCCATCTGTTCCCTGTATCTGAAGATATGGTCGAGATACTGGTCCATCCGCAATCGGTTATTCACAGCATGGTCGATTACGTAGACGGATCCGTTTTGGCGCAGTTGGGTTCTCCCGATATGCGCACACCGATTGCCTATGCGCTGGCCTGGCCTGACCGCATGTCTGCACCCTCGCAAAAACTGGCCTTGGAAGATATCGCAACGCTGACATTCGAAAAACCAGACGAAGAACGCTTTCCGGCCCTTCGCCTGGCGCGCGAAGCATTGCGCCGGGGTGGCAGCGCGCCTACGTTACTGAATGCTGCAAATGAAGTGGCCGTTGCACGATTTCTAGCCGGAAAGATCGGTTTTCTCGACATCGCGCGGACCGTGGAAGCGACACTTGAACAGGTAAAAGCCGGACCTTTGACAAATCTGGATGACGTCGCTGAAGCAGATCGAAGTGCCCGTGAATTTGCCACGAATATTACCTGATTTCCGGAGATTTTGATTTATGTTTGAATTGCCAGACAACAACATGATTTACCAACGAACGATGGACAATTGCCAATGAGCATTCTCGGATTTACCTGGTATTACGTCGTTGTCTTTCTGTTGGTATTGACCGTTTTGGTGTTTGTTCACGAATGGGGGCACTTTTGGGTCGCGCGCAAAAACAATGTTCGCGTCGAGGTATTTTCTATTGGTTTTGGTCCCGAACTATACGGCTGGAACGATAAATATGCGACGCGCTGGAAAATTAGCGCCATCCCTCTCGGCGGCTATGTCAAAATGTTCGGTGAAGGTGAAGATGATGCTGACAATGAGGACGGTGTGGGGCTGACAGAAGAAGAAAAAGCCGTATCCTTTCATTTCAAGACTGTTCGCCAACGCGCCGCAATCGTTGCTGCCGGGCCAATCGTCAATTTTATCTTCGCAATTTTTGCCTTTGCCGCGCTCGCCGGATTCATCGGAACGGCAATTCCAATGGCCGGTGCTGGCAAAGTCATGCCGGGGAGTGCCGCCGAACAGGCCGGATTTATGCCGGGTGACAAAATCCTCAGCATCAACAATGAAGACATAAAATATTTTGATGACCTGAGACGCATCGTCTCCGCCAGCCCAAATCAGAAGCTGTCTTTTGTGATCCAGCGTGACAGTGCAGAACAGACCTTGATTGCCATTCCTAAGGAAAAAATTCGCAAAAACAAAGATGGGATTGAAGAGAAAATTGGGTTGCTGGGGATTGAGTTTGATCCCAACCAGATTGAACTGGAGCGCCAGGGGCCGGTTTCTGCCCTGTGGGTTGGGGTGCAACGGACTTATTACGTATCAGCCAACATCCTTTCCTACGTTGGTGAAATGATTTCCGGTAACCGCGGTACTGATGATCTTGGTGGCCCCCTCAGGATCGCCCAGATTTCAGGGCAAATGGCACAACAGGGAGTAGGCGACCTTCTCCTGCTCATGGCGATGCTGTCAGTTAATCTGGGACTGATTAATCTGTTCCCGATTCCCATGCTCGATGGCGGACATCTGGCGTTTTTTGCCGTTGAAGCGATACTTGGACGACCCTTGGGACCAAAAGCCCAAGAATACGGTTTTCGTTTCGGCTTGATTCTGGTAATGATGCTCGTGGTTTTCGTAACATGGAATGATTTGGTTCATTTGGAAGTGATTCAGTTCTTTAAGGATTTGATCACATAACATGTT
>JAJFIJ010000356.1 GCA_021775105.1 Rhodospirillales bacterium | reverse complement strand
GATGGGCGGCTGGGCCAGCCTGTGTGCGGAAAATTCCGTTACAGAGCGCGAATTTTCCATCCGAACTCCAGAACGCGATTCCGTCCGAGACATTCTCAATGGCATCAAGGAACCGCAGGGTCGTTTCAACGGCTTCTTCGCGCGCCCGCATTTCTCCCGTGATATCCGTACCTGTTCCGCGGTAACCGGCAAAATTCCCGTCATCGTCCTGAATGGGTACGCCGCTTAGACGGATCCATTGTTCAAGGCCGTCAGAACGTGTCGTGGCGAATGCGAAATCCCGGAATGGCCGCCTTTCGGCAAGCTTTGTCAAATGATCCTGCCATTCGTCCTTGTCGACCCGCGTCACATTCAGGTCCTGTTGGGTCAATCCAAGAAAGGACTCCGGGGTCAATCCGGAAATGGTGTAAAACCGGTCAGATACATACTTGTAGCGGAGCGTCTCGTCCATTTCCCACAGCCAGTCGGAGGCGGCTTCGGAAAAGTCGATCAAGCGCTGTTCGCTGTTTCGCAGTGCCTTGTAGCTGTTATTCAGATTCTCCTGCATTGTATTGATTGAACGCACCAGTGCGCTCAGCTCATCGCTACGGTTCTGTTTTTTCCCTGTTCGCCCCAATGTAAGCGGAGGTTGGCGTTTGTCCGGATCAATTCGTTGCGTATATCCGGCGATCCGGTAAAGGTGTTTGGTAATTGTTCCCTGAACGAAGAAAAATATAAAAGCGGAAACAGAAAATACCGTGATGGCATTGGTCATCAGCATGATATCAAGCTGATCCAGTAATCTGGAATATACGCCGCTCAGGGTTGCAACGACGCTCAGCGTTCCAAGGTTGAGGTTTTTGCCTTCTTGCTCAATAAACAACGGAAATTCCTGAGAAATATAGCTGGAAGTCGGTTGCTCTCCTGCGGTAATCGTTTTGTCTCCCGGTCGTTCCAGAGACAGGTAACTTACGTCGCGAAGGCGCAAAGCGCTGTCGAGAAACACGTGGAGCTCACTGTCATCAAGTTTCCAGAGGGCATTTTTTATACCCTCTGACTGCGTGATCGCGACCTGCCTGATTTGACGATCAACTTCACGAAGTTCTTCCTGATAACGGAGATACAGGCTGAGAGCTGTTGTCAGTAGAATAATAAATCCGCTAAACAGCATAACATTAATCATCAACGTCTTGCCGATCGTCGATATTTTTGCGGGAGGCTGAACGGGCTGATTCATTAGATATATCGATCATTGATATCAAATAATGCGCCAATTCGTCTCGATTGGGGCAAAACTGACGTAAACTGAAAAAATGCTAAAATTTATTGTATTCGCATTGAAACGTTTTTTAAACGCCGATAGTGCGCTATTCTGCCCGGACTGGATAAATGTACTGAACATGGCGGATGAACGTTAATGGCTGAACAGGGTAGAATTCTTGTTGTTGATGATGAACCCGATATTTGTACTGTTATCGAATTTGCTCTGAATGACGCCGGGTATGAAGTTTTTACCCACGGGCGGGGTGACGGGGTAGTCGAAATTGTTCAAGAAAAGAAGGTTGACCTTGTCGTCCTTGATCTGGGCCTGCCGGGTGTTGATGGTCTGACGCTGACACGTTCCTTGAAAGAACGCACGGATGTTGCCGTGATTATCGTCAGTGGACGCGGCGAAACAACAGAGAAAGTTATCGGGCTTGAAATTGGCGCCGACGATTATATGGCGAAGCCTTTCGAGCCGCGCGAACTTCTTGCCCGCGTGCGTAGCGTCATGCGACGAACGGAAAAAACTGAAGAAAATCCCGGCACAGAATCATCCGTCCATGAATTTGAAGGCTGGAAACTAGATGTCATGGCCCGCAGCGTAACGTCCCCGTCGAATATGCCGGTTAGCATGTCGAGTGGTGAATTTAATCTGCTTCGGGCTTTCGTTGAACACCCGAACCGCGTTCTCAGCCGCGACCGCCTGCTCGATTTTACGCATGACACCGATGCGCCGGCGTTTGATCGCAGCGTCGATGTGCAGATTGCGCGGCTGCGTAAAAAGATAGAACCGGATCCGCAGAACCCGTCTTTTATCAAAACAGTGCGGAATGCAGGCTACATTTTTGCGGCCAAGGTTACCACGGGCTGATCCATAGCCCGAAATCTTGCGCCCGTTCTTCAAAAAATCGGGAAGCCCTGAAACCATGGATTTTAATCTGTCTGATACCCAGCGGCAATTTCAGGATTCCGTAACCGGTTTCGCCGAGCGTCACCTTGCTGAAGGTGCTTTGAAACGCGCACATGGCGACGAATTTCCGCTGGATGTTGCAAAACTGTTATCTGACCAGGGACTGATGGGGATTACCGTCGCAGATGTCGATGGCGGTCAGGGCGGGTCGTTAATGGACGCGGTCATCGCGATTGAGACGATTGCAGGTATCTGCCCGCGAAGTGCAGATGTTGTGCAAGCCGGTAATTTTGGCGCAATTCGTGTGCTCGCCGAATTTGGAACGGAGTTCCAGAAAAAGAAACATCTGTTGAGACTCCTGGCTGGTGAGGCGGTTATCTCGATCGGCATGACGGAACCGGATGCTGGTTCCGCCGTGACAGAATTGAAAACCACCGCCATTCCGGATGGCGAGGGTTTTCGCATTAACGGAACCAAAGTGTTCACCACGCATAGCGTGCAAGCGGACATGATTTTGGCCTATGTGCGCTTCGGGTCGGGAACAGACGGTATTGGTTCAGTATTGATCGAGCGCGGCATGGACGGTTTGTCGCTGGGCAATCCGGTGCGCTACATGGGTGGCGATGAATGGGCGCAGGTTTATTTTGAAAACGTCTATGTGCCGCCGGAAAATGTTGTGTTGGGACCGGGCGGCTTCAAACGCCAGATTGCCGGGTTTAATGTTGAACGCATTGGAAATTCAGCACGGTCGCTGGCCCTCGGGCGACTGGCATTTGACATTGCCCGTGACCATGCACTGGAGCGCAAGCAGTTCGGTCGCCCGATCTGCGAGTTTCAGGGGTTGCAGTGGAAATTTGCGGATATGAAAGTTGATCTGGATGCTGCCCGGTTGTTGCTCTACCGCGCAGCCGTAAACGCCGATGCGGGTTTTCCGTCAGTCGAAGAAACCGCAATTGCCAAGCTGGCATGTAACCGGGCGGGGTTCAAAGCCGCAAATGAAGCCGTGCAGGTCTTGGGAGCGACGGGTTACAGTCAGGAATCGCTTGTTGAATATTGTTTTCGGCGGACCCGGGGCTGGATGATTGCCGGGGGATCTCTGGAGATGATGCAGAACCGCATTGCCGAGTCTGTATTTGACCGCCGGTTCAGTCAACGCCCGCCAAAACCTGTGACGCCTAACTGACAATGAGCAACAGCGATCTCGCACAGGCGATGTTTACCCCCCGAGCCGTTGCGCTGATCGGAGCGTCCGATAATCTCTCGAAAAATGCGTCCCGACCGCAACGTTATCTGGCCGATCATGGATATGCCGGTCAGGTATTTCCGATTAACCCCGGTCGGGAAAAGGTGCAGGGCGTAAAGGCCTATCGGTCCGTCAGGGATGTTCCGGACGATATTGATCACGCCTATATTATGGTGCCCGCAATCGCGATGATCAAGATCGTCGAAGACTGTTGTGCCAAAGGTATTCGCGTCGCGACGATTTTCAGTGATGGTTTTGCTGAAACGGGGGCGCCGGGACAGGCTCTGCAAGATGAGATTGTCAGCATTGCGGCCAAAGGCGGCCTTCGTTTGCTGGGTCCCAATTCCATGGGCGTCATCAATACTCACGCAGGTTTGGCCCTGTCGGTAAATGC
Source organism: Rhodospirillales bacterium (assembly GCA_021775105.1). GTDB lineage: Bacteria > Pseudomonadota > Alphaproteobacteria > Rhodospirillales > Casp-alpha2 > JAJFIJ01. Next base: position 5,747 of record JAJFIJ010000356.1, on the reverse strand, counting down.
GGTGTTGGAACTGGACAAATTACCCGCAGGAAACATCGGCTTGGTATCTCAAAGCGGCACGATTCTCGGGACGTTGCTATCGCGCGGTGCGGCGCGGGCAATCGGTTTTTCGAAACTGGTGTCTCTTGGAAATGAAAGTGACCTGTCCGTCGCAGAAGTCTGTGATCTGTTTATTGATGATCCGGATACCAACAGCATTGTCCTGTTTCTCGAAGGGCTTCGCGATGCTGCGGCGCTCGGGGCCGTTGCGCGCCGTGCATATGAACAGGGGAAACCGGTTATCGCTTACAAACTGGGTCGTTCGGAAGCGGGACGGCAACTGGCGGTGTCGCATTCTGGCGCTATTGCCGGCCCTGACCGGTGCGTACAGGCGTTTTTTGATCATCACGGGATTATCCGGGTCGATATGCTTGAAAACCTGTTTGAATGCCCGGCCCTTGTCTCTGGCCGCAGACCTGTTCAGGGAAACCGGGTTTCTGTCGTAACCACAACTGGTGGCGGGGCGGCAACTGTGGCCGATCGACTGGGATCGCTGGGTCTCGAACTTGTCGGGCCGACCGAAGCCCTGCGCAGCCGGCTTTCGGGTCTCGGGTTGAAGCTTGGTGCCGGGCCGCTGGTTGACCTGACCATGGCCGGAACGCGAGAGGGCATTTACGGAGCGGCGCTGGATGAGTTGTTGAACAGCCCTGATTGCGATGCCGTCGTCGCTGTTGTTGGCTCGTCAGGGCAGTTTCATCCGGAACTGGCCGTATCTCCAATCATCGATGCCGGTCACACCGATAAGTTTCTTGCTGCGTTCATTGCACCTCAGGCCGACGAGTCCCTGTCCCGCCTTGCCGACGCCGGAGTTGCTGCATTTCGCACACCGGAAGCCTGCGCCGATGCCGTTTTCGCGGCCCTCCACTGGCAAGCGCCAGCGGTGCTGTCGAGCACCAGAATAAACCTTGATGAAACGGAAATGTTGCTTGATGGACAAACGACACTGAATGAATACGACGCCGGGCAGATTTTTGCATCTTTGGGTACTGGGCAGGCGCAATCCTGGATCATTGAAGATCCTGAAGTTGAAGACCTCCCAGATGTCAACTATCCGGTTGCTGTCAAAGTGTTGTCTGGTGACATTGTTCACAAAACGGATGCAGGTGGCGTACATTTGTCAGTATCTGACGGTGAAACCCTGCGCGCTGCCTGCCGCGACATCGGGCAATCGGTAAAATCCCGCGTCCCGAAGGCAACGATTTCCGGGTATCTGGTACAATCCATGGAAACCGGTCTGGCGGATGTTCTGCTGGGATACCGGCTGGATCCGGAAGTCGGCCCGGTGGTGGTTCTGGGTGTTGGCGGCATATTGGCGGAAATTTATGATGATATCGCCATTCGTATGGCACCTGTCGACAGGGAAACGGCGATGGCAATGATTGAAGAGGTCAGGGGACTGGCAGTAATCCAAGGTTACCGGTCACAAAAATCCGGTGACCTCGGCGCACTGGCAGACGCCCTTGTAAACCTCTCGATGTTTGCTCACATAAAAACGGCGATCGTTCTGGAAGCAGAAATCAATCCCCTGATTGTCAAGCAAGCCGGACAGGGTATTGTCGCTGTCGATGGTCTGATTGTCTGTGCCGATCAGGACAAATAGAACGAAGGTGAAATGCCTATGAAACGGGTTGTTGTGGTTATTTGCGATGGCCTTCGGGCCGATATGGTACGTCCGGAATGGACGCCTGAACTTTGCCAACTGGCAGGCGTGTCCCGGGTCTTCAACAGGCACAGAAGTGTGTTCCCCTCAACCACGCGAACGACGGCCGCTTCTATCGCCACCGGCTGCCACCCGGCGCGTCACGGGCTGGAGGGAAACTGCGTCGCCCTTGATGAAGGTAACGGACTGACAGCGATTTCCGTTGGCCCTGCCGGGTTCAGGGAACGCCTGAGGAAGGTCACCGGGCAGACATTGCGCGTGCCAACACTTTCCGAGCGTCTGGTCGATCATGGTGGCGCTGTTGTGTTTTCCAATGTATCGCCGGGGGCAGCCTATTTTCATGACCCTGACGGCCATGGATTTGTTTACCATCGGAGCGGGTCGTTCGGTCCGGGAATGCGGAAAATCGAGACCGACGAGCATCTTGATGTCAGCCATGATGCCGCGGGCGATACCGAGATGACGGCGCGGTTTTGTGATGAAGTTCTGATGCAGCGCAAACCCGCCTATGCGTTGCTGTGGCAATGTGAACCGGACCATACCCAGCATGCCAGCCCGCTGGGTTCACCAGAACACCTTGACGTCATTCGTGCTGCTGATACCAATGCCGGACGGGTTGCCAGGGTTGTTGAACAGCTAAATGCTTCGGGTGAAGACATCATGCTGATTGTTGCCTCCGACCACGGTCATGAAACCGTCAGCCGGGCGATACCCCTGACAGATATGCTGGTGGAGGCGGGACTCAAGGAAAGTGACAGTTCTTCGGATGTGGTTGTTGCTTCTAACGGGTTGAGCGCGCATCTCTATTTTGCCGAGGACGCCAGATCTCGCGTCGCGGAAGTGGTAAGTTTTCTCGAACAGGTGGACGGTATTGCACAGGTCTTTTCAGGTGATCAATTGATTGAACTGGGCCATCTGGCTGATACGGCCCTCGCAATTTCGGTTATTACAGAACGGGATCGTTCAGAAAACGCCTACGGCATACCAGGGATAAGTATCGCTATTGACGATCCTTTGCATTATGATACAAATTTAGGTTGTGGTCAGCATGGCGGACTTGGCCCTTATGAACAGAATCCGTTCCTGATGATCAAAGGGGGCGGGTTTGCAGCCGGTTCACAATACACAGATGAAAGTTCAGCCGTCGATCTGGCTCCGACCATACTCCGACACCTGGATGTCGCCGGGGATGGTATGGACGGGGGGCCATTGGTTAGGGAGTGACAGGAGTGCCCGACAGGCCCCCCGGCAAGCCGCTTGAATCTGATGAAAAAGGCAACCCCTGGACGATCCGTCTGACATTACTGGTCATGGCCCATCTGGCAGGAACGGTAAATATCGTCTCGGTCCTCGCCATGGCCCCTGTCATCTCTGACGACCTTCAACTGAGTGCAACAGAGTTCGGGTTCTTCGTAACCGCCTATTATAGTGCGCAGGCCTTCTGGTCGCTTCCCGCCGGTGCGCTTGTTGATCGTTATGGCGTCGGCCGGGTGCTCGGATGTGCCCATGTGATCATGGGAGCAGGGTCGCTGTTGTTGGTTTATGCGGGTAATTATGCGTTATCCCTTGCCGGACTTTTCCTGATGGGGATTGGTTATTCCATGACCAATCCGGCAACCAGTGCCGGTGTGCTGTCCTGGTTTCCAGCTGAACGCCGGGGCACGGCGATGGGAATCAAACAGGTTGGTGTGCCGTTGGGAGGCGTGATCGCCGCAGGTAGTGGAGCACTGGCAACGGTCGACTCGTGGCAGACCATCATGATTGTGACGGCGCTCGGCATTTTTTTGAACGGCGTGCTTTGCCTATACCTGATCCGCTTTCATCGACCGCCAGAGAAAGGTGAACTTCGGGCCATCGGCAATTTACGTGCAGTATTTCGTATCCCCCGCGTGCAGATTTACATGGTGATCTGCGCTTTGACCAATACCGGGCAGACCAATTTTTTTGCCTTTCTGACCCTGTTTTTGCGTGAAGCCGCCAATGCCAGTCAGCCCATCGCCGGGTTGGCCATCGGGTTGGCGCAGGCCTCCAGTGCCTTCGCTCGAATTGGTTGGGGGATCGTCAGTGATAAATGGTATCGCCGTCGCCGCGGGCTGTTGATGACCATGATCTGCGGCGCTGCGACGGTGTTGCTCGCCGCAATGGCTTTTGTCGGACCGGGCTGGGGGTTGTGGCTGGGCTTGGGACTGGCCTTTTTACTTGGCATCACAATCGCCTCCTTCGCTCCCGTGGCTCAGGCGATCTCGGTCGAGATGGTTGACCCCAGGCTTTCGGGTTCGGCAATGGGCTATACCATGACCGGTGTCCATATCGGCGGCATGGTCGGCCCGCCGCTTTTCGGTGCGGTTATCGACATCAGCGGCAGTTACGGTGCCGGGTGGTTGTTTACGGCGGCGTTCACCGGTCTCGGCGTCGTAATGCTGGCAATCTGGTTTCGCGGAAATTCATCCGACTAGGCGATATTGCCGGTATTTGCGCTCCTTCGAAAACCCCCTTAAGGTCTGCTTTCAATTCAATTCAGGGAGAGCACCGTGGCACGAGACGCAGAGATAATCAGAACCGCCGACATTTGTGACGATCATCGTGGAGATGCCCGAATTTGTGAACTTCAGTTCAACGATTACGGCGCACGCCATCATTTTCATGGCCACATCGTCACCTTTCGCGGGTACGAAACCAACAAGGGATTGCGCGCCGTTTTGCAGGAAGGCGGGGCTGGAAAAGTCCTGGTGATTGACGGGCGCGGTTCAATGCGCAAAGCCCTATGCGGCGGCAACATCGCAGCCGAAGCTTTTGAAAACGGCTGGGAGGGGCTGGTCTTCAATGGCGCTATTCGCGACAGCCACGAATTCGTTGATCTTGATTTTGGCGTCAAGGCAGTGGGCACGACGGCGATGCCGCCGTCCAATGAAATGCCTGGTGTGGCAGGGGATACACTGAATTTTGGCGACATCCAGTTTCGCCCCGGCGACTACCTCTATGCGGACAGAGATTGTGTCATTGTACTTGATGAGCCGGATCACGACTGATGCCCGCAAAAGATATGTATGATGAAGAATTCCTCACCCTTCAGGAATTCGCCAAAGTATCCAAAGAAAAACTGCCAATCGGTTCATGGGATTATCTGATTGGTGGGGCGGAAACGGAAACCACGCTGAAGCGCAATCGACTGGCGCTTGATTCGGTTGCCTTCCGTCCCCGTGTTCTGCGCGATGTCAAGGATGTGGATTGGGGTGGGTCGCTGCTTGGGCAGCGTCTGCGATTGCCGGTTTTGCTGGCCCCCATCGGATCGTTACAGGATTTCACCGATGGTGGAGGTGTAGTTCCAACCAAGGCGGCCGCGCGCTTTGGTGTCATGCACATGCTCAGTTCAACCTGTCAGCCGGGGCTGGAAGAGGTTGCAGCGGCGGTCGATTATCCGAAAATTTTCCAGCTTTATGTGCGCGGCGACAGTGATTTTGTTGATGACCATATACATCGCGCCATTGATGCCGGTTACACCGGGTTCTGTTTTACCGTTGATCTTGATGCCTATGGACGGCGGGAACGTGATCTTGCAAAACGTTACAAGACCTCATCACGCAAAACAGCATCAGGGGAAGAGCACCAGTTGGGGTTTTCCTGGGATGATATCAAGCGCGTGCGTGACAGGTTTGATATTCCCCTGATCCTGAAAGGGATCGCCACCGGAGAGGACGCCGAACTTGCGGTTCTGAACGGGGTCGATGTTGTTTACGTCTCGAACCACGGCGGCCGCCAACTGGATCACGGTCGGGGCGGCCTTGACGTCTTGCCGGAAATCGTCGAGGCGGTATCCGGGCAGGCTGAAATCATATTTGATGGCGGGATTATGCGGGGCACGGATCTGGTGAAAGCCATGGCATTGGGGGCGGACGTGGTTGGTCTTGGCAGGTTGCAGGGACTGGCAGCAGCAGCCGGCGATGAGGACGGGATCGTCCGTATGCTGGAAATTCTGGAAACAGAAGTTGTCGCCATTCTCAGATTGCTGGGGGTGTGCAGTTTTGATGAACTGGATGAAAGTTATCTT
>JAJFIJ010000355.1 GCA_021775105.1 Rhodospirillales bacterium | reverse complement strand
ATCGAGGTTGATGAGCGCGTTATGGCGGATGGTGAAGTCATTCGCACACCTGACCCTGAACAGGTAAAGGCTGATTTGAAGAAAGCCTTTGATCAGGGCATTCGATCAGCGGCCATTGTCTTTATGCATGGATATCGTTTTACCGAACATGAGCGAGTGGTTGGCGACATTGCTCGGCAGCTTGGGTTTACCCAAGTCTCCGTTTCCCACGAAGCCAGCCCATTGATGAAACTGGTGTCACGCGGCGACACCACGGTCGTGGACGCCTATTTATCCCCCATTCTCCGGCGTTATGTTGACAGGGTTGCTGCCGACCTAAAACCCGGCGGGAAAGAAGATGACCAAGGAACACGACTGCAATTCATGCAATCCAATGGTGGATTGACCGACGCCCAACTGTTCCAGGGCAAAGACAGTATTCTGTCTGGCCCGGCAGGCGGTGTTGTCGGCATGGTGCAAACTGCCCGGATGGCCGGCTTCGACAAACTGATCGGGTTCGACATGGGCGGAACGTCGACCGATGTCTCTCACTACGATGGCGAATATGAACGCGCATTCGAAACCATGGTTGCGGGTATCAGGATGCGCGCTCCGATGATGCATATTCACACCGTGGCCGCAGGCGGTGGATCAATCCTTCATTTCGATGGTTCCCGGTTCCGCGTCGGTCCCGATTCTGCTGGGGCTGATCCTGGACCAGCGTGCTATCGCCGGGGAGGACCGCTGGCGGTTACCGATTGCAACGTCATGCTTGGCAAAATTCAGCCTGACCATTTTCCGAGAGTTTTCGGCCCTAACGCCGACGAACAGCTGGACGCTGGTGTCGTTCGCGAAAAATTTGAAACTATGGCCAGTGAGATCGCCATATCTACCGGCAAAACGAAGCAGTCCCCCGAAGAAGTTGCTGAAGGATTCTTGCGAATTGCCGTTGAAAATATGGCCAATGCAATCACGAAGATTTCCGTTCAACGCGGATATGACGTAACGGAATATACTTTGAATTCCTTTGGCGGCGCCGGTGGGCAACACGCCTGCCTGGTTGCCGACGCCCTTGGCATGACCAAGGTGTTCCTGCATCCTTTCGCTGGCGTATTATCGGCTTATGGCATGGGCCTTGCCGATGTACGCGCCCTTCGCGAAAGGCAGATTGAACTCGCACTGGATGAGGAGGTTCCGCAAACCCTGGCAAGCTCATTCGACAATCTTCGGAAATTGGCGAAAGCCGAAGTTCTCGATCAGGGCGTGCAGGAAGATCATATTGTGATCGTCGAAAAAGTTCACATCCGCTATGAGGGCACAGACAGTGCCATTCTGGTCGACCATGCGACACCAGAAATCATGCGTGACGAGTTTGAAAAAACCCATAAACAGCGGTTCGGGTTTATTGCCCCTGATCGCGGGCTCGTCGTCGAAGCGGTATCCACAGAGGCCATTGGCAGCACAGAGCAAGTCGAAGACCCTGAAACAGACTCCGCAGGATCGCCTGCTGCTACGCCAATCGCATCGGCACCGATGCATACAGAAGGGGCTTCACATCAGGCACCGTTATTTGACCGGGAGTCTCTGGCAGTTGGGCAAAAGGTAGACGGCCCGGCAATCATCATTGAAGCAACTTCAACAACCGTGATCGAGCCCGGGTGGCAAGCCGAATTGACAAATCGGGGACATCTGATCCTGACCCGCGTCAAGACCCGACCTAAACGTGAGGCCATTGGCACAGAAGCTGATCCGGTGATGCTGGAAGTATTCAACAATCTGTTCATGTCGATCGCCGAGCAGATGGGAGCAACCCTGCAAAACACGTCCTATTCTGTGAACATCAAGGAGCGGCTCGATTTCTCCTGCGCAATATTTGATCCAGTCGGCAATCTGGTCGCCAATGCACCGCATATGCCGGTGCATCTGGGTTCCATGGGGGAATCCATCAAGACCGTGATCCGCGAAAATGTCGGAACTGTAAAACCCGGCAATGTTTATGCTCTCAATGCGCCTTACAACGGGGGAACGCATCTGCCAGATGTTACGGTCATCACACCGGTATTTGATGATGCTGGCGAAGACATCCTGTTTTATGTGGGGTCGCGCGGACACCACGCTGACATTGGTGGACGGACGCCGGGTTCAGCCCCTCCCGACAGCACGACCATCGAAGAAGAAGGCGTCTTGATTGATAACTTCCTGATGGTGGAAGGTGGTATTCTGCGCGAAAAGGAAACACTTGGCCTTCTCGGTTCCGGGACTTATCCGTGTCGTAATCCAGCCCAGAACATGGCGGATCTCGGCGCCCAGATTGCAGCCAATGAAACAGGGGTCAACGAAGTTCGCAAGATGCTCGACCACTTCGGCATGGATGTAGTGCAGGCCTACATGCTTCATGTTCAGGATAATGCTGAAGAGTCCGTAAGACGGGTCATAGATGTCCTGAAAGATGGAGAATTTACCTATCCGCTGGATAATGGATCGCAGATTCACGTCACCATGTCCGTCGACAAACAAAGCCGTCGCGCGACGTTGGATTTCACCGGCACATCACCGCAGAATCCCGGCAACTACAACGCCCCGACGGCTGTTTGCAAGGCGGCGGTACTCTATGTCTTTCGAACCATGGTTGGCGATGAAATACCTTTGAATGAAGGTTGTCTGAAACCAATCGATCTGATCATTCCGGAAAAATCCATGATCAGTCCGGAATATCCGGCTGCCGTCATCTCCGGCAACACCGAAGTCTCGCAATGCATTACTGACGCTCTCTTTGGTGCATTGGGGATTCTGGCCTCATCACAGGGGACCATGAATAATTTTGTCTACGGGAATGATCGAATCCAGAATTATGAAACGATTTGTGGCGGCACCGGTGCAGGACCTGATCACGACGGCACGGACGCAGTGCATTGCCATATGACCAATACCCGCATGACTGATCCGGAAGTCCTGGAATGGCGGTTCCCGATCTGCCTTGAAGAGTTTTGCATTCGCCCGGAATCCGGTGGCAAGGGGCGCCATCGTGGCGGCAACGGTACAATCCGACGCATGCGCTTTCTGGAAACCATGACCGCAACCACGCTGTCGTCCCACCGTGACACGGACCCCTACGGTCTTGAGGGCGGATTGCCCGGTGCCAGAGGACACAACCGGGTATTACGGACGGATGGAAGTATTGATGAATTAAGAGGCAATGACGAAACACCTATGGCTGTTGGCGATGTCTTCATCATCGAGACGCCCGGTGGAGGTGGATTCGGTAGCCCTAGTTGAAATCAGCAATTTCCAAGCAAATATCTTGTATTCTTTACCATATCTAGTGTCCAAAATGCTCCAATTTTGTGCTTATTTTGTGTCATCGTTTATGAGAAATTTGCAACTTTACATATAAGCTATTGTTATTGTTATGTTTCTCGAATTATCAAGCGATTGACCCCTATTTTAGCACAGACTAAAATAGGGGATTCGAGGACACAGAGGGTGTTTTCGCATCTGGAGGCGTATGATTTGCTGCGTGGGTGGCCTGTTGTCGCGATAGCTGGAACCCTTTTATGGAGCGGGTATACTGCTGCGGGCACTCTGGAAGAAGAGCTTGCCGGGCTGGTTCTTGACCATCCGCAAATCCGTTCTGCGGCAAAAACTCAGGAAGCACAGCGCAAGGGAATCGGTATTGCCGCAGCCAACTACTACCCGACCATATCTACGACGACAGAAACGTCCCAGGAACTGGTCGACAGCCCCGGCCGTCGATCTGCAACCGACGGGGAGGAAGGAAAATCCTCAAGCCGCACGGCCTACACGCATAATTTCACTGTTACCCAAAACCTGTTTAACGGATTCCAGACAGCATCACAGGTACGCACGGCCCGCCTGAACAAAGAGATTGCAAGGATTGCTCTCAACAATACCCGTCAGGCAACAACGTTTGAGGGCATAACTGTTTACGTTGACGTTTTGCGTCAAAAACGCCTTATTGAACTTGCCCGCGAAAATCAGGCGACAATCCAGCGCCAACTCAATCTGGAGGATGAGCGCGTCCAGCGCGGTTCGGGCGTCGCGGTTGATGTGTTACAGGCGAAATCCCGCCTGCAGGTCGCCAAGGAGCGGCGCGTTACCTTCGAGGGCGCAATGATTGACGCGATCACGCGCTTCACCCAGACCTTTGGTCATCCGCCTGATATCGAAACCATGATTGATCCGACCCCACCCGTCGAATTGATTCCCAGCACGCTTGATCACGCCATAGAAATCGGACTCAACGAAAACCCGACGCTGGAAAGTGCCGGCACTACAGTCGAGATTGCCCGCGAACGACAACGTTCGATAAGGGGGCAATTATACCCCTCCATAGATATGGAAGGGCAGATGAATTATGAAAAACATGCGAATACCGTGGTCGGAACACGTCGGGATTATTCTGTAACGTTGAGAGCATCCTGGGATATGTTTAGCGGCCTGTCGACTCCGGCATCTCTGGCTCAAGCTAAATTCCAGCACCGGGCAAATCAGGATGATCAGGATCGCATACGCCGCCGTGTCATTGAACAGACAAAACTGTCCTGGCAAGCATTGTTGACGGCGAAGGAACGCTTGGATCTCCTGGAAAATGCGGTAAATATTGCGTCGGAAGTCTTCGAATCCCGTAAAAAGTTACGCGAGGCCGGGAAAGAAACTGTGATCAACGTTCTGGATGCAGAAAACGAAGTGAACTCGTCTCAAATCAATTTCACGTCCGCATCCTACGACGAACGGATTGCTGTTTATCAGCTATTGCTCGCCATCGGGCGACTGACTCCATCTTATCTCCAGCTAACGCCCTCTTAGTCAGAACGTCACCCTTTGTCTGATGGTCTACAGTGCATGGATTGAACAACTGCGCTTGTCGCCTCATTTGCCGGGCGCATTCCGCATGCGATCAGGGCGGAAAGAGTGCGTTCGGACAACGTCACAAACGCGGCTGCCAAACTGCCAGACATTTCGTCGCCCTCTTGAGTACGCAGTAGTGGTAGAACTTTGTGGTCAAAGAAATTACGCACAAACACCCGCCCGCACTCCACGTTTTCAATGATCAGATTTACATTGCGACGTTCAAATCTGGCTTGTGGAAAGTTCAGCCCGGCTGGCAGTTCAACAACCCCGCCCCGGCTTTGGCAAAAATGCACCAAAGTCTCATCTGTGCGATCCATAATACATCTCCAAATTACACCAATACAGACTAAAATTCCTGCACATCAGGAGTATATTTATATCCTCAGCGAATTAACGGGTGATAAGTAGGGAATGAATGTGATATGAACAGGTGTGAATAAAATATAAGTGGCTGCATCTAAAAAGGCTGCATTCTGGGGATAAACGAACGGAACGGATATATGAAACAACGCCTCCTGATCGTCGAAGACGATGAAATGGTACAGTCGCTGCTGGCGGCCTATCTGCAACGCGAAGGGTTTTTGACAAGCCTTGCTTCGACCGGCAAGGAAATGCTGGCATGCGCGGATACAGAAAAAATTGACCTTATATTGCTGGATCTCGGCCTGCCCGATGAAGATGGATTGACGCTCGCACGTCAAATTCGCGCCCGCTCCAACCTGCCTATTGTTATTCTCACAGCCCGGCTTGGGAAAAGTGACCGTCTGGCGGCACTGGAAATCGGCGCGGACGATTACATGACCAAACCGTTCGATCCGGAAGAGTTGATTTTACGGATCAGGAATCTGCTTGGCCGCACCAACAATTCCGAAGGCCGTAGCGAGAATACGGTGCGACCAGAGATATTTCGTTTCTCTGGTTGGAGCATGGATCTTGCCGCCCATTCCCTGACCAATCCGGGGGGGCAACAGATTCCGTTTACCCGGGCCGAGTTCAACCTTATGGCGGCATTGGCCAAAGCACCAAACCGCGTGCTTAGCCGAGCCTATCTGCTTGACGCCGTTAGTCAGGATGCGGATTCACCGACTGACAGACTGATTGACGTGTTGATCAGCCGAATACGCAAAAAAATTGAAATTAACCCTCGCCAACCGGAAATCATTATCACCGTGCTGGGGTGCGGCTATAAATTTAACGCAGATATTTCATAGTCAAGAACTCCAAAAAAATGGGGGCTTGAGAAATCTCAAGCCCCCAGTTGGGAGGTGCATACCGGGACTGCTAACCGATATGCACGGAACGAACTAAATTCAATAATCAGTATCCATTCGCTAACTACACTTATATTGCATAGGCATGTGAATAGAATAAACGCAGTGTTACATAGTTATGAACAGGCATTTCAAATCTGATGCCGCACCAAACCGGAGTACACAAATGATCAGAATTCTTGGTCGAAACAATTCAATAAATGTGCAAAAAGTAATGTGGTGCGCCGCCGAATTGGCAATACCGGTTGAGCGATCGGATATTGGTGGGGCATTCGGTGGCAACGATACGAAAGATTATTTGCTTAAAAACCCGAACGGAAAAATTCCAACTCTCATTGAAGATGGTTTTGTGCTCTGGGAATCAAATACCATTGTCCGCTATCTTTGCGAAGTTCATGGGAAAGCACCTTGGTTTCCGGAAGATACAAGAGATCGCGGTGTGGCGGGCCAGTGGATGGATTGGTACCTGACGTCTTTGCATCCGTTTATGACCGTCATCTTCTGGCAATTGATCCGTACTGCGCCTGAAGACCAGGATACGCTGGCGATACAGTCGGCAACTGAAGAGGCGTCCAAGTTATGGGCCATGCTCGACAACCATCTGGCTGATCGGGACTTCATTCTTGGAGAGGAGCCCAGCATGGCCGATATTCCTGTTGGTTGCGCTGCCTATCGTTGGCACGAGATGGCCATCGACCACCCCAATCTGCGTCATCTCAGATCTTGGTGGGAGCGCTTGGCGGACCGCACCCCATACCGTGAAAACGTTATGTTGCCTCTAACCTGAACTGATCAGCTTTTCTTGGTGACCGGAACGGCACCCGATGCAATCAGACTTTCAATTTCATCCGAACTGTATCCCGCCTCACGAAGCACTTCTTGATTGTCTGCACCAAATCTCCGGGGTGGTGTGCGCAGGGAGGCTGGCGTTCGACTCAATTTTACCGGAGCGCCCAGGCCTCGATATTCTCCTTCTTCGAAGATCATATTCCGATGTCTGGTGTGTGGGTGCTCCATAATCTCCTGAACGTTTAGCGCAGGACCGGCTGGCACTCCTCCCTCAAGGAATTTCGTGTTCAATTCAGCCCCATCGTGTTCCGCCAGCAAATCGCCAAGAATCTCCCTAAGCGCATCGCGATTATCGTTTCGTAACCCATTGGTCAGAAAGCGTGGATCATCCGCTAGTTCCGGTCTGCCGAGTATGGTCAGAGCCTTCCGGAATTGACCATTGTTGCCAACAGCAAGAAATATGGGTTGGGTCGCTGTTTCAAACAGATCATACGGAACCACGTTGGGATGTGCGTTGCCGATGCGTTGGGGAATTTTTCCATTCATGAACCAGTTGGATGCATGTGGGAACAACAACCCAACACCTGTATCAAATAGTGACACATCCACCTGTTGTCCCTTGCCCGAACGCTGGCGTTCGAACAAGGCCATGCAAATTCCAATTACCGCATTGAGCCCGGTCCCGAGATCAATCACCGGGATACCCAGACGCGTTGGCCCGGACTCAGCGCTACCATTGACGCTGAATAATCCGGTCGTCGCCTGCACCGCCGCATCATACCCCGGGTATCCACCCAATGGGCCATCAACGCCAAAGCCTGTAATACGACAATGTATCAATTCAGGAAATTTCTCCCGAAGGACCTCTTCGTATCCCAATCCCCATTTTTCCAATGATCCCGCCTTGAAATTTTCAACAAGAACATCAGCGTCTTCCAGCAATCGCAACAGTACTTCCTTACCCTGCTCTGATCTCAGATCAAGAGAAATGCAGCGCTTGTTACGATTAACTCCAATAAAATAGGAACTGGCGATTTTATCTCCATTTTCATCTGTCTGGAATGGAGGCCCCCATTCTCGGGTTTCGTCTCCAGTCGGCGGTTCCACCTTGATCACCTCTGCGCCGTGGTCCCCCAGAATTTGGGTGCACGAAGGTCCGCCCAGCACACGACTGAGATCAATCACTTTAACACCCGAAAGGGCGCCGTTGTTTTCCGTCATTATTATGCCCTCTGATCAAAGCGCCGACCGACCAGAGCCGACGCAATGTTTATTTTCTGAATATCGATGGTTCCCCCGGCGATTCCCCATCCCCAAGCGTCACGCATACGCCGTTCCATCGGGTATTCTCTGGAATAGCCGTATCCGCCCATCAATTGCAGGGCAATGCCGGTCACATCGCGCGACATTTCATTTGTGAAACACTTGGCCGTGCTCGATTCATAAATGCTGGGAAGACCATTTTGTGAATTCACGGCGGCCCTGTGGATCAATAACCGGGCGGCTTCGACCTTCATGGTCATCTCTGCCAGTTTCAGCTGAACGGCCTGAAACTCAACAATCGGTTTGCCAAACTGCTCTCTCTCCTGAACGTATTCAAGAACGTCCTCCAATGCTCCTGCCGCCTGCCCCAACGCCATCGTTGAATTGCCACAGCGTTCCAGATCGAACGCTTCCATTAATCTCGGGAACCCGCCCGCAGGAACAATCAGATTATCCAGAGGGACTTCAACACTGTCTAAATAGATGTCGGCGGACGGGATACCGCGAAATCCCATCAGGCTTTCCTGTTCTCCGAACGAAACGCCCGCCATTTCTTTCTCAACCAGGATCGCGCCAATTCCTTTGGCTCCTGGCGCGTCCGACAGGCGACAATAAACCACATAGGCGTCAGAATGCCCCCCGCCGGAACACCAGCGCTTATTGCCATTGATGATAATTTTATCACCGACAATCTCTGCGCGGGTTTTCAGATCTGTCAGCGCTGTTCCAGCATTCGGTTCCGACATGGCTACGGCAACAATCATTTCTCCAGCGCAGACTTTCGGAATGATTCGCCGCTTCAACGGTTCAGAAGCAAAGTGTTCAACTGCGCGAACCGGGCCGACGGAAGATTCAAATATGGGAAAAGCAACTGCCGAGGAGACCTTGGCAAATTCTTCCAAGACCAGTAAGGCTTCCAGATTTCCGAGCCCCATACCGCCATAGGATTCCGGCACATTAATGCCAAGAAACCCCATCTCTGCGTAACGCTTTAACCAGTTCCGCGACAGCGCTTCACCTGAAACTTCAATCTGTTTGGCCACCGACGTCATTTGCTCTTGCGCAAACCTTCCGGCAGCTTTCTTTAAGTCACATTGCGCGTCTGATAACTGAAAATCCATATGTGCAAACCTCTAACAAAAATGCGATGTTACGAAATGACCTTTTGGCCTTTCAAACTATGATCAGGAACGAACGAAACCATGATCGTTGAAATCAGAATAATTCCGGCAAGAATATAGAATACGACGGTTAGTCCCCATTGATCAGCGATCAGGCCCCCGCCAACGGGAACCAGTGCAGACAGCCCTGATTGCGTCCCAAACAACAGGCTGATCGCACTCCCACCATGGGTCTTGGGTGTCAAATCCATGATCCAGCTATGGATCACAGATCGCACGCCAAACAAGGCCAAGCCGACAATCGAAATAATACCAATAAATATTGTTACATCCGGGGCAAGCGCTGCACCCGCCGTCGCAAGTGTCGTCAAGGCCATGCCCAACAAAACGACCGGGCGTCGGCCAATTTTATCAGACCAGGTTCCGGCAATAGGTCCGGATATCATTCCCGCCAATTGCATGGACATAACGCCAACACCCAACAGAATGGGACCAGCCCCAAGGTCATTAACAAGAAACAGTGGCACAAAAACCAGAA
Organism: Rhodospirillales bacterium; assembly: GCA_021775105.1. Lineage (GTDB taxonomy): Bacteria > Pseudomonadota > Alphaproteobacteria > Rhodospirillales > Casp-alpha2 > JAJFIJ01. The sequence goes on along the minus strand of JAJFIJ010000355.1, from coordinate 312 downwards.
GCCCGTTCTGGGTCATCGAGCGGAACCCGGCCATCAGACACAACCCAAGGACGGCACGATTTCGAATCATGGTACCAAGCCCCCCCAGATATTCACCAAAGTTCATGCCCGCCTTACCTTCTGCACGCTCAGCTTTATCACCCGAAGAGAGGGCAACGAGAATCCAGAGCGCGATGGCAAATACGGGAACCGCACTTATGGACACGACATCTGCCCAATTCAGCCAAACCAGCATCCCGCCAACCGCCAAAGGCGCGATAGTATCGCCGAAATTCGCGCCAAGCGCGTGAATAGAGAGCGCATACCCACGGT
>JAJFIJ010000354.1 GCA_021775105.1 Rhodospirillales bacterium | reverse complement strand
ACGCGCTCCGGCTCAGGTTTCGGATCGACAACATTGACCAGTTGTACGGTCTGCGGGGCGACGGCGGGCACTGGCTCGACACGGGGAAGTAGCGGTTCTTTTGCAATGGGTGCCGGTTCAGAAACTGTGACGGGTTCAACCGGTGCCGCTGATATAATCGGCAATGGTGCCGTGATTGCTGGCGGTGCGGAGACAAGGTTTGATTTTTGCTTGCTTCGGATTTTTTGATTCTGTACAGCCAGCAAATAGTGGGCGATATCAAAATACCCCTTATCAACGGCAATATCGACCGGGGCCAGTCCCTGCTGGTTAAAAATAAACGGATCTGCCCCCTGACCAATGATACGGCGCACAGCACCCAGATCATTGGCCCGAACGGCATCAAATAATTTCCGTTCAACATCGTCACCCGCCGCCCATGCTGGGCGGTCGGCAAATGCAAATAAGGTTGCCACAATCAAAACAGCGGCGGAGACAACGTGTCTCATCGGAACGGTGTCCTCTCAATCAGTCGAGTCCGGCAACCTATCAGAATCGCTGAATCAAGGCAAAGATTCCTGTAGATGACTGCAATAATCTTCACGCCCGTTAACATTGATTTTGCATGCCTTTGATATCTGACGGGTATATCGTCAGCTTGTCGTCAGACTCAAAACCTATTGTCTCCTCATTGACGGCAAGCTGTATCAGGATTTTGGACCAAACAGATGCGAAAACTGGTTTTTGTTACTCTTCTCAGCACAGTGATCAGCGGTTGCGCCGCTCTTCCCGTGCCGATACAGATCGCATCGTGGGCGCTTGACGGGCTGTCCGTCATCACCACCCGGAAATCCCTGACCGATCATGGCCTGTCTATGGTTTCCGAGCAGGATTGTGCGCTCTGGCGGGGACTTACGGAAGGCAGTATCTGCCGCGATAACGCAATTGAGGTCGAAGTCCTGACGGCGGCGGTTAGCTCCCCTGACTCTTTGCGCCAACCCGTGCTCCAGATCACAACCCCTGGCATTGCTCCCTCTCTTGATGAAATCCAACCGACCCTGTCGGAAATGTATCTGGACGTTATCTAAGCGCTATTCACCTTATTGCGAAGCCATTCACATAACTCAAAACCGATGTGACGACGGTTTTCATCGTCGGACGCCTGTAACTCGCCCAGTTTGGCGACCACATCCTCAATCAGCACGCGATATTCATGCGCTGTTTCAGCCTCGATAGAGAGCTCAACGCCCAGGCGACTGATCCGGTCTTTCAGGTCCTGAACAGTGCCATCCACATCATCGGTTTCACGATAGGTGGCACTTTCACGGATACGCTGGATGCGATCCAGTTCCGGATCCTCAAGTTCCAGCGACGGCGCAATGCATTTGACCTGTTCGAAATCGACGGCCCCCTCAAACGTTTCGATATTGGCGGCTTCAAGACGCTTGTTCAGCTCCGAACGTTTGATACCAAGCAGGCGGGCGGCCTTTGAAACACCAATGCGCTGACCCATATCGTGACCCCTCCCCGGTTACGCTCAGTCGCCGTAAACGACGTCTTTGCATAATTTTACAAACTCGCGTTTGGATAATCGAGCCGAAAATTCGCCGTTCTGATCCAGATAACTGACGGCTTCATACAGATCGGGTGCCTGCCCAATCAATCCTGATACGTACCATGGAAAATTTGCATAAGCGCCAACTGATGACATCAGAATATCACGGATCCTGTTGTGGAAAATTTCATCATTTCCCTCGGGATAATCGGACAGCGCCAGAACGTCTGCGATGACCTCAAGGGCGGCTTTGGTCCAGCAAATTCTTGACACCTGATCGTTATAACGTTCAAACAGCTCTTCAGATTGATCTGAAAGGGAGAACAGGATTTCGAACTTGTCCGTCGTTCCCGCCGCATACAGGGCGTAGATTTCCGCCAGCACCGGAGCCAGATTGTCTCCGGCGCATTCGGACCCTCCGGGGCATGTATCACATGTTCGCACTTCGCTTCCTTTTTCGCACGATTGGTACCCGTGAACTCTGGCAAGTATCCTGTTTCAAGCTAATCTTAACGACATATCCGGCAACAAAAAAGAGGCCTGACCATAAACGGTCAGACCCCTTAAAATATTGGTAGCTGGAGGCAGACTTGAACTGCCGACCTCGGCATTATGAGTGCCGCGCTCTAACCAGCTGAGCTACCCAGCCATAAATTCGTGACGTAATGTCAGCACGAATACGGGGGGTATTAAGACCAATGACGGCAGGCTGTCAAGCGCCATCCGCAGGGTTTTCAGGCAGGTCATAAAGATCGTGCTGTTTCAGAACGTTTGCGCTTCTATCTTCAGAGGAATATTGACCGGACGGGTTTCGGTATTCTGATGAATATCGCGAAGAAAGGCCGCCAGTCCGCTCTGTTCAGATGTCGATTGAGGTGCCTCGGTATCGGCATTTGAAAGCCAGGGCCGATCCACCAGATCACCCTTGGCGGAGATCGTCGGCACGGGTTCCGGGTCCTTGACCCAATAGTCAATCTGTTCGGGTGCCGAGCGCGCCGGCACCGGTGCATCTTCCGGCTTGTCGTATCGAACGGGGGCAGGCCCATAATAATTCACCAACCGCCGTTCGTCACGGTGATAGGGAGTTTCATAACAGGTGACGCCGCCAATCGACCGATAACAGTATCGCGGCTCGAAATCTTCGACGACCGCTTCATAAGCGGTTTTCTGGGCGCAGGCTGACAATACAAGGGCTGTGCCCGCAATGAGAATTAACTTGTTCATTGTTTTTCTCCGTATTCCCGTTCGTTTTCGGTGATTACAAAAGAAAAAAGCAGATTCCGTGCCAAAAAACAGCCCGCTCCCGAAATACCCGGAAGCGGGCTTTATTCTCAATGACTTACAGAAACATCTGTCAGGTGTTGACGTCGATCACCATACGTCCCCGGACCTGTCCCTGGAGGATTTTACCCGCAAGATCGGGCAGGTCGGCAAGTCCTGCCACTTCAATGCCGCTTTCGAGTTTTTCGAGCGGAAGATCACTGACCAGACGGTCCCAGGCAATTATCCGCCGCGCTTTGGAGCAGGTGTTTGAATCAATGCCACAAAGATTGACCCCACGCAGCAGGAACGGCAGCACGTTTGTATTCAGCTCGATGCCGCCCGCGTTTCCGACAGACGCGACAGTGCCCCAATAAGCGATCGACCCCAGAACATTGCCCAGCATGGCCCCGCCGACATTATCAACACAAGCAATCCAGCGTTCTTTACCAAGCGGTCCCTTGGGGGCTTCAGAGAGTTCATCACGCCCGACAATCGAACTGGCACCCAGACTTTTGAGGTATTCATGGGTTTCTTCACGGCCTGTTCCCGCAGCCACATTGTAACCCAGTCCGGAAAGTACGCTGACGGCAACCGAACCAACACCACCGGCAGCACCGGTTATAAGAACTTCGCCTTCACGATCTGTCGACAAACCGTGTTCTTCGAGCGTCATGATTGCCAGCATCGCCGTTAATCCGGCGGTCCCGATTTCCATGCTCTGACGGAGCGACAGCCCCTTGGGAAGGGGCACCAGCCAGTCTGACTTGACCCGTGCACGGGTTGCGAACCCGCCCCAATGAATTTCACCAACGCGCCAGCCCGTCAAAATCACCTCATCGCCGGGTTTGTAATCAGGAGAGTTCGACTCTTCGACGACGCCACAGAAATCAATACCCGGAATATGCGGGTAATCCCTGACCAGTCGCCCCAGTCCCTTGACGATCATGCCATCCTTGTAATTGAGCGTGGAATATTTGACGGCGACCGTTACGTCACCTTCGGGAAGCTGGTCGTTTGCGAGAGTCTGGATCGAGCTTGATACCTTGCGGTCATCACCCTGTTCCAGAACAAGCGCCTTGAATTCCGTCGAACCACTCATTTTTCCTGCCCTTTATGATGAAATCGGAACCCTCTTTATAGTCACACGGTCCGGAACGTCAAACAGGCCAAACGGACACCCGGCACAGATTGTATGATGATCAAAGACTTGTTACGATGTACACCGAAAACCCAGGTAATTTACAAACAGGAATTCAAGATGGCTCAGGTGCTGCTGATTGACGACGACCAGATCATTCTCGATTTACTGGAAACCGTATTGACCATGAAAGGCCATCGTTCAACCTTGGCTAAAGATGGCGAAACAGGGTTGCGATTGGCCAAGGAACAAAAATTTGATTTGGTCATCACCGACCTGAACCTGCCCAAGGTCACCGGCTGGGACATCATCAAGCAGCTCAAATCTTCTGACGAAACACGCGCCATACCGGTCATCGCGTTGTCGGCACATAGTGATGCCGACGACAGAGATGCCGCACATACGGCCGGATGCGACGCCTATGTCGCCAAACCGCTTGATGCCGTCTCCATGATCTCGACCGTCGATTCCGTTCTCAAGAACTGACCACTGACCAACCGATGGTCTGACCACCCATAAAGGGATGGATATTTTCGCCATCGGCAAAGGTCATCATTTCCGGCACTTTTTGATCGACGCGTTGAAGAGAGAGTGTATCGGAATTCTCCGCCACACCATAAAAGGCCGGACCGTTTTGTGACGAGAATGCCTCCAGCCTGTCCATAGCATCCTCTTCGTCAAAGACCTGGGCATATAGCTCAATCGCCGTCGGTGCCGTGAAAATACCCGCACACCCGCAAGCGGTTTCCTTGGCATGAACCGGGTGGGGTGCTGAGTCCGTTCCCAGAAAGAACTTTTCTGAACCCGACGTTGCTGCCCGACGTAATGCAAGACGGTGTTTTTCGCGTTTCGCCACCGGCAGGCAATACATGTGCGGGCGAATACCACCCTGAAACAGGGCATTGCGGTTGATCATCAGGTGATGGGCGGTAATCGTTGCGCCGATTCGGTGTCCGGAACTTTCAACAAAATCGACGGCATCCGACGTCGTTACATGCTCGAACACCACCTTCAGGCCCGGAAAATCGGCCAGCAACGGGATCATCACCCGCTCAATGAAGACCGCTTCACGATCAAAAATATCAATCGACGGATCAGTTACTTCCCCATGCACCAGAAGCGGCATACCCATTTCCTGCATCGCCTCAAAGACAGCATGAACTATTGATAAATCCGTAACTCCAGACTCCGAATTGGTGGTCGCACCGGCCGGATAAAGTTTGACAGCGGCAAACACACCAGCCTCAAAACCGCGCCGGAGCTCATCCGGATCAAGGGTTTCTGTCAGGTAAGCCGTCATCAACGGCTCAAACGCGACACCTTGCGGCACCGCTTTCAGAATGCGGTTACGATAAGATACCGCCGCATCAACCGTAGTTACGGGCGGTACCAGATTGGGCATGATAATGGCGCGCCCGAACTGGCGCGCCGTAGAGGGAACGACAGCCTCAAGCATCGCCCCATCACGCACATGAAGGTGCCAGTCATCGGGTCGGATAATGGTGATGGTTTTGATCTCGCTCATAAAATCATTCCTCAAATTGGTGCCAGACTGTCAAATACGCCACCGCGCACGGCACGCCCCATGACATGATGATTGTGCCAGAGCGCGTAATACAGCACCAGCCAGGCAGCCTGTCCCGCCTTCCTGTCGCTACCATCAAGATTGGCAAATAATCCGGATACGGCGTCCGCATCACAGGCCTCTTCAATACCCGGCTGGGCAATGACCATGGGTCCGAGATTCCTTGCTTTTTTCGCAATCCACTCACCGACCGGTACCGTAAATCCGCGCTTGGCGGAAAATGCATCTGCCACAGGCAATGCCTTGTCGAGCCACGTCCGAAGCAACCATTTGCCCCGCCCTCGCCGCACCTTCAGGCCATCATCCAGCTGAAATGCAAAATCAGCCACCTTGGGGTCAAGGAACGGCACACGACCTTCCACGCCATGGGCCATCAGACAGCGATCAAGTTTGGTCAGCAGGTCGTTGGGTAACCAGTCGGCACAGTCAATCGCCTGTGCGCGCTGCAATCGGCTCAGGCCTTCCGGTAAATCCTGCTCAACAGCAGCAATACCATCGCGCCAGTGGCGGTCATTGGTACGCAGCAAGCCCATACCCTCAAGCGCACCGTTCTGACGGATATCACGCCCGCCAAAAATGCGGGGCCGCATGGATTTTCGGTACCGCCCGTATCCTCCGAACAACTCGTCCCCGCCTTCACCGGAAAGAACGACTTTCAAACCGGCTTCACGCGCCGAGGCGGCAAGTTTGTAGGTCGGGAGGATGGCATAATCGGCAGCCGGGTCATCCATGACGGCGGCAATTTCCGGCAAGAGTGCCCAGAAATCATCTTCGCTGAAGTCAATTTCCGAATGCCTGGCACCACAGGCTTTTGCCACCGCGCGGGCGTGATCGCGTTCATCGTGAACGCCGGTTCCATTGAAACCCGCCGTCAGTGCATGAACCGGTTCCGCATTCAATCTCGACATCATCGCCAGCAGGGCTGACGAATCAACACCGCCTGAAAGGAACATGCCGTAAGGGACGTCAGACCGCTGGTGAACCGATACGCTGTCTTCGAGCACCCGGTCCAGTTCGTTAAGCGCCAAATTTTTTGAAATGTTGTGATGTCCCGCAGGTGGCAGCGCACTCAAATATAAACGCTCGGTAATTTCGCCCTTTTCAACAATCAGCGTTTCACCCGGCAACACACGATAAACACCGTCAAGAATGGTTTCC
>JAJFIJ010000353.1 GCA_021775105.1 Rhodospirillales bacterium | reverse complement strand
CATATCATATTCAGCGCTGACCAGAAAAATGACGGCGCTGATGGCGGTCATGGCCCGAACAAAGCTGTAGACCAGTGCGGCAATAATGGCGGGGCGCAACAAAGGCAGGACAACCTTGCGGAAGGTGTACCAGCTGTTGGCGCCCAGTGTCAGGGACGCTTCATCAAGGCTCTTGTCCAACTGCGACATCGCTGCGACACCGGCACGAACGCCAACCGGCATGTTTCGGAAGATGAAGCAGAGCACCAAAATTGCACCGGTCCCGGTCAATTCGATTGGCGGGACGTTGAAGGCCAGTATGTAGCTGACGCCAATAACCGTACCCGGAATGGCAAAACTCAGCATGGTGCCAAATTCAAAAGCGTCGCGACCTGTGAATTTCTGACGCACCAGAATGTAGGCCGTCAGTAATCCGATACCGGCCGTCAGAGGGGCGGCGACGGTGGCGATGGTGATCGTCGTCCAGAATGAATTCCAGGCTGAACCCGACCAGTGAATGCCGTGTTCATTGAGGCTTACAGAGAAGGCCGTAATGTAATGCTTGAACGTCAGCGAATGGTTCAGTCCCCAGACTTCGACAAAACCACCGAACATGATCATGCAGTAAATAACGATGGTGAAAAACGTCCATACGCCTGCGATTGAGTAGACCGACCATTTCAGGCGGTTGGGCAAAGCAGCATGGAATCCGGAATCGCCTTTGCCGGTGACTGTGGTGTATGACTTTTTACCAAGCCAGCGGCGCTGGACATAAAACGCACTGAGCGTAAAACCAAGTAACACCAGCGCCAGTACGGCCGCCATGCCCTGATCGTTCTGGGCACCGACGATGGCAAAGAAAATATCCGTCGACAAGACATCGTAATTACCGCCAAGGACAAGCGGATTACCGAAATCAGCCATGCTTTCAATGAAACCCAGTAAAAAAGCATTGGCGAGACCGGGTCGCATCAGGGGCAGGGAGACCGTCGTGAAGGTCTTCCAGTCATTGGCACGAAGGGTTTGGGCGGCTTCCTCCATCGACGGGCTGATGCCTTCAACGACGCCGATCATCACCAGAAAGGCGATCGGGGTGAATGCCAACATCTGTGCCAGTGCAATGCCCGGCAATCCATAAAGCCAGCGTCCGGCGGGAATGCCCAACAAGTCAGCGACAAACTGTGTCACCACCCCGGACAAACCAAACAACAGGATCAGGGAAAGACCGATGACGAAGGGTGGGGTAATGATGGGCAACACGGTCAGGGCGCGCAGCAACTTGCGGTGCTTGAAACCTGATCGCGTCGCGACGAGGGCAAATACCAGTCCGAGTGCCGTCGTTACCGCGCCGACCGTTGTGGCAAGAAACAGTGAATTCCATGCCGACCCGCACCCCACCGTGCTGTAAAGACAATCCAGCCCCCAGATTTTCTTGTGTGTGATCTTGGATGCGAAAGCGGCCAGTGAATACAGGCCGTCATTATCCTGAAGGGCGCTGATCAGGATGCGCGATACGGGGAAAAAGATGAAGGCCCCGACAACGGCTATGACCATGCCAATGCTGCTTACAACGAACACATCGCCGTTGATAACGCCTCTGGCGGCAACTCCCTGGGTGAACATGAACAGGAATGATGCAGATACCAGAAACGCGCCATAGCCCATACCAAATTGCCGATCCTCCATAGGGCCTAACAACGTCTCAAGTGACTGGAATTCCCAACCGGCGATGCCGATGCTAAATCCCTGAAGCAGAAGATAGCCAAGCCCGCCGCAGCCGGAAATCAACAGAATTAGTGAATAGAGCGGATCAATTTTGGCCCGTCCCCACGTGGCCAACGGCAATAGAAGGAAAAGGGGGATCGGTGCCAGCCACACCTTTCCCCCCTCCAGAATTTGCACCCAACCCGGACCATAGTCCGGATCAAGTGGATAACCATCGACGATCCACTCCAGACCCCAGAATCCGTCTTCGATGACGTACCATGGGAGGATTAGAAAACCGACCAACCCAACGGCCAGCCAAAGCAGAACGGTCCGGTTCATGGCGTGTTCGTTACCTGACGTCCGATCTTATTTTGCCAGCGACTTGACTTCGTCGTCCCATTTTTTGAGAAGGCGTTTGCGTTCAACTGAACTTCCATACTTCTTGAAGTCGTAGTTGATCAGCTTGATGCTTGAAAGTTTCGGTGCTTTTGGAGACGTCTTCGCGCCTTTGTTGGACGGAACCTGAAAGGCTTTCACGGTCACAGCCTGAGACTGGATATCAGCACGCAGCGCGAAATCATAGAACATCTTGGCTTCTTCCAAATTGCGCGCGCCCTTGATGATGCTCATGGAACCGATTTCATACCCGGTACCTTCACACGGTGCCACGGACTTGATCGGGAAACCCTTGACGGCCTGCTTGACGGCATCATGCAGGAAGACAATCCCGATGGTGTTTTCACCGCGCGCAGCCGCCTTGATCGGTGCCGAGCCGGATTTGGTGTACTGGTTGATGTTCTTGTGCAAGCCTTTCATGAACTCAAAACCTTCGGCTTCACCGAAAATCTGAACAATTGTTGCCAGCGTTGTGTAAGCCGTTCCGGAAGAGTTCGGGTTTGCCATCTGAACATGGCCCTTGTAGGCAGGCTTGAGCAGATCTTTCCAGCAGGCGGGAACCGGCAGGCTGTTCTTCTTCAGTACATTTTCGTTGTAACCATATCCGAGTGCACCCGAATAGATGCCAATGGTTTTGTCACCTGCAGATCTGGCCTGATTGAGAGACCAGTCAGCCAGCTCGGCGCGCATGGCGGATTTGTAGGGCGTGGTCAGACCCTCTTCGGCGGCCTGAAGATGCGGATCGCCCGTGCCACCCCACCACACATCGCCTTTCGGATTACGAGATTCGGCTTTGATCTGGGCAAACGTTTCGCCGGAACTTTTGCGGCTCATGTTGACCTTGATACCGGTTTCTTTTTCGAACCCGCGTGCCATCAACTGACACCAGTCTTCCTGAGCGCTGCAATAATAGTTGAGCTTGCCTTTGGCGTCGGCGGAACCGACGCTGAATCCCAACGTGGCAACGCCACCAATAGCTGTTGTTAAAAGCAATTTTGAGAACTTCATGATTTGCACTCCCTGTATGATGCCACCTTGACGGTTAGCCCGTCTTGCAAAGGCGACTGCAATGTCGTTACGAAAAACATAGTTTCGGCAATGCGGCGAGCGATTGCAACAAAAGTGTCATAAATTGGTCATAAACAGGAGAGAGACAGTATCTGAAGACAGGGGTGACGCTCAAAAATTCAGGGGATCGCGTTCGTTCAGAATGTTCCACAGTGCCGTATCAGTGTAGTCATGGATGGTGATATCCGCACCGAGAGCAACCAGTTCCTGTTCTGACAGATCGCTGAGCAGCCCGACGGCAAACATTCCAGCCGCCGAAACCGCTCGAATACCGTGCCCTGAATCATCAAACCCAATGGCGTTTTCGGGGGTAACGTTGAGTTTTTCGAGAGCCGTCAGAAAGGGTAAGGGGTCGGGTTTCCCTCTCGGAAGTTCATCGCCCAGAATAACCGGGGCGAAGCGCCCGGTCAGATCAAGGGCAGCCAGCATGGCGATTGTGTTGTCTCTTGGCGCATTTGTTACCAGACCGACCGGAATATTGCGATCCGCTGCCCAGCTCAAAATATCCATCAGCCCGGCCAGAGGAGGCGTTGGCTTCAGCAGCGATCGAAATGACTCTTCTTTGGTCGTGACGTAAGAATTGTGAACCTGATTGTCGGCATCAGGAAAGAAATAATTTGCGATATCGGTGTTGTTGTTGCCATGAATATGCTGGTTATATTCTTCGCGATCAATAAACTTCCCAAAAGTTTGAAGTGTTTCGACTGTGGCATGGAAATGAAGTTCCCCGGTATCAATGAGGGTGCCATCCAGATCGAACAAAAGCGCGTGCACGGGTTGGTTCATGTGTTTCCCTTTAAACGGAAGCGCATGGAAAAGGAATAGATAATTGGCTGACATCAATACTGAAGAGCGTTTCGAATTCGCCAACGGGCTTATCCGTGAAGCGGGTGACGTTGCCCTTGGCTACTACCGGAACCTTGGTTCGTTAAATATCGAATCCAAGGGGTTGCAGGACATGGCCAGTCAGGCCGACCTGGAAACCGAAGAACTGATCAGAAAAAAGATCGAGCAGACCTTTCCGGAAGATGCTTTCTTCGGCGAAGAAACCGGGGGCATTGAACCGGCAACTGACCAGGGTGTGTGGGTTGTTGACCCTATAGATGGCACGGCGTGCTTTATTGCCGAAATTCCCATGTGGTGTGTGTCTATTGCTTTTGTCGTTAACGGGCGCATTGAGTTCGGTCTGGTATATGACCCTGTCCATGATGAACTGTTTTCCGGGCTTTGTGGCGGAGGTGCGTCATTGAACGGTAAGGCCATATCCCCTGATCCTACAGACAGCTTAACCCGAGGCCGCATGTGTATTGGCTTCTCCCACCGCTCGAAACCGGCTCAGGTGTCGTCGGTTATAGATGCCTTGCTTCGTGCGGGCGGCATGTACGTTTGTTATGGTTCAGGTGCGCTCGGCCTGATCTATGTTGCTTGCGGGCGGACTATTGGATATTACGAACCCCACATCAATTCATGGGATTGTTATGGCGCGGTCGCTGTGTTGCGTGAAGCAGGAGCCGATGTCTGTGAAGCGGAAGCCGGAAACGGCCTGATGGAAGGGTGTGAAATTATTGCCACGGCACCCGGCGTAACCAATGAATTTGCAGAACTGTTGGCATCAGTGAAAAACGGTCAGTCCTGATGATTGCCATTTTGAATGCATCTGAGAGCTTCCAGATTTTCCTTGAGGTGGTCGAGTGATCTGGTTCCGGTCAGGATGGTTCCGGTTGGGCAGGCATGGCGGACAAAAGCAAAGGCATTTCTTAAAGCGGATTGCTTGTCCGTCGCAGTTGCCAGTTTCCCCATCGCCAGCGGTCGGTTGATCAGCACCGCCATTTCATTTTCGGCGGCGACGGGAAAGGCTGATGCCATCGACTGGTTGAGCTGGTTATAGGATATCTGTACGGCGCTGTAGACGGGGGACTCGCTGGCAAGACCGACCGTTTCCAGTTCCTTGGTGCTGGCACCAAAACGGGGAATGCCATTGTTGATCGCATAATCCACGGCACGAAGGACATCGTCACTGATAACGGTTTCAGCGGTTGCGATGTGGAGTTGCAGCAGGTCAATCCGACCAAGCCGCTCCAGACTCTGGTCAATGTTTCGGCATAACGCATCATATCCGTGATCGACATAGGGGGAATCTTTATCGTCGTCCCAGTGTTCCCCCATTTTCGTGGCAATGATCAACCGGTCCCGTTTGCCCGGATCGAGAGTTTTCAGACATGCTCCAAGCCTTGGTTCGCTCGAACCATAAGACGGAGCGGTGTCAAACAGGGTGAGACCCAGTTCGATGGCGCCTTCGAGGAACCTGAACGCATCCTTTTCCGAAGGCGGAGGGGTATTGTGAATGCCCCATGCGCGGCCAATGGACAGCAGGCCACAACCGATGGAAGGAAGAGAGATCATCAACAGTTACAGACAACCAATTGCAAGCAGATCGGCGCGCAGTTTTTCTGATGTCGAAAAGTGGATGCCATGTATGCCAAGATTTGATGCGGCAACCACATTCTTTTTCCGGTCGTCGATAAAAATGGCGTCAGCGGGGTCGATGTTGAAGCGGTCCAGCATCCGTTCGTAAATACGTGGATCCGGCTTGATCAGTTTTTCTTCGCCGGAAACCAGTATCCCCTGAAACCAGTCGAGAAAATCATAGATCGTTCTGGCTGTCACGAAGGTTTCGGCGGAGAAGTTTGTCAGCGCATAGAGAGGCATATTATTTCCCCGCAATTCATCAAGAATTTCGACAGTGCCATCAACCGCTCCGTTCAGCATTTCCGGCCAGCGTTCATAGTAGGCCCTGATCAGGTCGGCATGATCAGGATAGAGCGCAATACGTTCTGCCGTCGCTTCGGCAATTGTCCGTCCGGCGTCCTGCATTTCATTCCATTCGACGGTGCAGACATTATCCAGAAAATCTGATATCTCGTGCTCGTGTTCGAATAAGCTGCGATAGAGATAACGGGGGTCGTGATCGATAAGAACACCACCAAGGTCAAATATAACGGTTTTCATGCTGGCCATTGTATAGTGATTTCAGGGATAGTCGCTGAACAGACTCCTTGTTTCAGGGTCAGGCGGCAAGTATTTTCCACATCTGAAATCCCGGTTCCGTTCAGTATCGTTTGAGGATAACCATCTCATGAAAACCATCCGCCTTACTGCCGCTCAGGCCGTCGTCCGATATCTCAGTTGTCAGCGCACGGACATTGACGGTCTTGAGGTTCCGCTGTTTGCCGGCGCATGGGCGATCTTCGGGCATGGCAATGTCGCCGGGCTTGGTGAGGCGCTTTATCATGCGGGCGATGAGATGCCGACCTTCCGCGCGCACAATGAACAGGCCATGGCGCATGCCGCAATCGCATTTGCCAAGGCCAGCATGCGCCGGCGCATGATGGTCTGCACAACCTCCATTGGCCCCGGCGCAACCAATATGGTGACGGCTGCGGCACTGGCGCATGTCAACCGGTTGCCCGTATTGTTCTTGCCGGGCGATGTGTTCGCCAACCGCCGCCCGGATCCGGTCCTTCAGCAGGTCGAAGATTTTGCAGACGCAACCGTGTCGGCAAACGACTGCTTCCGTCCGGTGTCCAGATTTTTTGACCGCATCACCCGCCCCGAACAGGTGATCACATCCTTGCCACAAGCCATCCGTGCCCTGACTGACCCCGCCGATTGCGGGCCGGTGACGCTGGCATTCTGTCAGGATGTGCAGGCGGAGGCCTACGATTATCCTGAAAGTTTCTTTGATCAAAAGCTCCATAACCAGCGCCGGACCGGAACGGATCAGCAGGAGCTGGCGTGCGCAACTGAGGTGTTGCGGAATGCGAAGAAACCCCTGATTGTCGCTGGCGGTGGGGTACTTTATTCAGGCGCCAGCACCATTCTGTCCAAATTCTCCAGTGATCATGCGATCCCGGTTTGTGAGACCCAGGCCGGGAAAAGTTCTCTGGCCTGGGATCATCCCAATGCGGTCGGGGCCATCGGCGTGACCGGAACCGGGGCGGCCAATGCGTTGGCGGCGGACGCGGATGTTGTGCTTGCTGTCGGCACCCGGTTGCAGGATTTCACCACGGCGTCCCGTTCACTTTTTGCCAATCCCGATTGCCGTCTGATCCAGCTTAACGTTGCCGCATTCGACGCCGCCAAACATCGCGCCCAGCCCCTGGTCGGCGATGCCCGGCGCGGCCTGAAGGATCTCGGTGAAATGCTTGGCGATTGGCAGGCACCATCTGACTGGATCAGCCGCGCGCGCTCGGAAATGGCGGACTGGAATATGATTGCCGATGGCGTCACCCGTGCCGGCAATACAGACCTTCCGTCAGATGCCCAGGTTCTGGGGGTTGTCAATCGTCAGGCCGACGCGAAAGATGTTGTCGTCTGCGCGGCTGGTGGATTGCCCGGTGAGTTGCATAAACTGTGGCGGGCATCGCAGCCCGGCGGATATCATGTTGAATACGGCTATTCCTGTATGGGCTACGAGATTGCCGGTGGGCTGGGTGTATGTATGGCCCGCGACGACGGTGACGTTTTCGTTTTGGTCGGTGACGGAAGCTACCTGATGATGAATTCGGAAATCGCTACCTCGGTGATGCTCGGTCAGAAGCTGATTATTGTTGTTCTCGACAACCACGGCTTTGGCTGCATCAA
>JAJFIJ010000352.1 GCA_021775105.1 Rhodospirillales bacterium | reverse complement strand
GGAATTTCGCTGCGGACACCGGCCTATACGGCAAATACCGGCGGATCGGATGTCGTTGCGGATACCATTGCCGACATTATCGCCGACGGAACCGTCGTCAATCAAATCGTCTATTTTGTCGATACCGCCAATACCACCGGTTACCTCTACGTTAAGGGCACTGGTGATGGGGGCAGCACATCCTACAACGGGTTCCTGGTTGCCCTGTCCGGCGTGCAGACAATCCTGACAGCAGATGACTTCGCTTTTGCGGGCGACAACCCCGTCGATGTCAGCGGTCTCTCTACCTTCGCCTTGACAGACGATAACGATATCCTGACCAGTGATAGCGCCAACCAGACCCTGGCTCTGACCGGCACGGCCGAGGCTGGTGATACGGTCGACCTGTCGACCGGCATCGATACATTGAATCTCGACAATTTGGGCAATGTGCTAACGGTGAGCGGTGTCGAGACGCTGACCGGTGGTACGGGAACCGATGATGTGACCCTGACGGATGGTGCCAACACGGTAACGATCAGTAACGTCGAAACCATCACCGGCGGTACGGGTGCCGACAACCTGACGGTGACCGGTGCGGTTGATGACCTCTATGCGGGTGGCGGTGTCGGTGTTGATACGGTGACGCTGACGACGGCGCAGACCTCAGGCACCTTCGATCTTGGCAGCAATGCCGGAGACCATCTGGACCTTGCCGACGGCGGTAACACGGTGACGGTAACCGGCACCGACACGATCACCGGCGGTAGCGGTGACGATGTGGTGACGGTGACGGATGCCCTCGGTACATTGACGGCCAATCTGGGCGTCGGTACGGGCGATATCCTGAATCTGGACAACGGCGTCCATAACGCTGTCACGCTGATCGGTGTCGAGACGGTCAATATGACCGGCACGACGCTCGACAATCAGCTGTTCCTGGTGGGTGCCGGGATGACCTTGACGGCGACCGGCTCGACGCGCACGGATGACGTGATCAATGCCACGGCGGTGAGTACCGGAATGACGCTGACCGTGTCGAATATTGAATCGGTTGCGACGAGCGGGAACGACGATATTCTGACGGTAACGACCGCATTGGCGAGCGGCAGCAACCTGAGCCTGACGGGCGGCACCGATCAGGTGTTCCTGAACGGCGTTGGCAACACGGCGACGATCAACGATGCCGAGACAATCACCGGCAGCACCGGGGTCGACATATTGACGGTCACCGGCGCGGTCGACTCAATTGATACCGGCGCGGCCGACGATGATGTGACCCTGTCGACGGCCCAGACTTCGGGCGATATTGATCTGGGTGGCGGTAGCGCTGACAAACTGACGCTGGCCGATGGCAATAATACACTGACGGTAATCAACGCAGAAACGATTACGGGTGGCACCGGAACCAATGCGCTGGTTTACGAAGTTGGTGCTGATTTCTCTGGTGTGACGGTGTCGGCAATCAACGAAATCCGCATTGATGAAGGCATCAACGATGTGGGCGCCACGTTGACGGTATCTTCGTCGAGCAGTTTTGCCGGTGCCGCGATCACCGGCCAGAACGCTGATGACATTATCACCAGTCTCGACGGTATGAACCTTTCGAACTCGCAACTGAGCAGTATCGCCAGTGTCAATATCGATAGCGATAATTCAGGCACGGAAACATTGGTCGTTGACAATGTTACCGATTTTGGTGGAGCAACGATTACCGGTGGCGCAGTTGGCGCCGACAAGGTTGTCAGTGCCAACGGCATGGACCTTGAGAATGTGACGCTGACCGATATTGCGACGGTCGAGTTCAATACCAGCAACACTCTGGATGCCGTTCTTCGTATTGATGGGTCGACTAACTTTGGCACCGCCGACATCGTTGGTAGTGCCAGCGTTGATGATGCCATTCAGCTTGCCGATGGCGGTACGACATTTGACTTTACCGGAATCACGGTCACCGATGTAAACGACTATCTGGGCGGCACCGGAACCGATCTGTTGACCCTGGGTGCAGCGTTCACCGGCGATATCGACATGAAGGGTGGCACCGGAGACAAGGTCGTCCTTGCCGGTGGCGGCACCACCGTCAATGTCGCCGGTACGGATACGGTTATTGGCGGAACGGGTCTTGATACCGTCTTCATGACGACGGCAGTCGCGATTGGCAGCTTCTTCGATCTGATTGAAGATCTGACACTCGCTAATGGCGGCAACGTAACCAACGTCCTTGGCGCGTCAACCATCACCGGTGGCACCGGGGACGATACATTGTCTTATTCAGGTGTCGACTTGAGTGGCGTCACATTGAGCGCCCTTGAACATATTCGTATTGATGCCGATAACAATACAGCTGGGCTGCTTCAGATCAGCAGCACCACGACCGGATTGAGTGGCATGACCATCACCGGCGGTACCGGTGATGATGATGACATCACCAGCGCCAACGGGATGGATCTTTCCGGCGTAACCCTGACCGATATTTCAAATATCAATTTCGATACCGACGATGGCGGGTCCGGAACGCTGATCATTGACGCCGCGACCAACTTTAACGGTGCGGGCATAATTGCCGGATTCACGACCGAAGCCGCGGATATTATCTCCAGTATCGAGGGGATGAATCTTTCCGGTGTGACGCTTGGTAACGTTACCGAGATCAAAATCGACAGCAACAACGATGACACCACCGGCACCACTGCGCTGATCGTGGATAGCGCGACGCGATTGGGCGGCGCAGACGTGACCGCCGGTGCGTTGACCAACCGGGCGGAAATCCAGTCCAATGATGGCGTTTTCATCGCCGACGCCACTGTGACGCTCACCAATATCGATGCCATTCTGATCGACGCCGATCATGATACGGCGGACACGGTCAACGCCTTCCTCTCTGTCGCCAGTGGGCAGGCCCTGAACGATCTTGAAATTCGTTCCAATGCGGGCAGCACGGGTGATGAATTTATTTCCAGCACGGCTGGTTACAGTATTGCCGGTTCAACCCTCGCCGGTATCAGTCAGGTCGAGGTCGATTCCGACGGCAATCAGGCTGCAGCGCTGACGGTTAACGCCGGTACGGACTTTGGTGGCGCTTCTGTCCGCGGGTACCACGGCGGTACCGCAGACGATACCCTTAACAGCGTCAATGGCATGGATCTCTCGGGCGTTGCCGTGACCAATATTGCCGCCATCAATTTCGATAGCGATAGCTCCGGTACAGAAACCCTGTTCGTCAGCAGCACGACTGGCTTCGGTGGGGCCACCATTAACGGTGATGCCACCACGGACGGCATTACCGATGTGATCTCCAGTGACGACGGCCTCAATCTCTCGGGTGTTGCGCTTACCGATATTGATGAAATCAAACTCGATAGCAGTGATGACTCCGACAACGATCTGCTGACAATCAATGCTTCGACCGTTCTTGGGGGAGCGGATATTACCGGTGATACGGACAGTACCTCTGACATCGCCTTTGACGGCGTCCGTGACTTCTCGGTTGATGGCGGCACGACGTTGACGGGCATAGACGATATCTTTGGCAGCGCCGGTGCCGATACCCTGAGCATGGGATCAAATACTTTCGCCGCTTCGACCAACGTTGTCGATTTGCTGGGTGACGCCGATTCGCTGACTTTGGCCAATGGCGGAAATACACTGACCGTCGCCAACATCGAGAGCATTCTCGGTGGTGATGGAAACGACAACGTAACGGCCACCACCTTGTTTGCTACCGGTATGCTGGTGAACCTCGGTGATGGAACAGATTCACTGACTCTGGCAGGCGGCGTTAATCAGGGCACGTTCATCACGGAAAGCATAACGGGCACGGGCGTTGATGACGCGCTCACCCTGGAAAATGCGGTCACCGGCTTGAACGTCAGTCTTGGCGGCAGCACTTCCAGCGACAGCCTGCAACTGGCGGACGGAACGAACGTTGTCAGTTTCACCGACATCGAGATCGTCACCGGTGGCACAGGTGATGATACCTTCATTTCATCGATCGCCAACTATGCCCTCGGCGTGACCCTTGACGGCGCCGCCGACATTTCCGGCGACACGCTTCAACTGAGCGGTGGGGGTTCCCTGACATCAACCAACCTGTCGGCAACATCCAACATTGAAACCTGGACATTGCTCGATGACGCTGCCTACACACTGACATTAAACGACATCAACGTCGCCAATGGCGAAGTTCTGACCATCAATGCGGCGGCTGTCGTGACCGGGACCAACGACGTCATTATTGATGCGGCACTTGAAAGCAACGGCATCCTGAACTTTGTCGGTGGTGCCGGAGATGATACCGTGACGCTCGGTAATTCGCAGTTGTCTGGCAGTTTTGATGGTGGCGGTGGTACGGGTGATGTTCTAAATCTCGACGGTACATCCACGGATGCTCTGACGATCACCAACTTCGAAACCGTTAACCTGGATGGCTCTGCCCTGCAATTGAAGAACCTGCAAAACGGCACCACCTTTGTCGGCACCGGGGTTTCGGAGACCATCCAGTTTGCCGTAACCGGGATTTCCTCTGTCGGCCTTACCGACATTGACGTGATTCAGATGGTCCTTACCGGTGATGATACTCTGTCAATCACCAACGCGCAGTCGGGTCTCTCCATTCTTATGGCGGGGGGCGATGACTCTCTGCAACTGGCCGACGGCGGTAACACGGTGACGGTGACCGGGGCAGAGAGTATTGCCGGCGGTACGGGCGTCGACATAATCGACCTGTCGGATGGCGGTAGCGACGTTGCCTATACAAGTCTGGGCGCGGCCGCTGATACCCTCATCGGCGGTGCCGGCATCGACGACATCACCGTCGGTTCTGCAACAATCGCCAGTTTGACGACGGAAGGCGGCGAAGATGATATTGGCTTGAGCGGTTCGGCAACTGTTACTGGCACTGTCAATGCTGGCGCTGGTAATGACAATGTATACCTCGAAAGTGGCATTACCCTGACCGGCAGTACACTGGATGGTGGTGCCGGCACGGATACACTGTTTGCAACGCTGAGCGGGGTAACCATCGCCAATGCCGTATTCTTCGAGAATTCTGGCTTGTTGGGAACGACCGGTAATGACGCCTTTGATTTCGCCAGCGATACAACTTCTGGCGTATTCCTTAGCCTCAATGTAACAGCCGTAGATGGACGTGATGGCACAGACAGCCTTGCGCTTGACGGTAACGTCGTGGGCGGCACACTTACCGTGACCGATGTTGAGACCATCACGACCATCGCCTCTGTTGCCGATACCATCAACATTGTCCATACCGGCAGCGACAACATTACCGCCGATCTCGGTGGCGGTGCCGATACGCTCAATATTTTCCAGGCGGCCGGTACGGTTACCGTCTCCAATGTCGAGACCGTCACCGGCAACAATGACGATAACACTGTCATCGCTGGGACCTTGTTCACGACCGGTGCCAGCGTAGATCTTGGTGCAGGTAACGCTGACGTCCTGACCCTGACCAGTGGAATCAACACCTTGAGCGCCACCGGGGTCGAAACCATTAATGTCAGTTCCGGTGGCAACGATACCCTTACACTTGAAAATGCCCAGTCCGGAACGTTCTTCGAGATGGGTGCCGGGACAGACTCCGTCACGCTCGGCAATTTTGCCAACACGGTGATCGTATCCAGCGCAGAAACCATCAATGGCGGAACCGACAATGACATCATTTCCGTCACGGGAACGACCGGTGCGACGATTAACGGCAATGCTGGCCAGGACAACATCACTGGTGGTGACGGTGCCGATACGATTGCCGGTGGCGCCGGAGACGACATCTACAACGCGTCGAAGGGTGCCGACGTCTACAACGCGGGCAGCGGCGTTGACAACGATACCCTGCAGTTTGCCCTCGCCGATCATGTGGCCGGGTTCGTCCACGATGGTAATAATCTGACCATCGAGTTCGATGCCGCCGATGATACTACTCAAACCCTTACCGTCATTGACCACTTTAACGGTAGCGCCCTTGCCCAGGTGACCATGGATCTCGACGAAGATGGCATCCTGGAAACACGGTCCATGTCGACGGGAACCTCCGCGTCAGCATTGGTTAATACCATCCTTGCAGGCACGACCAGCGTTGACACCCTGGCCGGTAATACCGGAAATGATGTGCTATTCGGTGCCGATGGTGCCGACATCCTGACCGGTGGCGGTGGCAACGACTTCTTCGACGGCGGCATCGGTGACGACACGATTACCGGCGGTGCAGGCAATGATATTTTCTACGTCTCTGAAGGCAACGATGTTGTGACGACAGGCGGCGGTTCAGATACCCTGTTCTTCGAGGACGATCTCCATATCGCCGGTGCACTGGTTGATACAGGCACAGGCACCCTGTCATTCGAATTCGATAATATAAATGATAGTACCTATACGGTGAACATCGTCAACCACCTGACGCCGGGTTCAGAACTGGCTGAGGTGACTTTTGATGTTGATGAAGACGGCACCCTGGAAACCTATACTGTCGCCACGACTTTTGCCGCGGCAGCTGGCATCAACACGGCGTTGGCAGGCACGACCGGGGTCGATACCCTTACCGGAAGTACCGGAAACGACGTGATGTTCGCCGGTGATCTGGCCGATACCCTGATCGGTGGCGGCGGTAATGACTTCTTCGATGGTGGTGCCGGAAACGACATTATAACCGGCGGCAGTGGCAACGACGTTTACTACGCTTCTGAAAACGACGATATCATAACCAATACCGGTGGCGGCCTTGATCGTCTGTGGTTCGAAGATGACGTGTTCGTCGAAGGTGCGCTTTATGATGCATCACTGAACGGCGGCACCCTGAGATTCGATTTCGTGGACGAGTTCGATAACCCCTCCAGCATGACAATCCAGAACGTCAATACCAATTCACTGTATGAAGTGACCCTCGACAGTGATTTTGATGGCGTTATGGAAACCTATAAAGTGGCCGTCGGTTCCGCCGACGTTAGCGGGTCATCAGATGATTACTTCATCGCCGGGTCCGCTGGAATTGACACCATTGCCAGCGGTTCGGGCAACGATGTGATTATCGGCAATGACGGTGCTGATGATATCGATGCCGGAGCGGGTGATGACTGGGTTGATGGTGGTGCCGGTGATGACATTCTTAAAGGTGGCAGCAATGGTGCGGATGGTGATACCGTTTCCTTCCACGATGCTGCAACATCGGTGGTCGTTGACCTCAGTATCCTGACGGCCCAGACGATCGGTGGTGGTCAAGGGGTCGACACATTGTCAGGTTTTGAAAATGTTGAAGGTGGATTAGGCGACGACACTCTGCTCGGAACGTCCGGTGATAATACCTTCCTTGGATTGGAGGGGGCCGACACCTTGACGGGCGGCTCGGGTTCCGATGTCTTCATTTATGAATCAACCGCAGATTCCGGTATCGGTTTGGGCAACTATGATGAAATCATCGATTTTGACGCAGGTGGTGATGGCACCGGCGTCGTTGATCAGATTGATCTTTCAGGTTTCATTACCGGTGCCTTCTCATATCTTGGCGATACCCAGCCATTTACCAATACTGGCAGCGCTCAGGCAACCTATAGTGCAAGCACCAAAATTCTGCAGATTGACGCCGATGGTGATGCACAGGTTGACGCTGAAATGGAAATCAAACTGACAACTGTCACCGGCACGCTGGATGATACTGATTTCATCACTGGCACGTAGGGGAAATTTTCCTTATACATCAATCGCTTGACGGGTTAGAATCAGTGGAAATATTCTGATCGACTGGATGAACGGATAAGCGATGAAAGAGTTGATGCGCCGCTTGATGTCGAGGCCGGCAATTGCCCTGGAAATGCTGGTCGGCTCGCTGTTCGTCAATGTCATGGCCATGGCATCACCGTTGTTTGTCATGCAAGTCCTGAATCGCTATGTCGGGCAGGGTGTTGATGCGACCCTGTTTACCCTGACAAGCGGTGTTCTGGTTGCCATCATTTTTGAATTTGCGTTTCGCCAGTCGCGGATGTCTCTGGCCCGCGGCATCAGTGTCGGACCGGATGAGGCGACGGCATTGCACGGATTTGAAGCGCTGACCCGGGCAAAGGTTCAGGCCCTTGACCAGACACCACCAGAAACCCGCAAGGAAATTATCAACGGCACGACAGCGATCGAGACGGCTTATAACGCATCGAACATCACAACAATTCTCGATGCGCCCTTCTCATTACTGTTCATATTCGTGCTGTATATTCTAGAACCCATGCTGGCCTATGTGGTGACGTTTTTTGTTGTCGGTGTTTTTCTGGTCGGTGTTATCAGCGCGCTGCGGCTTCAGGACAAGACTCAGGAACTGCAAGGCGCATCAGGGGTGGGCAGTGCGTTGCTGGGGACGGTTACCCGCGAAGGGGATACGGTCCGCAGTTTTAACGCTGGCGAATTCCTGCGCAAGGGCTGGCGTGAACATATTGTTCAAACACAGAAAATGCGCCGTGATGTGAGTGGATCACAAGGGTTTGTTCAAACCGTTACCCAAAGTGCCAATGGATTGATGAGCGTCGCCGTTGTTGCGGTTGGCGCGACGTTGGTGGTTTTGGGGGAAATGGATGTTGGTGCCATGATTGGCGGCAATATTCTGGCGGCCCGGGCGTTGCAGCCAATTACCAAGCTGGCGCAACTGGGTTCTGCCTTTGCCAAGGCCCGACAGTCTCTTGAGCTGTTTAAGAAATTGTCGACAGTGGAGCTCGAAGCCGACAGCGGGTCGGCATTACGGGCCTACTCGGGGCGGCTTGAATTTAGAGATGCCGCATTTGCCTATCCGGGCAGCACAGTGCCGATGTTTGAATCCCTTGATCTTAACTTGAAACCCGGAAGCGTTCTGGTCGTGACGGGTGACAACGGGACCGGGAAGTCAACAATGGCCAGACTGCTTCTCGGACTGCTTGATCCGGTTCGCGGGCAGGTTCTGATCGATGGTCTGGATATGAAGCAGATATCTCCGGAGTGGTGGCGTCGTCAGGTTATATTCCTGCCCCAGGAGCCCGCCTTGCTGAATGCAACAATCGAAGAAAACCTGCGTATCAATAATCCGGAAATGGATGGTGCGCGCCTCAATCAGGTGGTTGATCAATGTGGGCTGCGGAAATTTCTGGATGAAAGTCCTGACGGTTTCGAGACTATGGTTACGGACAATGGCTGGCGGTTGTCCGAAGGGATCAGGCGGCGCATTGCGCTCGGTCGGGCGCTGAGCACAGACGGGATGATTGCCATCATTGATGAACCTACCGAAAGCCTGGACGCCGACGGGTGCAGGGCTGTCCACCAAATACTGGGTTCTATGGCGGCGCAGGGCAAAACAATCATTGTCATGTCGCATGATCGTAACATTGTCAAAGGTCCGCACCTGCTGCTCGATCTCAATATCAAACCTGTCCCCAATATTGAACAGGCGGGCATCCAACCGGCACCCGAAACCGGCAAACCACAAGCCGTAGAACACCCAACCTCAACGCCGATTTCAGTTCCAGCGGCAGTTCCGGTCGCCGTTTCCAAACAATCGCCCAAGCCTGCGAACCCGACGCCGGAATCTGCAAACCCGATTGCCGAGATCGCGGATTTTATTCCAGACATTCCGCCTGTCGTCCCACCGGCAATCCATGACGTATCGGATGAACTGGGTGTCGAAGGCATCCAGTCCCGGTTCAGTGTGCAGAAAAAAAAACCGGCAAAAAAACGGAAGCCGCGGAACGGTAACGGGAAAAAGGCGACAACGCCAAAACGGGTGGCTAAAAAATGACAGAGACTTCTGCCCCGCCGATGCAGCCGCCGGAAAAGATATCGATATTCGCGCATAGCACGTTCTGGCTTTGTAGCCTCATGGTCGTTGTCTTCGCAATCTGGTCCTCGATCAGCACGCTTGATATTGTCAGCATGGCGACCGGCGAAGTCATCCCCTCTACCCAGGTTAAAACGATCCAGCACCTGGAAGGCGGGATTGTCCGAGAAATTCTGGTTGCGGAGGGCCGTGAAGTGAAGGCCGGTCAGCCGCTGGTTGTCCTTGAGCCGACCGTCAGCGGCGCCGATGTTGCGGAACTTGGTGTCCGCTTGAGGTCCCTGGAAAGCGATATTGCGCAACTGGAAGCACTGGCCAAGGGTTTGCCAGCAGCGAAGTTTTCCGATCAACTGAAATCGGAATATCCTGATCTGGTCAAGCAAGCGCAAAGGCGTTTCGAGACACGTAAAAAACGTCATGAAAACGAGCTCCGCAGGCAGGATCAGGCCGTTATCCAGCGCAGACAGGAAATCAACGAAATTTCGACGCGTATTAATGGCAGTAGAAACAGTCTGAAGCTGGTCAATGAACAGATTGGGATCAGTGAAGAGTTGTTGAAAGATAACCTCACCAACCGGTTTCGCCATCTTGATCTGCTGAAGGAAGCGCGCCGGTTGCGCAGCAGTGTGGATACAGACCTCGCCAGTCTGGCGCGGGCGAAATCAGCTTTAAGTGAGTCGGAAGCCGAACTGAACTCAATCAGTAGTGCTTTTGAGGATGAAGTTCAGAAATCTCTGGAAGAGGCGCGTCTGAACCACGGGGAGTTGAACCAGCGGGTCAAGAAATTTGAAGACAGTCTGAAACGCACCGTCGTCCGTTCGCCGGAAGATGGCGTCATAAAAACCCTGCATGTCGTAACGGTCGGCGGAGTGGTTAGTCCCGGCGAACCGGTTGCCGACATTGTTCCGGCCGGAGACAGGCTGATCATTGAAGCGAAACTGCCAACCCAGGATATTGGGTATGTGGAAGTCGGACAAACCGCCGTGGTCAAGTTGGCATCCGTTGACGCCATGCGATTTGGCAGTCTTAACGGCAGCGTTGTCAATGTCAGTCCCGATACACTGATCACGCCTGAAGGGATGCCGTTTTATAAAGTTCGTGTCGAGATGGAAAAAGCCTACTTTGAAAATGGCAAACAGCGATATGCGCTGTTTCCGGGAATGCAGGTTATGACAAGCATTCAGACCGGAGAGCGAACGGTTCTGCAATACATTCTTGATCCTATTCGCTATCGCCTCGGCGACGCATTTCAGGAACGCTGAACGGGTTTATTTTTTCGGCTTTGGCTTGGCTTTCGCCTTTGTTTTGGGCTTTTTCGGAGTTGCGGCGGGTTCGCCTATGGTTCCGTCCATTTGGGCCTGCACTTTCTCGCGGATTTCATTGGCAGCGCTGGCAATGCTGCGCATCATGCCCTGAAGCTGATTGGCGGGAATCATCACCTTGACGACGGGGCGTACGTCCGTGCCAACGTCCTGTTGCGCAAAAGTCAGTCGAAAAACACCGTTTGCGTGCGATACATTGGAGATCAAATCTGCGAAATATTCGTCAGGGGTTTCGTCAGCCAAAATTTCCTCCCGGAATAAGGTTAATTGCTTATTTGTCAATTGTCTGAAATGCGGGCCTTGGCGTCAACGACAATAAGAGATTAAATCAAGCTGCCAGATTGCTGCAGTTGCACAATGAATTTCATGAAGTTCTCTGTATCACTACAATTGTGTTCAAATCAAGTCAGCATATCAATATAAGTAAATAAATATCGAATAAATACTAAATAACGGAAAAATAGTTAAACAGAGTATTGCATTAGCATGTGATTATTGTCGAATTACATTACTAACATATAAATAACAAAGGTGTTGCGCTCTATTATAGATGCATTATGGGCTGCCTAATGTAGGAATTTTGTGCTGATAGCGCGGGTTTATGATTTTAAATCGAATAAAAAATTGAACTTCAACTCATTTTATTGATGAAACAGGTGATTTTTTATTTGGCTGAACCGGTTTACCTTGGTATCTAACTGAGCATTTTTCTGAATCTTTTGAAGACCTGACGCAGAGTACGATCCATGAACCATGTAAACGCGCCCAAAGGACCCGGACACCCAGACGAGCAGGGGTTGTACGATCCTGCGAACGAGCACGATGCCTGCGGTTTTGGCTTTATTGCCAACATCCACAACAAACCCAGTCATGAGATCGTTCATCAAGCGCTCAAGATTGTCGTCAATATGGATCACCGTGGTGCGATCGGTGCTGACCCGCTGGCCGGCGATGGTGCCGGTATTCTTGTTCAGCAGCCCCATGAGTTTAATAAAAAGGTTTTTGGTGCGCAGGGAATTGCCGTTCCTGAACAGGGCGATTATGCGGTTGGTATGGTGTTTTTGCCGCAAGATGAACGGCGCCGGGCCAAATGTGTGGCGGCGTTCAATCGGGTAACGGCAATGGAAGGTCAGGCCCTTCTTGGCTGGCGTGACGTGCCGGTGGACAATTCCGTGTTGGGCGAAACCGTCAAGCCGAACGAGCCTGTGATTCGCCAGATACTTATTGGCAAAGGCCCGGATACGGAAGACACAGCGACTTTCGAGCGTAAGCTCTATGTTATTCGAAAGCAGGCGCATCACGCGATCTGGGATTATGATACGGAAGCCTGGAAAGACTTCTACGTACCCTCGCTGTCGGTGCGGACGATTGTCTTCAAGGGTATGGTGCTGGCACCCAATCTGGCCAGATATTATGTCGATTTTCAGGACCCGGACTTCAAGACCGCGATGGCACTGTTTCATCAGCGGTTTTCAACCAACACCTTCCCGTCCTGGCGTTTGGCTCAGCCGTTCCGTTATCTCAGCCACAATGGTGAAATAAACACCCTGCGCGGCAACATTAACTGGATGAATGCACGACGCCACAACATGAGTTCGGCAGTTCTGGGTGAAGATCTCGAAAAGCTGTGGCCGTTGATTGGCGATGGTTCATCAGATTCGTCGACCTTTGACAATGCGCTCGAACTGCTGGTGATGGGGGGCTATTCACTGGCCCATGCCATGATGCTGATGATTCCGGAGGCCTGGGCAGATAACCCGCTGATGGATGAAAACAGACAGGCATTTTATGAGTTTCAGTCCGCCCTGATGGAACCCTGGGATGGCCCCGCGGCCATGGCTTTTTCAGACGGGCGACAAATTGCCGCAACACTGGACCGCAATGGTTTGCGCCCGGCCCGCTATGTTGTAACCGATGATGGACTGGTGGTTATGGCTTCCGAAGTCGGTGTTATCGATATTCCGGAAGAAAAAATCATTAAGAAATGGCGCCTTCAACCCGGCAAAATGCTGCTGATCGACCTTGAAGAACATCGTATTATTTCAGATGAGGAGCTTAAGTCCGATCTGGCGAACGCCCGCCCTTACAAGCAATGGCTCGACAAAAATCAAATCAAGCTGGACGATCTGCCCGCTGAAGTCGGTCCGATGACGCCTGATCCGGATACGCTTTTGAACCTGCAACAGGCATTTGGTTATACACGTGAAGACATTGGTTTTTTCTTCAAGCCAATGGCGACCAGTGGTCAGGACCCGATTGGTTCCATGGGGCGGGATATTCCGCTGGCCCCCCTGTCTGACAAGTCGCGGATGCTTTATGACTATTTCTTCCAGAATTTTGCCCAGGTCACCAATCCACCGATTGATCCGATTCGAGAAGAGCTGGTCATGTCACTGGTCAGTTTTATCGGACCACGTCCGAACCTGCTTGATCTTGAGTCCGGTGGCACCAACAAGCGTCTTGAAGTTCCTCATCCAATTCTGACCAACACAGATCTCGAACGTATCCGCAGGATCGAGAATCAGGTCGATGGATCGTTCCGGACCTATACGCTCGATATTTGTTATTCCGTTATGGAAAGCAATCGCCAAACCATGGCACAAGCCATCAAGGCATTGTGTGAACGAGCCGAACGTCTCGTTGGTGAACGTGGATATAATATTCTGATTCTGTCGGACCGGGGTATGGACGCCGATCACATCGCTATCCCGGCGTTGCTGGCGACGGGTGCTGTCCACCATCATCTTATCCGCAAGGGATTGCGTACAAGCGTTGGTCTGGTTATCGAAACTGGTGAAGCCCGGCGCGTTCATGATTTCTGCCTGTTGGCTGGCTACGGTGCCGAGGCCATGAATCCATATCTTGCTTTTGATACGCTGGCCAATCTGCGCCGGGAATTCGGTGACGAACTATCGGAAAAAGAAGCTCATAAACGTTACGTCAAGGCGATCAACAAGGGCATTCTGAAAGTCATGTCCAAAATGGGTATCTCGACGTATCAGTCCTATTGTGGCGCACAGATTTTTGATGCCGTCGGATTGTCGAGTGAATTTGTCGAAGCCTATTTCACCGGCACGGCAACAAAAGTCGAAGGCGTTGGTCTGGCGGAAATTGCGCAGGAAACTGAAACTCGTCATACCCTTGCCTACGGCGATGATCCGAAATTGCGCGACACTCTCGATTCTGGTGGCGACCTTGCTTATCGCCTTGACGGCGAAGAGCACGTCTGGACACCTGAAACCATTTCCACCCTGCAACACGCTGTACGCAAGGGTGATTTTGATCTGTTCGGGGTCTATTCGTCCAAGGTTAACGAGCAGTCCACCAAATTCAAGAATCTGAGGGGGTTGTTTGAGCTGAAGCCGGTTGGAGATCCCGTGCCACTGGATGAGGTGGAAGCGATCGAGAATATTCTCAAACGATTTGCGACAGGAGCCATGTCATTCGGCTCTATCAGTTGGGAAGCCCATACCACGCTTGCTATTGCTATGAACCGTATTGGCGGAAAATCAAACACTGGTGAAGGCGGTGAGGAGGCTGATCGTTACAAGCCGTTACCCAATGGTGATTCGATGCGTTCAGCGATCAAGCAGGTCGCGTCGGGACGGTTTGGTGTGACCAATGAGTATCTCGCCACTGCAGACGATATTCAGATCAAGATGGCCCAGGGTGCAAAGCCTGGTGAAGGCGGTCAATTGCCCGGCCATAAGGTCGATGACCGGATCGCCCGTGTGCGCCATTCGACGCCGGGCGTAGGTTTGATTTCACCGCCGCCGCATCATGATATTTATTCTATCGAAGATCTGGCTCAACTCATTCATGATCTGAAAAATGTCAATCCCCAGGCCCGTATCTCGGTAAAGCTGGTTTCGGAAATCGGTGTCGGTACTGTTGCCGCAGGCGTCAGCAAGGCGCACGCTGATCACGTAACGATTTCCGGGCATGATGGCGGTACCGGAGCAAGCCCGATTACATCGCTGCTGAACGCAGGAGGCCCTTGGGAAGTAGGGCTTGCTGAAACCCACCAAACGCTGGTCCTAAACGAATTGCGCGGACGCATATCCGTTCAGGTTGATGGCGGGTTACGCACGGGGCGGGATGTCGTCATCGGCGCGTTACTGGGGGCTGATGAGTTTGGTTTTGCGACAGCTGCTCTGGTTTCAGAAGGCTGCATCATGATGCGTAAATGCCATCTGAATACGTGTCCCGTCGGCGTTGCGACGCAAAATGAAGAACTCCGTAAACGCTTTACCGGCGATCCTGATCACATCGTTAATTTCTTTACCTTCATTGCCAGAGAAATTCGTGAGCTGATGGCCGAACTTGGTTTCCGTACATTCAATGAAATGATCGGGCGTACAGATGCGCTTAACATGCGCGGTGCGATTGACCATTGGAAAGCACAGAACGTGGATTTGAGCAAGTTGCTTTACAGTCCTGCAATTCCGGATGGTGTCGCGGTATACAACAATGAAACCCAGGATCATGGGCTGGAAAATGCACTGGATCATGAATTGATCAGGGAGGCAATACCGGCTCTCGAAAATGGAGAGCCGGTGGTTATAGAAACCAAGATAAAAAACACCAACCGTGCCGTCGGTGCCATGCTTTCTGGAAAAATTGGAAAGCAGTTTGGCATAGCGGGCCTACCTGAAGAGTCCATCCATATTAAGTTTGCCGGCAACGCCGGTCAGACCTTTGGTGGTTGGTTGGCCCATGGGATATCCATGGAACTTTCCGGAGACGCCAACGATTATGTCGGTAAAGGGCTGTCGGGCGGTCGGATCAGCATATACCCGTCGGGAGATAGTGCGCTCGTGCCACATGAAAATATCATCGCCGGAAATACCCTGCTTTACGGGGCAATCGCCGGGGAATGTTATATTCAGGGCGTTGTTGGTGAACGGTTCGCCGTGCGTAATTCCGGAGCGACCGCCGTGGTTGAAGGCTGCGGAGATCATGGCTGTGAATATATGACTGGCGGAATCGTTGTCGTTCTGGGCAAGACCGGGCGGACTGTTGCTGCCGGCATGTCTGGCGGGATCGCCTATGTTCTTGATGAAGACGGAGATTTCGAAATTCTATGTAACATGAGCATGGTCGATATTGCGCCCATTGCCGATGAAGAGCGGTTCATGAAGGAAGAAGAAGCGCAGTCCGGTGATCTCGAAAGTCATGGCATGGTTGATATCTCGGGCGATATGACCCGCCACGATGTTCAGCGTTTGCATGAACTGATTGAAAGCCATTACCGTTACACAGGAAGTGTTCGGGCGAAGGAAATTCTTGATGCATGGAATGAGTATCTGCCGAAGTTCGTCAAAGTCATGCCGTTGGAATACCGCCGTGCTTTGCAGGAAATGCAGGCGAAATCACTGGCGGCGGAACGCGACAGCGTAAACCTCGCGGTAGGGGGATGAAGTAATGGGCAAACCAACAGGATTTCTTGAAATAGAACGTCATGACCGGACCTATGTG
Organism: Rhodospirillales bacterium; assembly: GCA_021775105.1. GTDB lineage: Bacteria > Pseudomonadota > Alphaproteobacteria > Rhodospirillales > Casp-alpha2 > JAJFIJ01. Next base: position 1,663 of record JAJFIJ010000352.1, on the reverse strand, counting down.
CCCGTTGACAAACGATTGGGTCACTTCAACGAATTTTCCATATCTCTTGATGAACAGGCTGTTTCTGAGCAGGGCGCACGTTGTATGGATTGTGGTATCCCGTACTGCCATCAGGGTTGCCCGGTCGATAACCTGATCCCAGAGTGGAACGAATTTGTCTATCGTGGAAAATGGCGTGAAGCGTTGAACCGCTTGCAGAGCACCAACAATTTTCCGGAATTTACCGGCAGGGTTTGCCCCGCTCCCTGTGAAGCATCCTGTACACTCAATCTGTTCGATGAACCGGTGACGATCAAAACTATCGAGTGTTCGATTGTTGACCGGGGTTGGGATGAAGGCTGGATCAAGCCTGAAATCCCCATGCACCGTACTGGAAAGCGGGTTGCGGTTGTCGGTTCCGGACCGGCGGGTATGGCCTGTGCCCAGCAACTGGCGCGTGCCGGTCACAAAGTTGTCGTGTTCGAGAAAAGTGCGCGTATTGGCGGATTGCTGAGGATTGGTATTCCTGATTTCAAAATGGAAAAATCGCTGATTGATCGCCGAATCGCACAAATGCAAGCGGAGGGGGTTGAATTTCGCCCCAACAGCCATGTTGGCGGCAATGTGCCAACCGAAAAGCTGATCAAGGAATTCGATGCCGTCGCGCTCTGTGGCGGGTCGGAACTTCCGCGCGATTTGCCTGTTCCAGGTCGGGAACTGAAAGGCGCCTATTTTGCTATGTAATTTATTTCCCAGAAAAACGACCGCGGAGCCGGCGTCCGGATTGCTGATGATATATCGATCTCTGCAAAGGATAAGCATGTTGTCGTTATTGGCGGGGGCGATACGGGTGCGGACTGTGTCGGCACCTCTGCCCGTCAGGGGGCGGCCTCGATCACCCAGCTTGAGCTTTTGCCGAAACCACCGGAACAAGAAGACAAAGGGCTGACGTGGCCAAACTGGCCGATGAAACTGCGGTCCTCTACCTCTCATGATGAAGGCTGCGAACGGGATTGGTCGGTGCTGACAAAATCCCTGTCAGGCAAAGATGGCGTCCTCGATACTCTTCATGGCGTCAGGCTCGAATGGGTGGCGGGGGATGATGGCCGGATGGAGACGAAAGAAATTTCCGGATCCGAGTTCGACCTGAAAGCCGATCTCGTTCTGTTGGCCATGGGTTTTGTGCATCCGGTTCAGGAAGGTCTATTAAACGATCTGGCAGTCGAATACGACGGGCGTGGCAATGTTCAGGCGACGGAGCTTGATTATCAGACGTCAGTGAAAAAGGTGTTCGCCGCCGGTGATATGCGCCGCGGACAGTCCCTGATTGTCTGGGCGATTCGCGAAGGTCGGCAATGTGCCGGTTCCATTGATGCGTTCCTGAAGGACTGAACGGAAAAAGTGATCACGTCAGGATTTTCGGATTGTTTGCCACCCTTGTTACCGTTAAAGCTGTTCGAAGGCTGGTCCGGGGAGCAGACACATGCAGATCACAGAATTCGAGAGCTTTGTTGTAGGTAATCCGCCACCTCATTTTGGCGGTCGCTACTGGATTTTTGTCAAACTGGTCACCGATAGCGGTGTTATCGGATATGGCGAGGTCTATGCCGCCACTTTCGGTCCGCAGACAATAGCCAAAATGATTGACGATGTTTGTCAGCGCCATGTGGTTGGTGCTGACCCC
>JAJFIJ010000351.1 GCA_021775105.1 Rhodospirillales bacterium | reverse complement strand
CGTCTTCGTGATCGTAGGCACCGCCATGACCAAACGAAAACAGGGTTGAGGCTTCGCGGATGGCGCGCGGCCCGAAGCGGGCGCCAGCGCGGTACTGCGTCCCCATATCATAGGGAATGCCGAGAACCGCGACATCCGCATCAATCGCATCCCAATCGAGACAAGGCGGTTGTTTGGCGAACGTACAATGGCCGACAAAGGGCAGGTTCAGGCGCCCCGTCTCATAAGTATTTTCACTCATTTCAGTACTCTCCCGGTATCCCCTGTTCTATCTTACTCCTGCGTGTTTTGCAGGACAATCAGACCAACGCCGGCAATAACGGCCACCCCGCCACCGACAAGCCACAAAGTCAGTGTTTCGTCGAGCAGGGTAACAGAGCCGACAATGGCAACGACCGGCAACAGCAGCAGAAACGGGCCGACACGATTGACCGGTAACCGACCAATCAGATTGTACCATATCCCGTATCCCAGTGCGGTCATGACAATCCCGAGATAGAGAACAACTGCCCAGACTTTCCACGACGCCGCCAGAATATGCGCCACCGGGTTGCCTTCAATAACAAGTGAGGCGATAAACAGTTGCGGTGTTGCGAACATGGCGACCCAGGCAATCAGCATAAACCCGCCGACGGTGCCCAGCTTGCGGATCATGATCTGGCCGGCGGCCCAGGTAAAAGCTCCGGAGGCGACGAGCAATATACCCAGATGATTGCCCGCCAGTCGGGGTTCGCCAGAGATGATGGCAACCCCGACGAAGGCGATGATGATCCCGATCACCCGCCTGGCACCGACGGTTTCTTTCAGAAAAATCGCCCCGAGCAGGGCCAGGAAAGGAACTTCAAGCTGAACGACAAGGGCGGCGGTAGAGGCATCAAGCATTTTCAGGCCATAAAACGTCAGGCCGTACTGAAGGGTAGCGGAAACCAGCGCAATCCAGAAAATCTGTCTAAAAAGATGGCGCGGAACCGGCACGAACCAGACCAGAAGGGCCGCGGTAACGGAAAACCTGAGCGCCATCAGCAAAATCGGCGGAAATTCAGTGACCGCAACCTTGGAAAAGGTAAATCCCAGCCCCCAGATTATGGGCACCGACAGGGCGAGAAGTGTGTCGCGAAATGTCATCACCTGTCGCCTTTGCTGGTTGGCCAATCGCCGAAGCCGTTTACAGGTCGCCCGATCTTGCGTTAAATGCAGGCTGGTTCAGTTTGTTCCGACAATCAAGAGGAGTTTCTTAGGTGTCAGGGAAACTTGGTGAGGCTCAGGTCGCCGAATATCATCAGGACGGGTTTTATGGCCCGATTGATGTGTTGGGCAGTGACGAAGTTATACAATACCGCAAACGCTTTGAAGCTTACGAAGCGATGCACAACGGATGGTATGAACTGTCGAAGGGGCAGAAGCTTTATCTTCTGCAGACCTGGGTCGCCGAACTGGCGTCCAATGAAACCATCCTGGATGCCGTCGAGGATGTGATGGGCAAGGACATCTTTGTCTGGGGGAGCAGTCTGTTCGTCAAGGAACCGGGGCAGGGCACCTATGTGTCGTGGCATCAGGATTCAACCTACTGGGGGCTCTCCAAACCCGATGTCCTGACCGCCTGGATTGCCCTGTCGCCAGCGACCATCGAGTCGGGCTGCATGAAAATGATGCCCGGCACCCACAAGTGGCAGCAGATTGATCACAAAGACACATTGTCTGAGAAAAACCTGCTGACCCGCGGCCAGGAAATTATCGTCGATGTCGACGAAGACAAAGCCGTGGCGGTTGAACTGTTACCCGGTCAAGTCTCGCTTCACAATATCCGCACCGTCCATGCGTCGGAACCCAATCGCTCGGACTATCGTCGCATTGGTGTCGCGGTGCGCTACATTGCGCCGGACGTTAGGCAGGTCAACGCGCCGGATGACAGTGCCTGGCTGGTCCGCGGTGAAGACAAATTCGGCAACTTCATTCACGAAACGCCGCCCAAAGCAGACATGGATGCAGCCGCTATCGCCGAACACGAACGGATCATGGAACTCCGTCAGGGAGTTCTCTACAAGGGGGTTGCGGGTAAACCGGCGCATGCCGATATTTAGCTGATGGTTGTTGCAACACTGAAATTCCTCACCCCGTCTGATGATCCGCCGGTCTACCATGCATCGGTCGGTGGTGAAGACGCACGGCTTGATCTCGACGGCCAGTTTGAAGACGTTGACGTCGACATCAGGGATGGTCGCCCGGACCGGCAATCCCATTCGCTGGACGGCGAAGGGTTCCAGCTTGTCGACCATGCCTCAGCCGTGACGGATTTTTACGACCAGGAACAGATCACCTCAATCTATGAAGAAGAAGTCAGGGAACTGGTGGCGAAGGCAACCGGGGCCAGCCGCGTTGTTATTTTCGATCACACGCACCGCGCCGATTCACAGAATAAACGGGCGCGGCTAAAAACCCGCGAACCCTCCGCCATCGTGCATAATGACTATACCGACAAATCCGCCCGCCAGCGGGTGATTGACATGCTGCCGCCAGAAGAGGTCGAAGACCTGCTCAGTCGTCGCTTCGCCATCGTCAATGTCTGGCGCGCGATCGGACACCCGGCGGTGACGTCTCAACTGGCGCTCTGTGATGCGGCAACGTTAAGACCGGGGGACGCCGTGCCGACCGAACGCCGGGCCAAAGACCGGATCGGCGAATTGATGTTGGCGACTTTTAATCCGCAAAATCTCTGGGTTTATTTCCCCGGCACGAAACCGGATGAAGCCCTGTTGCTGAAAACCTATGATACGGCGACAGACGGTCGTGCCCGATTTTCGCTGCACACCGCGTTCGAGCTGCCCGAAGTTCCTGCCGGGACCAAACCCCGCGAGAGTCTCGAGACGCGGACGTTCGCTTTCTTCTAGAAAAATGAAATTCCCGAAATTATTTGTCGGCCTGAGAGTTAAGCTTCCTGGACGGGTCTTTGCCCATTTCGAAAATTTGACGCCTGTTGAGAGTATCGACTGAAATGCGCGTTTGATAACGTCTTCAGCCGTCCCGTCGGCAAATTCGCCAGCATCAGCCTGACGCACGCCCTTGATGACCCCGGCACGGATATTCCCCAGTTCTGCCTCCCGTTGCTTCGTTACATAGCGGCTCAAAACGCCTGCACCGCCATCTTGATCGGGCCTTCGGCACGGCTGTGGACAAACTGGTCGACGTAAGCGTTGCCGGAATTTTCGACATTTTCGGTCAGGCCATCCCAGATGATCTTGCCTTCATGCAGCATGGCGACGCGGCTGGAGATGACTTTCAGGCTCGACATATCGGACGTGATCGAAACCACCGTCGCACCAATCTGATCGACGATATCAAGGATCAGTTCGTTGATGACATTGGTCATGATCGGATCAAGCCCGGCTGTCGGTTCATCCAGAAACAGAATCTCCGGATCACTGGCGATGGCGCGGGCGAGACCGACACGTTTTTGCATGCCGCCCGACAGCTCATTGGGAAAGAGGTCGGTGGTTCCGGACTCCAGCCCGACCGCCGCCAGTTTGCCGATGGCGAGGTGTTTCGCGTCCGCTGCTGGCATACCTTCCTGCAACTGCTGAAAGGCGACGTTTTCCCAGGTCGTCATCGAATCAAACAGCCCGGATTTCTGAAATGTCATGCCAAAACGGTCCATCAGCGCCTTGCGATCCGCATCAGAGCGGGTGCCGATTTCACGGCCATCAATTTCAATGTGACCGCTGCTGTGATGAATCAGCCCCATGATACATTTCAGCATCAGCGTTTTGCCGGACCCGGAACTGCCGATCAGGACCAGTGAATCGCCGCGCGCAACATCCAGATCAACGCCCTGAAGCGCATGATTGTCACCGAAATTTTTGGTCACGCCGGTCAGTTTGATCAGGGGAGACGTATCGGGCATTTGAATTTCTCATATTGTGTTGGCTACGCAGTCTAAACGGCAGATGCGCCGGAGACCAGAGGGCTGGAGTATCCGGTTTGCTCTGACCCTCCGAAACGTCTCTATCCATTTGTTTCCCCGCTGCCCAAACGCGATAAATACGAGACTCAAACGTCCAGTTTACAATGGCATAGAGATATGGGTTGTCGTCAGGCCTGTCGTTAACTGCTGCTTCATGCGCTTTTCAAGATTTGCTCATTGGCACCAAGTATTTTTTCGCTTAGCGCGGTCATGACACCGAATGCAGCTTTTGGATTTTCCGAGACCATCTTGAGGAACATGCTTCCTTCGAGTTTCAGGACAACAAGAGGACCGCTGGCGACGATAGATGCGGATCTTCCAGCACTCAGAAATAGCGCCATCTCGCCAAAGATTTCATCTTTTTTCAGTTGATTGACTTTGGCCCTTCGGTCTCCATCAGCGACAATAACATCTGCAGCGCCACTGACGATGAGATAGGCGGAATCCGCCCTCTCGCCGGATTCAAATACTGTTTCAAGATCGTCATATGTTTTTACTTCGCTTGCGAATGCCAAAAGTTTAAGATTTGCAAGTCCCAGATTTGCAAACATTGGAATACGCTTCAAAGATTGCGCGATGTTTTCAAGTTCCAAGTTATGCCCCCCGCCAAACTTGTCCAGATTATGTCACAGTTGGAAGTACGAATAAACTGCGGAAATGTAACAGATACCGGAGCCGTCCATGAACCCGCCTGCCCGGGATGTGCGCTAGAGCGGTCGTTCACCAATCACCGTCGTCCGTTCCAGATAACGCGGTTCGTCACCGTAATCGGCAATGGCGTAATGCATGTTGAGGCGGTTGTCCCACATGATCAGGTCATTTTGACGCCAGTTGTGGCGGTAGATGTAGTCGGGTTTGGTCATCTGCGCGTAGAGAAATCCGAGAATCGCTTCGCTTTCACCGGCTGAGAAATTTTGCAGGTGTGAGGTGAAACCCGGATTAACGAACAGTGATTTTTCCCCGGTCTCCGCATGGGTGCGGACCACCGGATGCACGGCCCTGTTGGAACCGTCAAAATCACCCTCAATGACAACCGGCCGGGCGTATTGCGTCGCTGCGGCAACGGCGAAATCATGCACGGCGTGTAACGGGGCCAGGGTATCTTTCAGGGTCTGGCTCAGGTCTTCATAGGCGGCGTGCCCATTGGCGAACAGGGTATCACCGCCGACGGGTGGAATCTGTTTGCCATAAAGGATCGAGGCGGATGCCGGTTGTTCGCGGAAACTGACATCGGAATGCCAGTAGGTCCCGGCCCGCGCCCGGCCCTTCGGTGTGCCATCGGCCTCGACCTGATTGGAGACGCGATAGATTTCCGGATGGTCGGGATGAATATAACGACTGACCGTATCCTGTAGCGGCACCCCTTCCGGCCCGCCAAACAGCGGCCCGAAATGGCGACTGAAGGCAATATGCTGCTCCGCCGTCAGATGCTGATCGCGAAAGACAAGAATGCCGCCGGAGGTGTTCCAGAGGGACCGGATATCGTTGACCGTTTCAGGATCAAGGTTTGCGCCCAAATCAAGACCAATGACCTCCCTCGGTCCCAGGGTTGAAAGTGGCGTGACATGAAAATTTCGTCTCATTGATTTCTCCGGGGTGACATAGCCGGGACAAATTTATCCCAGTTGCGGGGTTTTGCGCAAACCGGATCAAGCGATTAGTCTGTGCAGATGGACATCCGCCACCTCAAAACCCTGATCGCTATTGCCGAGCACCGGTCTTTTGCCGGGGCGGCTGATGCCATCGGTCTGACCCAGTCCGCCGTCAGTCTGCATGTGAAGGCGCTGGAAGAGGAGTTGAACACGCGGTTGTTTGATCGCGAAACGCGACCGCCGTTGCTGAATGCGCACGGCAAGGAACTGGTTGAGCGGGCGCGCGAGATTGTCGGGTTGTGCGCCGGGCTGACCAGCAGTTTTGCCGGGGACGGCATGGCCGGCACGCTTGAGTTGGGTGCGGTGCCGACGGGGTTGAGTGGTGTCTTGCCGCCCGCACTGGTGAAACTGCGCTCAACCCATCCGGACCTCAAGATTCGCGTTGCCAGTGGCCTGTCGTCGGAACTGGCGGATGCGGTCAGGAAGGGCAATCTGGATGTGGCGATGGTCAGCGAACCGACCGAACTGGCGACGGGCCTGAGCTGGCATGCCTGTGGGCGCGAACCGCTGATGGTCATTGCGCCCAGGGGAACGCGCGGCAAGACCGACCGGGAATTGCTGGAATCTTTGCCCTATATCCGGTTCCAGCGCTTTGCCTGGGCCGGACGGGTCATCGATACGCATCTGCGTGATCGCGGCATCCAGGTCGAACAGGGCATGGAGATGGATTCTCTGGAAGCCGTGTCGATGATGGTGTCGAACGGTCTCGGCGTGTCGATTGTCCCCAAACGGCCGATTGCCGACCCGTTCCCCGGTGCCGTGCGCAGCCTTGCGTTCGGCGAGCCGCCGGTGTTTCGCGATATCGGTCTGGTCGAGCGCACGGCCAACCCGAAAAGCGATCTGGTCAAGGCGCTCTACAGCGTCCTGATTGAACAGTATTTGGCTTGAAATCGCTCGATATGTTGAAGTCGATAGCAATAATTATCTATAAAATTTAATTTTCTTGTTTTTTTTCCTATTTTATGCTATAAAGCTGGCCACCGTTAATTTAATCGTGCCGTGTCCATATCCCGCGCATGACGAAAGATTTGAACATTATGACGCAAATGATATCGATAATGGAAAAGACACATAACCCAAAAAAGCAACCTGAAAGAAGTAAGATCAGGTGCAGGTCCGCTTTTTATGAAACTTTATCGGTTTTTATCGGTATTTACCGGTTTTAGTCGGTATTTTTCGGGAAAACAGGGGGTAAAAAACCCGATAAAAACCGATGTTTCCCGAACGGTTTCGATTTAAATAGATCAATTATTTTTCAAGTTAAGCATTAACATTATTCGTTTTTATCATGAAATGCCCTGGCCTATGATAGCCGGACCCCATTCAGAACGACAAAGGACAGACCATGTTCCAGCTCACCCCGATCCAGCTTGAAATTCAGGAAACCGCGCGGCGCATTGCCGTTGAGGTCATTCAGCCGCGGGCGGCGGAAATCGACCGCACGGAAGAATATCCGTGGCAAAACATTGAAACCCTGAAAGATGCCGGGTTCATGGGCATGACCCTGCCGACCGAATATGGCGGGCAGGGCATGTCCTATATGGATGTCGTTCTGGTGATTGAACAGATGGCCAAGGTCTGCGGCGTGACCGGGCGGATTACGGTCGAGGCCAACATGGGAGCGATTGGCGCGATCATGAAATACGGCTCGGAAGAGCAGAAAAAACTGTCTGCCGACCTGGTGCTGGCCGGCGACAAACCGGCGATCTGTATCACCGAACCGAATGCCGGAAGTGCGGCGACGGAAATGAGTACGAAGGCCGTCAAAAAAGGCGACAAGTATATCGTTAATGGCACCAAACACTGGATCACCGGTGGCGGGGTATCAAAACTGCATCTGATTTTTGCCCGCGTCATCGAAGACGATGAAGACCTTGGTATCGCCGGATTTATCGCCATTCGTGACGAGACGCCGGGGCTCAGGATCGGCAGCCGGGAACCGGCGATGGGAATTCGCGGCATTCCCGAACGGGAAATTATTTTCGAGGATATGGAAATCAATGCCTCGATGATGGTTGTGCCGCCGGGAGGGGTGAAACGCGGGTTTGCCGGATTGATGAATGCCTATAACGCGCAACGCGTCGGGGCGGCGACGGTGGCGTTGGGGATTGCCCAGGGGGCCTATGAGCTGGCGATTGACTACGCCGGAACGCGTGAGCAGTTTGGCCGGCCGATTGCCGAATTTCAGGGCCTGCAATGGATGCTGGCTGATATGGCGACGCAGATCACGGCGGCGCAGGCGGTTGTCTATAAAGCCGCCGCCAGTGCCGACTGGGAGGGTTATGAATTCCCCGACATGCTGCTGGCCGCACAGGGAAAAATCCTCGCCTCTGATATGGCGATCAAGGTCACCAGTGACGCCCTTCAGGTTTATGGCGCAATGGGTTATTCACGCAATCTGCCGCTTGAGCGCATGTATCGCGATGCCCGTATGTTCACCATCGCCGGCGGTACCGCGCAGGTCCTGCGCACGCTTGTCGCCAGCCAGATCCTTGATCGCAAACTGCCGCAGACGCGCGACGGCTACACCAAATTGCAGGAGGCAGGCCGCCTTTAAGCGGGCCTGAAATCAACATGGCAACAGCCGCCGATATAATCGCCCGCCGCCTGTATGACGCAGGTGTTCGCCACGCTTTCGGGATACCGGGGGGTGAGGTTCTGACGCTGATGGATGCCCTGCAAGATGCCGGCATCGAATTTCAGTTGATCAAACATGAAAATGCCGGCGGGTTTATGGCCGAAGGCACGCACCATTATACCAAAGCCCCCTGCGTCCTGCTGGCAACCGTCGGGCCGGGTGTCGCCAATGCGGTCAATGCCGTGGTCAACGCGTTTCAGGATCAGGTGCCATTGATATATCTGACCGGCTGCGTTGATGAGAACGTCGCCCATACCTATACCCATCAGGTGTTCGATCATGTCGAGCTGCTGAAATCGGTGACCAAGGCGAGCTTTACGGCGGTTGACGGGGCCATTGACGTGATTATCGACAAGGCCGTCGCGATTGCCATGGACGACAAGCCGGGTCCGGTTCTGGTCGATGTGCCGATCTCCGTCGCCGGCAAGGATCAGCCGGACTGGGAGCCCGGAAACCGCGCCAAACCATCGCCCACGGCTCCGGCACCGGGAGCTGATCTGGACCGCGCACGCGAGGCGCTGCAACGGGCTGAAAAACCGTTGATCCTTGCCGGGGTCGACGTTCTTCACCACGATGCGGCGGATATGGTTGCCGGATTTGCCAAAGATTTCGGCATTCCGCTGATCACCACCTACAAAGCCAAGGGCATTCTCGCCGAAGATCATCCGCTGGCTTTGGGCGGCGTCGGGTTGTCGCCGAAGGCCGATGCCATCCTGCAGCCGCTCGTTGATGAGAGCGATCTGATCCTTCTGGTCGGCTACGATCCCATTGAAATGCGGGCCAGCTGGACCCATCTCTGGGGGCCGGAAAAAATGGTGATCGAGTTTTCGGCAACGGTGAATACGCACTATGTTCATCATGCCGGCCTGTCGTTTGTCGGGCACGTTGGTGCCGGATTGACAGCGCTGCGTGACGGGCTCAGTACTCACGATGTCTGGGTGGAGGGAACCCCGGCCAGGGTCCGCGAAGCGCATAAAACCGCCTTCGCCGCTGGCGAAGACTGGGGACCGGCGGTCGCCATTCATGCCGCGCGGCGGGCCTTGCCGCGAAACGGTATCGCCACGGTTGATACAGGGGCGCACAGGATTCTGCTCAGTCAGGCCTGGGAATGTTACGAACCGCGCGGCCTGCTGCAATCGACCGGGCTCTGCACCATGGGGGTTGCCCTGCCGCTGGCGATCGGACGTAAACTGGCCGAGCCGGATCGTCCGGTTATCGCGTTCAGTGGTGATGCCGGGATGGAGATGATTCTCGGTGAACTGGCGACCCTGCGGGACTGTGGCCTTGTCCTGCCGGTTGTTGTTTTCGTTGATGAACAGCTTGCCCTGATCGAGTTGAAACAACGCGGATCGGGCCTGAAAAACCTGGGCGTCGATTTTGGCGGCACGGATTTTATTGCTGTCGCCAAGGCCATGGGCGGGGTCGGTGTTGTCGCCGCCTCGGGAGAAGCGATGGAAGCTGCCGTCGCAGCGGCATTTGCGCGCGACACCTTCACCGTCATCGCCTGCCCCATCGGAGCCAGAGCCTACGACGGCAAAATCTAGATATCGTCGCTTGCGTAACTGGACTCGAGAACTGGCTGTCGAGAGGATCGTTGACAAGGAAAGCAGGAAAATGCTGCCAGCGATCTTCTGTCGACGGAATGAATTCGGGTTCTCCGGCTCGACAACGGAATTACGCCATACTCTCGGCCAACTGTGGGAAGCCGATTCGGACACTGGTTCATGGTGCACCGTCCATGGCAATCACTGAACAAGAATGTCTGGAATTTTTACACCGCACCGAATCCGCCTGTGGCAGCGAGTTGAAATCAAAAGGTGTGATTTGAGAGTTTGAATCTGGCACCGGTCATCTTTCCCCGGCAAATGCTGGCATTTTTCAATGATGCCTCAGTGGAACAACTAAGAGTTATGTTTCTAATTGTTTCATCTTGCTTCAATTGATCTGAGTCATATTACCGGACTCATTTTTGAACCATGTTAAACCGCAATCAATTATATAAAACATATTAGTTTTACAACTAATATGTTTTTAGGAGTCGGGGCAAGCATTTTGCCTCGACCGGAAAAGGTTAACCCGTTTAAGGAGAGTAGCATGATTTCATTGATGAGAGACGTTAGAATTGGTGTTCGAATTGCCTATTCTCTTTTGTTGCCAATCGTTGGGCTGATGTTGTTTTCCGGCTATGTCGGTATCGATAAACGCCAAACCGTTAACGAAATGCAGAAATTGCAGAGGCTTGCTGAAGTTGGTCCCGTAATCAGTGCCGTTGTTCACGAATTGCAGAAAGAAAGAGGCACATCTGCTGTCTTTATCGGTAGCAAAGGCAAGAAATTTGCCGAACAGCTTCCGGTGCAAAGAAAAGATACTGATGACAAACACGACATTCTCAAGCAAGCCTGGAAGACTTTCGATCCTAAGAACTTCAGCCCCGCTTTGGTAAAAAAAGTGAATACCGCCCGCGATGCGATGTTGCAAATTGAAGGCAAGCGCGGTGAAATTTCGAATTTTGCCCTTAGCATCCCGCAAATGGCTGGCTACTACACGCCAACCATCGCAAAACTTCTCAGCATCGTCGAGGAAATGGCAGTGCT
>JAJFIJ010000036.1 GCA_021775105.1 Rhodospirillales bacterium | reverse complement strand
ATATCAAGTGTTCGATCCCATCCCGCCCAGGTAAGAATGGTATCCGTCATGCGAATTTTTACATCGCGCTGGGAGGAGTTTACGACATCTTCAATATAGACTGAGAGAAACCCCAAAGATATCGGCCCTTTGGACAGTTGCCAGGCAGCCAGAATCGCAATGATTGCGAGCCCGGCACCAAGCCCACCCAGTATATGAACCACACCTCGGAAGGTACGTTGGATCACAGCTTCCTCATATATTCCAGCGGATGTCTTGACCGCTCCTTTTGGTTCGCCCAGTCTTTGTCCGAGTGGAGCACCCAAGCATGACCGGTCTAAATTTCCTCGACAGCATCGATACCCTGCCCGTAGCCGCCAACCTGGACCAGGCCCGACAGGGATACGAAGATTTCATCCACGCCATTCATTCCTCACCTACAGACAAAAATGACCGGCCTGACATCGCAGAGCAGGCACCTGTCCTGCTAAATCACCCCAATTCGCCACGCCTTCTGGATGCCCTGTTTGGAAACAGTCCCTTCTTAACGTGGTGTGTGCTGACTGATCCATTTTACACCCTGAACCTTATATCAGATGGACCCGACAGCGCATACGAATCGACGCTTAAAATACTAAAAGAAATGCGCAAAGAAACCCTTAATAGCGATGAAACTTCGCGACTGTTGAGAGTTTGCCGTCGTCAAGCCGCGCTGGCGATCGCTGTTGGTGATATTAGCGGAATTTGGGATATTGAAAAAGTAACAGGTTCAATCTCTGCTTTCGCTGATAAATCTCTTTCACTGGCGGCCGCCCAGGTGCTGCGCCAGGCGGCAAGGGATGGCGCATTCGAGCTCCCCCACTATGACGATCCGGAACGCGAATCTGGACTGGTTATTCTGGGAATGGGAAAACTTGGCGCGCGGGAACTGAATTACTCAAGCGACATTGATCTTATCATCCTGTTTAACCCCGACGCCATCAAGACCGATCAGCCCGATCGCTTGCAGAAGAATTTTATCCGTCTGACGCGAAATTTGGTCAAATTGATTGATGATCGAACGGCGGATGGATATGTCTTTCGAACCGATCTTCGTCTGCGACCTGATCCGGGCGCAACTCCTATCGCCCTATCTACATATGCGGCTGAAACCTATTACGAAAGCATCGGCCAGAACTGGGAACGCGCGGCCATGATCAAGGCTCGGCCCGTTGCCGGTGATATTCAGGAAGGAGAGCGATTTCTGAAATGGCTGACTCCTTTTATCTGGCGCAAAAATCTCGATTTCGCGGCGATTCAGGATATCCACTCCATCAAACGCCAAATCAATGCCCACAAGGGCGGCGAAACAATGGATGTGCCTGGGCACAACATCAAGCTTGGTCGCGGCGGCATTCGCGAGATCGAATTTTTCGCCCAAACCCAGCAACTGATCTGGGGCGGGCGGGAACCGGGTTTACGTAGCCCGGTAACGCTTGATGCTCTGGATGCATTGGCCGAATTCGGACTCTGCGAACAATCCGCAGCGGATCAATTGGCACAATCCTACAAATATCTTCGCACCCTTGAACACCGGTTGCAGATGACCAATGATGAACAGACCCAGACCTTGCCCGATAATGACGACGGACTGCACCAACTCTCAACATTTATGGGTTATAGCGATGTTGCGACCTTCAGCGCCGATGTCAGTCACCATCTAAATCAGGTACAAAACCACTACGGCTGCCTGTTCGCCGATTCGCCGTCATTGGGAGCCGAAGCAGACGAAGGTGGTAATCTGGTATTCACTGGCGGAGATTCTGATCCGGATACTCTGAAGACCATTGAAAAACTTGGTTTTAAGAATCCGCAAACCGTCGACACCGCAGTTCGCGGTTGGCATCACGGGCGCTATCGTTCCGTTCGATCAACGCGCGCACGGGAAATTCTGACCGAACTAATGCCGACCCTTCTTGGCGCGATCGGCGAAACGCCGGACCCGGATTCAACTTTCCTTCGATTTGATGAATTTTTGCGTGGTTTACCGGCAGGCGTACAGTTATTTTCCATGTTTCAGACTCACCCCGGATTGCTCAATCTGGTGGCCGAAATTATGGGCAAGGCCCCGCGACTGGCGCGACACCTTGCCGGTCGGCCATCGGTTCTTGACGGTGTCCTTGCGCCGGATTTTTTCGACCCCCCACCCGACCGCTCCATGCTTGACGGAGAACTGACCCGGATTCTAGGTCGAGCTGAATACGAAGAAGATATTCTCAACATCAGTCGTCGCTGGGCTCATGACAGGCGGTTCCAGATCGGTGTTCAACGGCTTCAGGGAATGATTGACTCCCAAATGGCAGCCGCGGCCCTGAGCGATATAGCTGAAACTGCTTTGGCCTGCCTTTACCCTTGTATTGAAAATGAATTTGCAGCCAAGCACGGGCGCATTGAGGGCGGATCGATGGCGACTTTAGCACTCGGTAAACTGGGTAGTCGGGAGATGACTGCGGCATCAGATCTGGACCTTGTCTTCATCTATACGGTCCCTGACCTGTCTGCGGCATCGGATGGCGAAAAATCGCTGTACGTCCCGCAGTATTATGCTCGCCTTGGCCAGCGCTTTATCAACGCACTGACCGCTTTGACACCGGAAGGCAGTCTCTACGAAGTTGATATGCGGCTTCGCCCCTCAGGAAATTCAGGGCCAATAGCGACGACCCTTGAGGCGTTCGAAAAATATCAGTTGGAAACAGCATGGACCTGGGAACACATGGCCCTGACACGTGCCCGTATTGTCGTCGGGAGCACAAAACTCAAGCAAAAAACGCAAAGCATTATCCGGAAAATTCTGCTTCGTAAACGGGACGAAAAGACCTTGCTCGAAGATGTCGCCAGTATGCGTGAACGTCTTGCCCGCGAGAAACCGGCGGACGGCATATGGTCACTGAAGAAAGTCCGTGGCGGCATCGTCGATATTGAGTTCATTGCCCAGTACCTCTGCCTTCTCCACGCCCATGAATACCCTGAAATTATTGCACCTGATACAACCACGTCGCTTGAAATGCTCGGCCGGTACAAGCTGTTGACTGCGGACGACGCTGTTTGCCTTATCAATGGCCTGACTTTGTGGCACGGGCTTCAGGGAATGCTCAGCCTGACCGTCGAAGAAGAAATGACAGCGGCCCGTGAGCAAGAAATGTCTGATGCTTTAAAATCAAGCCTCGCATCAATCGGTGGATGTGACAGTTTCGTCCTACTGGAAGAAAAGATCGCAACAACGGCCGGACAGATTTATGACATTTTCAAGACACTGATTGAAATCCCGGCGAGTCATTAGGTTCCCGCTCAAGGGAGCAGGATAATCAGCCTTCCGATGTCGCCGCTTTCTGATGCTAAAGCGTTTTGTTCAGGGATTTGATCAGCAGAAAAATATGATCTTTAACATCGCCATCCGGCATATCATTCAACATGCGTGCTACCCGCATAACACGGTCAGGCAGCTCGTTTTCCTCCGGCACAAAATCATCTCCACCCAACTCATCGAAGAAATAGGTAATCGGAATTCCGAGCTTGCCAACAATGCCTAACAATCTTGATGAGCTAACGCGATTGGATCCGTTTTCATACTTCTGGACCTGTTGAAAGCTGATACCGATTTGCTCGGCCAGACCTTGCTGGGTCAGTCCTTTTGATAATCGCGCCCGACGTAGCCGTTGACCAATCTCAATATCCAATTCACTTGTAACGCCCATGATTTGCTCCCTTGGGACCGGCCGCCTATTAATAACTCAAGACGCCCTAGTCTGACTATGGTAAGAATTCAAAACAAATCCACCAATAATTGTAGCGCTCGGCAATGTATTTAGTTTATGATACATTGGAGTTGAGTTCTTTACACCCATATGGTGTAGAATATTCAACAATAGCTTGCATAGGGTGTCTACACCACTACGGTTTGACGTCAGACATTTTATGCCTGTGGCACTTAACAACCAGAATCTTTAGGTGGAAAATCTTATGTCAATGGCTCATAGCATCGGAAATCAAATCAGAATGCGGCGAAGTATCCTGCGAATCAGTCAGGATGCTCTTGGCACGTCACTTACCCCTCCAATGAAGCAACAGGTGATCTCCAAGATTGAACGCGGGCGCAAAGAACCGTCAGCATCGCAATTGTTTCAGATTTCACATCAATTGGGCGTCCCTGTGTCCTATTTTTTTGAAGGCCTAAGTGTCCCGGAACCGAAGGTCGCCGCAGACGTTCGTCAACGACCCGCAACCTATTCACCAGCGGCTATTAATCCAGCCTCTTTCAAGCAACAGAGCTTAAAATAAAATGCGCCTTCGACTCTCCGATATTCCCCAGGATAATTTGAGGTCTTGGTGGATAGATGAAAGCGGAATAATAGCGCCGACCTGTGAGGCAGGCCCGGAATTTGACCCGTTCGCCTTCCAGAACTATGGAATGATAAAACTTTTGCTTGGGCGGAACGGATTTGAAGTTCGCTGGAATGTACACGACGTCGATGAAAATGCTCAGAATCGGGTTTTAGACTGGATATCTTCTGCACAAGACAGAATACCGCTTAAGCTTACCTATTATTATTTCGGTTGGTACACCGAATTGGCTGACAAAGAAAATGCAGCTCAAAAAATTCTTGCGACCCGAGCTTTCAGGAATGTCGAACTTAATCGTTCAGTGACCATGACCCGCCATGATGTTTCTAAATCTGCCGAGAAACTCGATCTAATTGGCACCAGTCTGCGAGAGTGGTGCAACACAAACAGGTTCATCGAATCTTCGACGATGGCCAATCTGAAAAATAAATTTGTTATATCCAAACCAGATGAAACGACCGGGGTTTTTAATTACAGATACGTTGGTCAAAATGCTCCAGTGACAAAAATCATGGGCCGAAAATGGGTAAAAGCCGTCATTGCTGCGCAAGGACAACCACAAGCTACTACAGAGGCTTATCGTGCGATTACCAACCGCCCGTATCATGCGGTGCTATCCGATGGCGAACCTAGATACGACCGAATTCTTGCGTCAATGCAAGCCCCCGATCAGGATCCGATTTGGGTGTCCTATCACCGCCTATTGATGCCAACGCTTGATCAACGTGGCGCACCCATCATGGTTTGCGCTTCACAGTTCAGTGATGCGAATTTCCCATTGCTGGCAACCGGTTGACCAAACGATGCATGTCATTCATCGTCATCCACACTAACCACCGATGATCAACTGGCTTGCTAGGTACCCTCAGGACCATACCGTCTGGCTCCACATGGAAGTAGCCGTATTGAGAACTAATTCCACAATACGCCAGCTTCTCCGGAACCAGACCAAAAATATAGCGCGGAGACCATTTGACGAAGGCCAACGCCATCAGCATACGCGGCAGATACATTGACAATCCCAACCCGCGATATTTCCTATCCAGCCAGATCTCTCCGTGATAACAGGACGGCCCTTCGATCCGTTCCATCATCATCGGACAT
>JAJFIJ010000350.1 GCA_021775105.1 Rhodospirillales bacterium | reverse complement strand
CATCGGAAGCCTTTCTGTCTGAAATTGTCGGAGCAACGCCCTGGCCGGGCGAACGGCACATGAGCATGGAATCGATTTACGAATACGGAAGCCGGGTGGGCGTCTGGCGAATCTTAAAACTTTTTGAGGAGGAAAACCTGCCGCTAACCATCTTTGCCGTTGCTATGGCGCTCGAGCGCAACCCTGCGGTTGCTGAAGCGGTCCTTGAAGCCGGACATGAAATCTGTTCGCACGGATACCGCTGGATTGATTACCGTAGCGTTCCGGAACAGATCGAACATGAACACATCGAAAAAGCCATCGACATCATCAAGCGCATTACAGGCGAACGGCCCCTCGGCTGGTATACCGGGCGAACCAGCGCCAATACCCGTCGTCTTATCGCTGAGGAAGGCGGCTTTCTCTATGATGCCGATGACTATAGCGACGACCTGCCCTTCTGGACGAAGGTCAACGGCAACCCCCATCTGATCGTTCCCTATACACTGGACAACAACGACATGCGCTTTGCCTCTCTCCAGGGGTTCAATTCGGGCGATCAGTTTTTTGCCTATCTGCGCGATGCTTTTGATGCGCTTTATGCAGAAGGTGAAGCTACGCCCAGAATGATGTCCGTCGGCCTGCACTGTCGACTGGTCGGTCGACCGGGGCGTATTCGCGCGCTTGAAAAATTCATCCGGCATGTAAAGTCTCACAGCGATGTGTGGTTTTGCCGCCGCCTTGATATCGCCCGACACTGGCGCGAACAGCATCCGTTTTCCGGAACAGAAGCACCGCATTCATGATTCCCGTCAGCCAGATGAACCGGGATGCATTTGTCGAAACCTTCAGCGGCATATACGAACATTCCCCCTGGGTCGCTGCGATGGCCTGGGACAGGGGCTTGAGCAAAACTGAAGACACTGCAACCGGCCTTCATGCGGCAATGGCGGATATCATCTATCTGGCGGGGCGGGAACCGCAACTGATACTGCTTCGCGCCCATCCGGACCTTGCCGGGAAACTGGCGGTGCGCGGTGGCCTGACCGAAGAATCAACTTCGGAACAGGCGAGCGCCGGCCTCGACCGGTGCACCGAACAAGAATTCAATGAATTGAAAATGCTGAACACGCGCTACAGAACGACGTTCGGCTTTCCCTACATCCTTGCCGTCAAGGGCCGTAACGTTCCGGAAATTCTCGATAACTTTCGTTCGCGTATCAATAACGACGTTGAAGCCGAATTTAATGAAGCGCTTGAACAGGTTCACCAGATTGCCTTGTTGAGAATAAGGCAAATTCTTGAACCGTCGTGAACCCGTGAATTCACTTGGTCCCAAACACCCAGACACCACCCCAGTCCGCCGAAGGCGGTGATTTTAAAGATGTTCAGCGTGATCGAGATGTACACGGGTTGGAAGATCGCCAAGCTTCAAACTGCGATGAGTTGATAACGGCTCAAATAGCCTGCTCTCCGCTTAGCAGAGTCCAGTCAATGGGAAAGACTATCGATATTGCAAATATTTTCTGGAATTTTTTGGCAACGCCGACGAACCTTCGCTCTTCGCTGATCGCATGAGTCTCAAATATGACGATGCACTCTCTGCGACCTTTCTCGCATTGGCGACACAGGCGCCAACGGATGGGCCGATAAGGTAATTTCCGACCACAAATACATCGGGGTTTTCGCTAGGGATGTTTTGTATTCTCGAAGTCCGCGCCGGATGCCCAAGGTCATACTGCGGAAGGCCTCGGGACCAACACCTGACTCTCGACAGTTCACAATTCCCCCGAACGCCAAGCAAGTCTCTAAATTCGTCCTGGGCCAGTCCGATCAAATCCTTCCCCTGCATCTGCCCGATTTCAGGACTTCGGACTCCACCCAGATATCCCGTCAAGGAGATATAACCCTCTGGCGCCCGCCTTGAGAACATCGAAGAGGGAAATTGTGCCCCGGTAAGAATTTGGTTTTCGCTACTTGCAGACAGATAACCCAATCCATCCAGTGAATGCTCGACAGCGGCTCGTTTGTATCCCAAAAATACTACGGCCAGGGGCGGGGCCGAAATCTCCCCCAACGCCTCTGC
Organism: Rhodospirillales bacterium; assembly: GCA_021775105.1. GTDB lineage: Bacteria > Pseudomonadota > Alphaproteobacteria > Rhodospirillales > Casp-alpha2 > JAJFIJ01. Next base: position 5,835 of record JAJFIJ010000350.1, on the reverse strand, counting down.
GCCAACCGGCGCTACATTCTCAAGCAATGTGCTGGCAACATGCGGTTGAGTGGCAATCAAGACGGCCTGTGCTGTGATTTTTCCCTGCCCCGCTGTTTCAACTTCAAACCCCTGACTGCGCGCGCGCACCTTGCGAACAGAAACACCTGTATGGATATTTCCGGACAACGCGACCGATAATGCTGTCGGCAAGGAACCGACGCCGTTCGACCATGAATACAGACGCCGCGCTGGCATCACATGTCCACGCAGACGGCGGACCAGCGCCGCTATACTGACAGATCCGTAGGTCTGTTCCATTTCAATCAGCTTCGGGAAGACTGATTTTACCGCAAGTTCATCAGCGTTTCCGGCGTAAAGACCGCCAACCAGTGGGTCCATGATCCGTTTTGAAAATTCGTCGCCAAAGCGGCGGGCGATATATTGGTCAATGGATTCTCCCGTTTCGTTGTCCCCTCTTGGAACAATCGCCTCAGCCATCAGGCGCAGACGCCCTTTCAGAGACAGGTAGTCAGATGTCAAAAATCCAAGCGGGTGGGTGGAAATGCCTTTGAGTTCTCCCTTCTTGACCAGATAGCGGTGCTTGACGTCATCACTCAGACGGACAGTAGAACTTTCCAGATCTACAGCTTTCGAAAGGTTGTGAACTTCCGACATTGCCGCATTTATCGTGCTTGGCCCATGCTCCATCAAAAAGCCGTTTATATTCTCTGAGATGGCATTGCCGCCTGAGCACACCTGTCGCTCAAGTACCTTGACGTCATACCCTTGTTGTTTTAGCTCAATCGCCGCCGTCAAACCTGAAATACCACCGCCAATGACTGCGACATCAATCATGCGAAGTCTCCGGCCTGGTGAAGCCGATGCCAAATCTCGCTGCCAACCCGCCCTCCCCGAACCGATGCTCGGCGGCCTTGGCCATGTCGTCGGGTTCAATCGATGTTCGTCCCTGATTTCTGACAAAATCCTCAACACCGCGCCGAACCATACGCCGGACAAAGGGCGGCACACGCGAAAGCCGGGTTTCTGCCTCGGGTGACCAAACCAGAGATTCTCCGCGATCTCCCAGAGGTTCAATGACCGCACCCTGCCCAGGCTGGTATCCGCACAGAAAATCTTCCCCCATCAGATTTCCGTCGCGCGCAAAGGGTCGCGCCCGGCACCCGCCGCACATTTTGGTATACTCGCAATCACCGCAGCGGCCTTCCAGCTTTGGCGCTCGTAGGGCCTGGAATTGTTCTGCATCTTGCCAAATTTCGGCAAATCCAGTTTGCCGAATGGATCCGACTTCGGCTTCCATATAAGGACACGCAGTTACAGCGCCTTCCGGCGTGACCCGACAATAATGCGTCCCTGCAAGGCACCCGCCAGCTTCATAACCCTGCGCCAGGGTGATCGGCCAATTCGGGTCAAGTTCCAGCGCCATGCGTTTGAAATGAGGCGCACATTTGGCCCGGATCATCAAGCCAATTTCGCTGTGCGATGCAATGGTCACACGGCGGAGTACATCTTCATATGTCTCACTTGAAATGTTGGTGACCTTCTCTCCCCGACTCGTCAAATGCCGGGACTAAACACCTAGGCTGATCGGGTTAACTGGCACTCCGCAACAAAGAGACGAAGCGGTCAAAGCGTTCGGTGCAAAATTCTATAAAGTTCATGCTCCCCCAAATTCCGCCGAGACTGAGGACGCAGACGATTTCTATCTGATCAATCACTCTGCCTCATTTTATCTGTTCGGCCCGGACGGGGAATATCTCGGACACTTCCCACATGGCTCTGACCCACGCGGCATGGCTCTGAAATTAGATGGCGTAGTTGAATAACGGCATATCACCCGTTAATTCGATCATATTTTATCCGAGACCAGCTTTTTCAGAATCAGATGCGAAGTCAATTTAACAGGATCCGCCTTCAGTCGTAATGAAGTGACGGCTATTCTCCTAGCACACGCCGTCGTTCATCGAACTCCTCTTTGTCAATCTCGCCTTTGGCGAACCGTTCTTTGAGAATATCGAGAGGGGACTTGCCAGGGGCGCTGTACGGAGCACTGCCATGCCCCACGCCGCCGAGCCAGCGCACCAACACCACAACGACGACCACAGATATAGCGATGAACACAATCATTATAACCGGGCCAACGAACCAGCTGTGCCAACCACCATGCCACATGTTCGGACCGTAATTTGAGCCTTGGGTTGGTTGTGCAAATACCGGGGACGACAAGAGCAGCGTCATCCCGACGCACATCAGGTCACGGATGGATTTATGCATTACCTCAATCCTCACAAATACGTTTAACCACTTAGGGAACCCGGCTAGCAATCCAGAACCGATGCTAACCAGCATGTTATACATAAGCGCGGTTTTTATAAAGGAAGCGGTCTATACGCTCATTGACTTAGGTCAAATTTTGATCCTAGCTGAGCCTCCGCAGATTGGATCAAGCCCTCAAAAGTTCAGATAGATATCACGAAACTTCGCGCTGCATCCTGCTATTTCTAAGGCGATGTGATCGGGCAGGCGTGATTGGCCACGAACGCCTATCGTATCAGCAATGATCGTATCATACGTCTTAAGGCCAGGGAGGAGTTCGCGGGACGCGCGGCTGCGCCACCTGATCTCCGTCTCGAATTGGGCAACGGCGCTCTCAAGTGAGGCGCGAGCGAGGTCAAGGTCTGGCTGCTTTTTTCTCAGTATCTTGCGCGCCGCTCTCAGTTCCCTGCGTACTGACCCGACACCCCTGATGCCGCTTAACGAGGAGTGAATGGAAGTGATGCGGGAAACACTTGCACCTGCGGACTGCGTCGTATCTATCAAGGATGGTAGAGCATGTAGATCATTTTTAAGGTTCTTCAGGAGTTTAACTGCCGTGATTGTGGCTATTGCCTCGGCAAGTGGTTCATAAGCATCATCAACAGTACGACGATAGCGGCGAATTGCCCGATCACTGTCCTTCAGTTTCGAGGAAATACGGTTGTTCTCAGCCGTCCAATTATCCGGAATACCTCCTAACACGAGATTACGCTGCGCCGTCAGGGACTCGATCCGGGCTAATGCATTCTGACCTGTGTTTTTTGAAACGACCCCGCCAACGCGTGATACAATAACCTTCTGTTCAGCAATTTTTTTATCGATCCGGCGAGCGTTGCGCTCAATTATGCGAACGTCGTTTAGAAGCGGGCGGTGACTGGGTGCCTCGTCAGAAACCGCACGTTCGGCCTCCCTGGCCGCTTTCATCAACGCGAATACCTGTTCGGCTCTATCGAAACTTTGCCTCAGGTCATCACGCATTTGTTCTGGCAAAGTTTGCAGATCAAGCGCTCGCGCCTTGTTGATTGCTTGCCGTATAGAAGCACTTCTTTTGTCGAGTTGTTTAAAGACAAACTGTTCAATACAGGACTGGAGTCGCGGGTTGGTTGGCGGTGGGGCGGTTTTCGAAAAAAAGGAGACCCTGCTTGGTAGATAGTTTACCAGACTTGGATAAGCCCCGACGATCACCAGAGCGAGCAGTTGCAGTCCTATAAACGGGATAACACCCTTGTAAATATCGGTTGTTCTGACGCCCTTCGGTGCGACCCCTCTCAGGTAAAACAGGGCAAACCCGAATGGCGGTGTCAGAAATGACGTCTGCATGATCATGCACATCATCACCCCCAACCACACGGCGGTCACATTTGCAGATGGGTCGGTCAGCAAAATGGGAGCGACGATGGGAACGACCACAACCGTGATTTCTACGAAATCCAGATAAAAGCCGAGAATGAACATTATCAGCATGACGAACGTAAACTGACCCCAAAAACCACCCGGCATGGACTGAAGGAAGTCTTTCACCAGAATTTCGCCGCCAAACGCCCGAAAAGCTGCGGTGAGCATCGCCGCCCCCAGTAGAATAGCAAAAATCATGGAAGTGGTCTTCGCTGTTTCCAGGACAACAGATTCCAGTATCCGGTCTGTTTTCAATGTGCGCCAACCACTCCAGCATAAGGAGAATATCAACACCCCCATTGATACAGCAGCAAGAACCGCCACGATAACGTCCTTACTGGTGTTGATTTTTCTCAGATTTATGTCGAAAAACTCAAGGAGAAGTCCAATTGCCAGCATCGCCAATAGTGCCAGCGCTGCTGGTCTATAGGCACCAGATTTACCTCGATGCAAACGGTACCCCGCCATGATTATGGCACCACCTGCACCAATCGCACCCGCCTGGTTAACAGTTGCTACGCCAGTAATGATTGAGCCTAGTACGAGAAGAATAAGAGTGAGCGGAGGTACCAGAGCTGAAAACACCCTGACCAGGAGTGTCCAGTCATACTTGCCTTTATCAAAGGACTTCGGTGCGAGACCGGGCCGAAAGAGCGCCAATCCAAAAACAAACAGCATGTAAAGCATGACAATTGTCAGGCCCGGGAAAACCGCACCCATAAACAGATCACCAGCGCTCACCGATAACACATCGAACTCACTTGGCATTGATAACTCGCCATTTGATATCTTGTATAGGGCTCTGCGGTCAGCGTTGGCTTTGCTAACTGCTGCGGTCAACTGGTCTACAAGAATGAGCAGGATGATTGAGGGTGGAATGATCTGTCCGAGGGTGCCAGACGCCGCAATCGTGCCTGTCGCGAGCGATTTTGAATAACCGTTCTTGAGCATTACAGGCAGTGAGATCATGCCCATTGACACTACAGTCGCACCCACAATGCCGGTGGTGGCGGCGAGGAGGGTTCCCACAAAAATCACCGAAACGGCCATGCCGCCCGGGACGGGTCGCATAAGCCGCGCCATGGCCATCAATAAATCCTCAGCAATCTTTGATCGTTGCAGCATCAGGCCCATAAGCACGAAGAGAGGTATGGCAATCAAGATATCTTGTTCAATCACCCAATAGATACCACGTGAGTTCGTGACGCCCGTTGATAGCCATATGGACGGCCCACCATGAACAAAAAAAGCATCAACACTCCCGGTGAACAAAAACCCGCTAAATGCTGCCATCCCGATCGTGATGATCGCTGCCCCGGGAAGCGCGAATGCCACAGGAAATCCTGATGCAATCGCACCCAGCATCATCGCAAAAAGTAATATGATAAAAAATATTTCCATACCGAATTAGTTAATGTCCTGAATTTCGTGCGGAGCGGTCGGCTCGAAACCAGCTTCACGGTAGTCGGCAACCGCATTGAACAGATAACTTACGAATTGGATCAACATCGAAACCGCGAAGACCGCCAGGAGGACTGTCATCAAATACTGCACGTACATGCCATATCCGGTGTTGGTCTTCTCGAATCCGGTAAGGGCGCTGTTAACAATGCCAAACCGATCTTTCATGCTGATCGTCAAGAGAACCCAGCAAAGCGGCATGCCGAAGATCAGGGAGCCAATTGCGTTAACAAGGGCTTTCGTCTTTAAATCAAATCCCGCATAGAAAATGTCAACACGAACATGACCTTCTTCGCGTAACGTGTATGCGCAGGCAAAAAGGAACAGGCTGGCGTACCAGAACCGAACGAGATCAGTCATATAAATTTGTTCATAAGAAAAGATGAAACGAAACATTACGATCATAAGTTCTGCCGCGACAATGAGCAGGGCGAGCCACTGAAAGCCCAGGGTGCGCGTGAACGCCGCGACCATGATCGACAGGCCAACAAGAGGCAAGTGAATGTATGGGCCACGAATTTTTTGTTGAACCAATAATAAACTGAGTGGGTCACCGAAAACGTCTTTCAATAAGTTTTCAACTTCCAAAAGCGAAAGGAACATATCGACCAGGCCAACGATCAATACGGACCAGAAACAGGCCCTGATCAGAAATGTGTTGGC
>JAJFIJ010000349.1 GCA_021775105.1 Rhodospirillales bacterium | reverse complement strand
GGCACTGATCTCGCGATCCAGACAACGAACAGACCAACGCCAGCGCCTTAACGACACCGGCTTGCCCACGTTCTGACAAGGAATAAAATGCTGTTACACGGGAACGCTCACGCTCAACTCTTGAAAACACATCGCCATCCTTAACGGCTCTTTGCAGAGTTGACCGAATGCTCCGAACATCGATCTCAACACCACTGGCTTCCTGTAATCTTGAGGCTATGCCCTGATTGCTCATACCCGTCTCGCACTGGCTCAAGATCGTTAACGTCAAAAACTTGAGTCCAGGCAGGAACTTTTTGGTATTCATGCCCGGCCTCCGTCGATCAGCTTGAGGGGAGCCTCATCGCTGAGACAAATTGCCTCAACTTCTCGCGCGTTGGCGAGCGATAACATTTCACGCAAAAACTTTTCGCGGGCCTCAAGCCCCTGCACTGAAATGCGAATGACCGAAACGCGCCGTTTTGTTCCAGATGCACCGGCACCGCGAACAGCATCAATTTCAACCAGTCCCCTACTGCACAGGCGCAACGCGGCAGTGTGAACACTTTCGACCTTAACCACTTTGCCAGTTGATTGAAGAATCTGCGATACGATTGCCTGGGTGGTGGCCTTCTCCCCTAGCCTCTTGGCAGCAGACAGAACCATCATCGATAGGCCGTTTAAAAAAATCTGAGTGTTTGAGCTCATTTCCGCCCCCTTGATTTGAAAGTCGCGCATGTGACTTTCTGACCCGCTGGCGAAGCGCATGGGGATGGCTGGAAAGGCCGGAGGGGCCGGAGGGGGATCACCCGCCCGGAGGGCGCTGAAAGCGTCTTGCAGGGCCACAGGCCCGAAAGATGGGGATACCGGCACCGCAGCCGCAAAGCGGTTGCCTTTGAGCGCCGGGGAACCGCTGTTCCCCAAGAGCGTATATTAAGCAAAACGGATTCATGGTGTTTGCGGAACGCCTCTAGGGGTTGTTTGCCTCTTACGAGATCAGAAGCTTTAGCATTGTCGGAAGGCCGTCTTTTAAATTTGCGGCCAGTTCAGGGCTGGCAGACGGAAGGCCGGGACATCTTTTTCGCGGTCGATTTTTCATAAATGAAAAACAAGCCCTTCGGGTCTTTTCCGCGCCGATGTGCCGGCGACCTGGTTCCGGCCATGACGGCTGATAAATCCGCCGCCAGGCCCCAAGGGCGCCAGAGACACCAAAATGGGTAAAGCACTTAAAGCAGCAGGGTTGATCTGGCCATGTTGACCGGATTCCGGTCGTCGCGCCGCATCCTCTTTTTCACGGTCGATATTTCGGGATAGCGAAAATCTTATCCGTGTCGAGGTTACGGCGCGACCTACCGGAGGGTTTCACCCTCTTGCCGTGCCGGCAATTCACCGACTTTCGCGTTAACCAGATCCTTCACCCAGGATTAAGGTAACGCTTGCGCGGATCAGTGGGCGCAGATCCTTGCCTGTTGATGGACACGGCCGACCGTTCCGACCGTCCGCAGCGTTCGATCGATAAATCAATAAGTGATTTTTCATCCAAGCTTAACCGAGATCAGGACGCCCGCTAGTCCCCTCCCCTCCCTGCCCGCTCCGTTCGCTGCGCTCCCGTGTTGGTCGGGTGCCCGTCTGCGACGGTAGGAAACTTGCGGGCTTACCGGATATCGGAACAACCGCCCTGGTCCCTGCGGTCCCTGAAGAGGGCGCTCGCCGCTAGGCAGAAAATCAAATGTTGATTGGTAGGAAAGAAGGGTTTTCAGCGATGTCTGATCAGAGGCAACATTTAGCACACGCTTTTGATGTCCCGTATCTGGTGACGTGGACGGATAACGGCCCGTCATTGATTGCTGATATTGTCCGCGCTGACAAAGGCTTTTCCAACACTTACGCCGATCGGAAACGCCGCCTGACTGTCGACCGTGAACTGGTCGAAGCGTTAGGCCGTATCGATTTCATTGAACAGATGTTGCTCAGTCTCGCACCCGTACCCGGTGCGCCTGACCCCGCACGACTTCACTAATTACCCACCAACCAAACCAGAAAGGAACGACCAATGGAAATTAAACAGATCAGTATCAAAGACCTCAAACATTGTCCCGCCAATATGCGGAAACCGCAATCCAAGAAACACCTTGGTGACATCTTGCCGAGCATTCGCCAATTAGGCGTTGTTCAGTCGCTTGTCGTGCGCCCGAACTGTGAAGGTTTTGAAGTTGTCGCAGGGGGTCGCCGCCTAGCCGCTGCGTCAATCGTTGCCGAAGAAACCGGCGCTGACTTGATGTTGCCCTGTGGCATCATGGCCGATGGAGACGACGCCGCCGCGCTGGAAATCTCAATGATCGAGAATTTGGGACGAAAAATGCCTGATCCGATCCAGCAATACCTTGCCTTTTCGAAGCTGCATAAAGAAGGCCGTTCGGTTGAAGATATCGCCGCCTTCTTCGGAATCAGCACGCAGTTGGTCAATAAACGTATGGCGCTCGGCAATCTGAACCCGAAAATTCACAAACTCTTTCAGAATGAAGACCTCGACGCAGGCGACTTGCAGGCCCTGACCTTGGCGAGCAAGGAGCGGCAAAAGGAATGGTTGTGCCTCTATCATTCAGAAGAAGAACGCGCCCCGTCCTCATGGCGTCTGAAAGACTGGATTTGTGGCGGAGATCAGATTTCCGTAGACGTTGCCCTTTTCGATCTGAACGCCTTCGAGGGCGAGACCGTGACGGATTTGTTTGAGGACAATGTTTGTTTTGCCAACGCGGAACAATTCTGGACCGCACAGAATGAAGCCCTTGCCGCCATGAAAGACGCTTACCTCGCGGACGGATGGCCGGAAGTCATTGTTCAGGACATCGGCGCTCATTTCGCCTCTTGGGACTACAAGGAAGCACCCAAGGAAACGGGCGGACGGGTTTATATCGAAGTTTCGCGCGATGGTACGGTTACAACCCATGAAGGATTATTGACCCGGCGAGAAGCCGCCAACCTGAAAGCCGCTGAAAATGGCGAAGAGGTTAAGCCTGTCAGCAGTGGGCGGACTGAACTGATCGCCGCCGCTGAAACTTATGTGTCATTGCACCGCCACGCCGCCGTTAGAACCAAACTGGCAGCAACGCCGGATGTGGCATACCGGTTGATGGTTGCCGAGTTTATCAAGAACCGCCGAAGCCGGGCGGAATATACCGGCAATGCGGAGATCGCGGATAGCGTTGAAAGCACCGCCTATTCGAAACGCTTCGTCACGCAGAGCCAAAAAGCGATTGATGTATTGGGCTTGGGTAAGAATCTTGAATATCTCTTGGGTGATAGTCATCGCCTGTCTGTGGAGGATATTTTTGCCAAGCTCACGCACTTGACGGACAGGCAGGTCATGCAGATCGCCGCCGTTGCCGCCGCTGAAAACCTCGAAAGCGGGTCAATGATTGTTGATGTATTGGGGGAATATCTCGATGTGGATATGAAGCCTGACTGGCGATCGGATGATACCTTCCTTGGATTGATCAGGGCCAAAGACTTGATTTCCGCCCTGTTGAAACAGGTTGCAGGCAAGAAAGTGGCCGATCAGAATTTGACCGCCACGGGCAAGGTGATGAAGGGCATCATCCGCGATTTCCTGACCGGGGAAAATGGCCGGACCAAGGTTGAAGGTTGGACACCGAACTGGTTCAAGTTTCCGTTCGCCTCCTATGTGCGCGATGATGGTTTGAAAGAAATCACCGACAAAAAAACCAGAAAGGGCTTTCTCAAATCGCTGAAAGCGAGATAGGAGATTGAGGGCGGTTCCATGTGGACCGCCCTACCCGCTCGATGAAGGACTATAAAAATGTCATCAATAGTACGAATTTTGATAGACTTGTACGATTGATGACAATAGCCTTCTACAAGACTCCGAATCCTCGTACCATTGGTGACAAATGAAAAACCTGACTGAGGTTCTTAAAGAAGTCCCTGATCGCTATATTGCCGATCTGTTTCTTGATTCCATTCTGGATGCGCCGGTTAAGGATGATATGCGGCTAATGGCGTATCCCTTTTTCTCCTTATCTAAGGTTCCACGGTTTGACCCGATTGTTTATATCGATCAAAATACCAATCAAACTATCCGCGTAACCGCCGGTGAGCGCGGGATTGCGACGATCTACGATAAAGACGTTATCATGTACGCTGTATCGCTCGTGGTTGACCAGATGAATAAGGGGCTGGCGGTAGACCGGACCATTCAGTTCAATGCTTATGACCTGCTTAAACTCACTCACAGGGGTACTGGTGGCGCATCTTATGAACGTCTGTTCGAGGCCATGTTCCGCCTGAGATCAACGACCATAACCACAACCATCGATTCGGGTGCAAAACAGGATACGCGCGGTTTCGGCTGGATCGACAGTTTCAAGATTGTCACCAATAGTACGAAACGCGGGCGCGTTGTCATGGGTGCCGTTGAAATTACCCTGTCTGACTGGATGTGGCGGGCCTTGCAGAACTACAAGACTAAAGTTCTCACAATTAACCGCGATTATTTCAAACTGACCAAGGGCCTGGAGAGGAAACTGTACGAGCTGGCCCGCAAACACTGCGGTAACCAACCGACATGGAATATAGGCCTTCGAAAATTGGCGGAACGCTGCGGTTCTCAAGTGGAACTGAGGCAATTCAAATATCAGTTGAAGGCAATCATCCGGGATAACCAGTTGCCGGACTACAATATAAATCTGGCCTTTGATAAGGCCAACAAGGACGAATACGCCAAGACCTTTGACAAGGAACGACTGTGGCGATGGGGTGGTAATGACAAGATTGTCATCTGTTTTTCACGCAGGTTGCCGGCATCGTAATATTGATGACAAATCATCGGACGATTGATGACGCTTTGTTCGTACGATTGATGACGGACTTTCGGACGATTGGTGACAATTCTTGCCCTAACGCGCTGATTTCACAGGGCCAATTGCACCCCTAACCCTTTAACAGAGTCCTATAACCTCTCTAACTGTGTTGCCAGGATAACTGTTGCAAAAATTTCACGCGCCTATGGCGCTTAAAAGGAATTCGGGCCCATGGCCCTCATACGTACAGAATATCAACGGAATCGGCCTATGGCCGATACCCTGTTAATTAGGTTCGCATACGCTCACAAGGCTGACTGGCAAGCAGTCCTTTATAGGTGAAATTTCGGCAATTTAGCGGCTAGGAATGGTGTCCAGATGTAGGGGCGAAAACCGCCCTATTCGTGAACGCTTTTCATCAAACAATGACCCGTTTTGGCTGGAACAAAGGCGCTTATGTTGCCTGCGCTTGAATATCTGTTTTTGTCAGATCACGCGGTTTCAAAGATGACGACCGGGACGTTTGTCTATTCTTCGAAGGCCGGACCACCTCAACATTGGCTAGCGCCAAAAATTGTTTCGTGGCTTCCCGGAGTTTTTGTAGGCCGCTTTCATACAAAGAATATTCAATGACGATCCGGCGCTTGCCGCTGCGATCCGCTTTGCGCACCTTCGTTTCAATTGCCCAACCGTAAGTACAGATATTTTTGAACGTGGTGTGGAGGGGGATCACCCGCCCGGAGCAGCGCGGAGGGCGCTGTTAAGCGGTCCGCAGGGTCCGCAGACTGGGGAATCCACCCTCGGAGCCGCGTAGCGGGTGCCTTTGAGCGGCTGGAGGCAAGCGCCTCCAAAGAGCGTCGAGAGATAGATTTTGGGTATAGGTCAGGGTAGAGCGCCCTGCCCTTTTGGATAATTGTGTTCATTGTGATTCCTACTCATGGCTTTCTAGACCGGTTGTTGGTGCTCGTTAGGGGTTAGAAACACCGAGTAGGATGGTGCCCGAATATTCGTGCCCGAGGGCCTTAGTTCACGGACCCCTAACGAACCTAGGGTTAACGTCATCACGTATCGGGGATGACAACCACCTACTCAGCGTTTCTAGCGCCAGTTTGCAAATCAATTGTATCAAACGCGGATAGTGAGTTCCATGCTTGATCAATCCACGGGTTTAGTATTGCATAATGCATAACGGTTATGCAATATCGGATACTCAATACCAGTTAACGTATAAGCGGTATTGGATATCTTATAATGGTTATCATTTATCAGATATTGGATAATTGGTAATCGTCAGTAGTTATTCGTTAAGGAATATTCAATATTGTCTATTCATTATCGAATAATGATTAGTTTATGACCGTAGCCGCGATGAGGGGAATAGACATGGCGCAGATTATATCGGCAGTTCAGAGAAAGGGCGGTGTCGGCAAATCAACGACTTTGATTTGTTTGGCGGCCAAGTTTGCGAAGGATGGGGCAAAGGTGCTGATTATTGATACCGATATGCAACAGACTTGCGTGAAGTGGGAAGCGAAAAAGGAGTGCGGAGTTGACGTTACGCCGCATACGGATGATGAGACATTGCTTGAGTTGATCAATTTCACGACGATTTCTTATGACGTGATTCTGATTGATACGGCTGGTTATCAATCAGCGATGGCGGTCTATGCAATGTCGGCGTCGGACCTGGTACTGGTGCCAACGCCAGCGTCAGAGCCGGACGCTGAAGGAGCGGTTAAAACAATACGTCATATCAAGAATGTAACCGCCAACAACGTTAAGCAGCCAGTGATTCGGGCGATTTTCACAGATGTAGATAAAAATACGACGATCACGGAAGCTGTGTTGTCTCAGCTGAACGCTTCGGGAGTGGAGGCGGTGTCTACACCGATTTGGCATCGTACCGGGTTTAAGGAAGTGCATTCGACGGGAGGCCTGCCGACCGGCAGCGCATTATCCGCATTGCACCAGTTTTTAGGGGCGATGCAGGTTGACGGATTGTTGACTTATTACGACAACATTTTCAAGGAGGCGAGTTAAATGGCTAGAAAAAGTTTCGCGTTGGAGCTGGGGAGTGTTGATAATCCGGATGACGAGGAGGGTGATTCCTTAACGGAAAATGTTGTGATGGTGAGCGATGAAGCGAAGGAGTTGGCAAAAGGGCTGCCGAGTCCTCATGCGTCTGATCTTCGGGCGAAGCTGCGGAAACGCACTCAAATGAATTTCCCGAGGATTCCGGTATTCATTAAAGAAGAATTCGATGCGGCGGCAAAAAAGAACAAGATGATGAAAGTAGAATTTCTCTACCATTGTTTGAGGGTGGGAGGGGGCCTGGATATACCGCCTTATGATCAGTTGGATCTGAGGAAGACGTAGGGGCAGGAGTAGAGAACTTAGACCGGAAGAAATCCGCGCCCGCAGTCTCCGCAATTGACGTTCAGGCTCGGTTTGCCCCAGAGGTTAACAATCTTCTGATCGTTGCACTCGTGCGAGAACTTCAGGCGGGTATCGAACAAAGAACGATACGGCAAACGGCAAGCGGCGCACGTCATATTTTCCCTGCCTAAGAATGTTGGTGCGAACCGCTCAAAACACGTCACCCAAGCTGTTAGTGTGACGCTGGCGAAGACGGTCGGGGCAGGGGGGCACCGTTACGTTTACACGAGCCATAAGCTGCTACGAGATCGTCTTAACGGTAGATATTAGGGCGGTATATCGCCCCTCCAGCGACCGACCCCTATTGGGAGGAAATTTCAGTTGCTACCCTCCAGATAATTGTAGTAACATGCCTACATTCATCAACGTTGCCGGGAAATTCCGAGAATGAGTATTACCACCGTTTCCAGTCGAGAGTTTAATCAGGATGTGAGCAAAGCCAAACGGGCGGCGTTCAGGGGTCCGGTTTTTATCACCGATCGTGGTCATCCGGCGCATGTCCTGCTGTCGATCGAGGACTATCAGAAGATAACAGACAGTAACGAGAGCATTGTTGATCTGTTGACCATGCCAGGTGTTGCCGAAGTTGATTTCGATCCGCCACGCCTGGATAAAAATCTCTACCGGCCGGCGGACTTCTCGTAGTGTATCTACTTGATACCAACGTCATATCTGAACTGAGAAAAGCAAACTCCGATAAAATCGATCAAAACGTAGAAGCCTGGGCCAACGGTGTGTCGGCGACCAGCCTGTTTTTGTCAGTGATCACGGTGCTGGAACTGGAGACCGGGACGCTGTTGGTTGAGCGCCGGGACCCGGTACAGGGAACGGTGCTGCGATCCTGGCTGACGTCCCACGTTTTGCCGGCGTTCTCTGATCGTATTATTGCCGTTGATATCGAAGTTGCGCAATGTTGCGCCAGGCTTCATGTGCCCGACCCCCGGTCGGATCGCGATGCTATCATCGCGGCGACGGCGCTGGTTCATGGCATGGTCGTGGTGACGCGCAATGTCAGAGATTTTGAACCGACCGGTGTTGAGACGATTAATCCGTGGAAGTTCATGAAAGGCGGCTAAGGTGTGAACCCGGCAGGGTGGGGGCATATGGTTTCAGGCGATTGGCTCCCGCCACCCGCTATGCAGCTAAAGAATCTGCCGCCCCGGATGGCGCTCGAAGTCTTCCACACCATCAATATATTTGTTGGTTGTCGCTTCAGAGGAATGGCCGAGCTGATCCATTATTGCCTGCTTGTCGACCTTGCCGCTTCGTACCATTGATGACGCCACTTCAGTTGTCCAACCGCGCCTGAGACTGTGGCTGCCGAGCCTGGCCACGTCTTCGTCGCTAAAGCCCGATTGCCGGGCGTAGGATTTGAGGAGCTTGCGAATATAATCGCGGCTGATGCCTTTGGCCTTAACGGCCCCAGTCTTGTAGATCTGCCTGAACAATGGCCCCTGGGTGATTTCGGCGGCGCGGATCCAGTACTGCAGGGCGCTTAGCGGACAATGTCCATGGGGCTCTGTGGCCCTCGGAACCCTGACACTGCGCCCGTGGCCTTCTTGATCGTCCTTGGCCTTGCGAATGGTCAGGATCATACCGTCTTCAAAGAACTCGACGTCGTCCAAATCAAGCGCGGCCAATTCACCGCCGCGTAGCGCACTGGCGAAGCCGACCAGGAAGAGGGTGTAATCGCGGATCAGTTTTCGGTTGTTGTGTTGCTGATCGATCCGGCGCTCGATCGTGTCGAGAATCTGAAACAGTTGCTCCCTGCTCAAGGCCAGCCTCGGTTCAGGCCGGTAACCCTCGGTCCTCCGGATACCGCTCATCACGGATTTGAGCAGCAGGCCGGGCTGGTCCTGGGGCGCGGTCATCTGCCCGGCTTCGTGAAAAAACCGGATCGCCGCCAGGCGGCGTTCCAAAGTCGAGGGTTTGAGGCCGGCGCGGGCCTGTGAGGCGAGAAATATCGAGACCGTGTCCGGGTCGGCCGGCATCGTCTGAAAGCTTCGTTTCTGGCACCAGCGCTTGAACAGCCGCCAATCGGTTTCGTAGGCGTCCAGGGTATTGTCGGCCTTAGACGCCTTGGCGTAAACCTTGGCGGCGGCGATCTCGGCCTCGAGTTGAGCTTCAATCTGACGTGGCAGCATCGGCGTATGGGCGTTCTCGGGTATGACGCCGCCGCCGGCGGTCGGTCTATCACCGGGGGTGTTGTTGGCGGAGCCAGCGGGTAGTCCACCAGCGGCAGCTGGGGAGGGGTCGTCGTAGGCGCCGCGGGCTTTGGCGGTGATTCTGACCCATCCGGCCTCGGTGATGAAGGTTTCGCCGATGGAGAGGCCGGGCTCAATCGCGGTGGCGCACCAGTCCGGCGCGTCGGGCGTGATGCCCTTTGATTCTGAAGGGATGCGGCGGTTAAGCTCGATCGGTCCGCGCGCCGTCTTGACGATATCCCAAACCATGTAGCGATCGGGTGTCATGGGCGTCGCCTCGTTCAGGACGGCCGGACAATCCGGCCGGTACCATTTCTTTGATGGCCTAAAATAGCGGCTCTGATTTTTTCATAGAAAGACCCGGGCAATAATCCATAGGCCCATTGACCACCATCTGTGCCGGAAACAGGGCGTAAATCCGGCCCTGGCCAGGCAAACTTGTTCAGTTCAGTTGTCATCACCCAACACGGTTCCTGATCCAGCCCCAGGCGCTTCCTGGTCGCGACCGGGATCTCGATCCCGAACGATGGATCTGTGGGCGGCGTATGGGTAATGGGCGCGGCAAAAACGGTGACGTCTCCCTGGTCATCGGTGGCGGCGACAATCACGGCGCTTGGCCGCACCTTGCCGCCCTCGATTTTTCCGTCTGCCGCCTCGTCGGCCCACAAGTAATTATATCGGATGACGAGAGAGGGAACCGGTTGGGGCAGGGTCATGCAATTTATGACCGGTCTTCGTGATCAAACTCATGACTTTCGACCGGTGCTATCGCGGCTTCGATCAAACTGATGTCATCGGCACTCAGATCCGCCGACCGAACCACCTCTCTGGAGCGCTGTTTGAGTTTGGTATATTCCGCATAGGACAACATCACCAGATCGTTTTCGCCATGACTGGTCAAGAGGACGGGTTCGGCATGAGCCCGGGCCCGATAGAATCCAAACTTCTTTTGGACTTCGGCTAACGTTGCAGTAAACATGACAATCTCCACAAATTACGTGTTTACCATATTATACATATTTCACGGATATTCAAGTTTTTCGAGGATATCGCACATTCCCCTGGCGGCTCTCTGGTGGTCCTGGGCGCAGGGGAGGACGCCCTATGACGCTGGGTGACGCCTGAGAACGGGTGGTTTAGCTAAATCGGCTTTTTGCGGTAGGGCAGGGGGCTTTTCCATGAATCGGTCCTGAAGATAACGTTGTCGCCCTTTAAGTTGGCAGGCCATATACGGTGTATAATGTAGAAATCAGGCCTTTTCCATATCATTCTGCATAAAGACACTTATGCAGAATAGGAATTGACTAGTTATAACTATCAGTTATTTAAAATAAGATGCTAGTATAAGCTATAATCATCTGAAAGATATCAATATATTAATTGATTAATAATTATAAAAAAGGGCCAATTCATGGAAAATACGGGGGTTTCCGTTGCAGAGCAGGGCGCAGGACCCGTGCCCTGGCAATCCATGGCTAGGTGCGAGCGCCTGATCGGTCGGCTCGATGAAATCCTCAAGCGGGACACCTTGTTCGATACCTGGATTGCCGTCGAATCGCGGATCGAGGCCTTGCGCCAGATGGCCTTGCTGGGCGAGCTCATTCACGCCGATCATCTCTGTGATTATGAAATCGGTCTCCGGGCCTTTGCGCGCATGGATACCCGCTCGTTCCCTGAGGCACTTGGCAGCCGGCGGGCGGTGATGTCGATTAGCCGACAGACCTATCCATTGGCCCCGGGTGCCCGGCGCCTGCAGGATCTGTTTTACCGGGCCCTGGCGCCAAGCCGGAACCTGAACCGGGATCTGCACCGGGTTCATGCGGCCGGGCGAAAAAAGAGTATGGCCATGCCTCTATCGGAACTGGTGTTGGAAGATGTTTATGGGGACGGGCAGGGATGGCAGCGTTTTGCCGAGGCAGAAGTTTTACAAACGGTCTTTCCGGAACAAGAAGGCATGCCGCCGCGGGCGGGGCGTCCGCCGCTGGCGGAGCGTCTGCCGCTGGCAGTATTCGAGGAGATCGCCGAGGCCTGGGACACCCTGCCGGCGGAAGACGGATTGCTGTCTGTCGCCCGTGGGGTGCGGGGAGTGTTTCGGATGGCGGACCGGTTCCCGTCACGGGACGGCGAGCGGGGGTTCACCCATCTGGCGATGCTGGCGGTGCCGATGCTGATCCGGCGGTTTTGCCAAACCCGAAGGCCGATCGGGTTTATATCTTCTGTCGTGGCGCGGCGCTCCGAGGGCTTCCGGTCGGCGCTCTACGCCTCCGACGATGCCTGGTTCACGACGTTCTTGGATCTGTTGGCCGATGGACTTGAAGGGAACCTTCGCCGGGTGAACGCGCTTGGTCTGATGGGCGATCAAATGCAGCCGGTGATCGATGCGAAAAGAAAGTCTTCCGTGTTACCGCAATTGGTGGCGCTGTTGTTTGGCCAACCTGTGTTGACCGTGGGGGAGGTTTCCAGAAGGCTTGGTGTTTCCGTGCGGGCCGCCAATCAGGTTCTGCAGGAACTGAAGCAGGAGAAGTTCATCAGTGCGCGGGGCGGGCGAGAGCGCTACCGGGTCTGGGAAGCGTTTAGGGTTCTCGATATGATGGAGCGCGCCTGAGCTGAGGGGAGAGCCCGACCCTGCATCAAAAATTATAAGTTATCCGATCCGCAAAGTAGCCCCATGAGCGGGATCAACCGTTCGCCGCAACAAAGGAGCTAAACAGATGTATTCAGAAACACCCGACATCACCGACAGCCTGACAGGCCAGAGCGCCACCCACGACATTATGAACCGGATGGAACTCTTCGGAGCCATGCCCCCGGCAGATGAAGTAGACCCCCGGCCCCTGCCCGAACAGAACATCAGCTTTGCAACCCTCGACGGCGTGTTTGACGCTCTCACCCAGCTCTTCACCGACACATGCCTGGAGAGCGAGGCCACCGACGTGCTGTGGAACACGGTCAACGTCTTCCAGCGCAAACTCGACCGCTTGGATAAGGGTTTTAACCAACTGAGCTTCGACATCCGCCGTGCCATCCGCGAACAAGACGGAACCGAAGTTAAATCGGTGGAACTAGAGAAACTGGAAATCCGGGCCAGAGCCACATCACAGGCCCGCGAATATTTTGAAACCATGCGCGACCACGCAGCCGAACTTTTTTCAATCCAGACCGGACACCCGTGGATGCCAAGCCGAGGTTCACGCATCAGCACATCGCATATGACCGCTGCCGTGGTTGACAGCCGGGACTTCCTCGCCGCCACCGAGCGCAAAAAGACACTGGCACAAGCACCCGAAGGCCCCACGGTGGTCGTCGCCGGAGGCATGGACTTCAACGACTACGTGCTGATATTTGCAGCCCTCGACAAGGCTCACAGCAAACACCCGGACATGGTGCTGGTTCACGGCGGAGCACCAAAGGGCGTAGATCTGATCGCCGCGAAGTGGGCCGCCGCCAGAAAGGTCGCGCAAGTGGTGTTCAAGCCGGACTGGAATAAATACGGTAAATCCCGCGCCGGGTTTAAACGTAACGACGCAATGCTGGAGATTTTGCCCATCGGTGTGCTGGCATTCCCCGGAACTGGCATCACCGAGAATTTGGTAGACAAAGCCCGAGGCATGGGCATCCCCACCAAGAAATACGCGTAACCACTCATAGCCCTGTCGGTAATCTCCGGCGGGGCTATTTTTATGCCCGCCTGCTGAGTTTATTGCGGACAAAAGCCTGATCGGCTTTTGGCTTTTTGGTTGGTGACGATCCGCATTGGCTTGCGCCAACCAAGGGCTTTGCCCTTGACCCAGCCGGGGACCAGTCCCCGGCACCCCTACCCGGCCATAGCCCCGACACCAAACGCGCCGATCACCGACCAGATGTTAAAACGAATAACCGAAGTCGCCAGAGCCGCAACCAGCCCAAGCCCGGCAGCAAGTTTACCGCCACCCCCTTCGACCATATCGACAATGCGATTGTTGACAGCATCGAACTCAGTGCCGCCCGTACCCGCTTGCGCCATGCTTGAGGCAACAACAGACAAAACGAGGGCAAGCCCCATGATGGTGACAAGCTGAGTGGTGTTTTTACCGAAATAGGCCGGAGCCTGTTTGGCGTGACAAACGGAATTGTGGTCTCTGAGCATCTGCGCTCTCCCCCTGGTTAATGAATGTTGCCGGAGAGTAAGCGCAGATTTTTTTGAATGTCAAATCAGAAAAATCAATAAAAACAACAGGTTAAGCTATGTGTGGCTATCGCGAGAGATGCACAGATAAACGCTGCTATCTCCTGCTATCGGGAAAAAAGTTTTCAGTTTTTTTTGATGGAGGCGGGAAAACGGGAAATTCACAGGGGCCAACTACAAAGAAGTTTTTATGAGTTTTTATAAGTTTTTACCCCGAGTTTTTGTCAATAAAATCAATAGGTTGAAAATATAGTTGCACCTGATAGTACGAAGTCGTGCATGTGATAGTGCGAATCTCTGCATGTGATAGTACGAATCACGAAAGATGGTTATCAACAGGCTTATCCACAGAAAACATGACAGTTATCCACATGCGGTATTTTTGAGAAAAGATGCGATTTTATCTGAAATCCGACAATTTGAGATGGAAGTCGAAGAAGGTAACTGGCGAATCCATTAAGAGATTTGTGGCTGATTAGATATCTATTGATACTAGTTATCTATTCTGATAGGCTTTTGATGAAGATTGTAAAGGAGGCTGCAATGCCAAGAAGCTATGCTTTAGGCGACCATTTTGAGGATTTTATCAGTTCCCAGGTTCATTCCGGTCGTTTTAACAATGCCAGCGAAGTGGTTCGGGCTGGTTTACGGTTGCTTGAAGACGCAGAAAAACCTGCGGCTTTGACAATGGAAGACTTGCGCCATTTGATCCATGAGGGAGCCGAGAGCGGCCTCGGTAAACCTGCGGAAGGTGTTTTGGATCGCCTTGAGAGCAAATATCAGGCGATGGCCGACGAAAGCGGCAGTGAATGAATGTTATCTTTTCGCCACTTTCAGAGGACGACCTGGAAGAGATCGGCGATTATATCGCTGCCGATAACCCGCGCCGCGCCGTGTCGTTTATCCGGGAAATGCGTGAGCATTGCCAAAAAATAGCGGACATGCCAGAGGCTGCGCCCTTGCGTGAAGACATTATGCCCAACGTGCGAATGGTCGCGCATGGGAATTTTTTGATTTTTTATCGTATTGCCGAACAAGAAGTTCGGATTGAGCGCGTTCTTCATGGAGCGCGGAACATACAAGCACTGCTTCAATAGTTTTAAAATATCACCCGCTGCACATGCAGGCATTCATTGCCTTTGGAATCTGTCCTTAATGACAGGCAATACCCTGGCAGGCTTTGTTTCTGTGCCAAACGCCGTAAATCTATAGCGAAGTTTGAATAACGGGCGATGCTGCCACTTTTTTCATATAGCACCTTGAAACTGAAACCCCAGCCTTCTTCGCTGCGGCCGCCATGTTTGCGGGCGAGGCGATAGAGCCAGCGCTCGATACCGCCAGTCAGGTCGAAATAGGCCGGGTCGATGGCCAGCACCAATTTCTCGTTGATGACCCCTTGGTAGAACCAGTCGGGCAGAACGATCTCCATGCCCCTGGTGTAACCTCCCGCGACGGTCAGTTCGCTCCACTCATTGATCCAGCTAAAGCGGTGCAGCCGTTTCGATTTGCGTAATGGGGTGAGGTTTAGATCATCGCTTCGGATGCTGGTCTGAATCGTCGTTGATTGCAGCCGATCCAGTGCGGCTCGAAGTCGTTCATATCCCAGCTTGCCAGTCGGGCGATTGGCAAAACGCAAAAACTGGTGGGGCATGAACCGCAATAACCGTGAGGTCGGCTCACCCCGGTTCCGTGCATCCATGATCTGACTGGCAGCCCAGATCAACAGGTCTGCATCCCAGATTGTTGCCATGCCGTATTCCGGCACAGCTTCGACCTTGATGGTGACGCCATCACGATCATAGAGCAGGGGCTTGATCCGCCGTCCCTTGGCGAGAGAAAAGAAGGGAAATGCCATGAGGTCTTGATAGTCGCGAATTCCTGCCGGTGCAGGATTGCATGAAAAAAGTTCCAGTTGTTGCCGCTCCGAGGACGGGAACAATCTCATGATTTTATTTTTTCGGTGGTAAATGAGCGTTTGTTCGCCTCCACCCAGGCATCAAGGTCGGAAGGGGCGTAGATTACCCGGCTTCCGGCCTTGGCGTAACGTGGACCATCGCCCGTCAGGCGCATTCGGTTCAGTGTTGCCGGGCTGATGCCCAGATAGTCGGCGGCGTGTTTTGTGTTCCAGTATCGTGGTTCGGTTTTTTCGGCCATGTCTTCAGTCTCCGTAGTTGGTGGAGGCAATGAAGCACTGAAAAACCTGAGAAAATAGGGCCGGAATGATGCATCACCGAAACGGCCCCCCTGAGATTGTCTGGCGTTATCAGTAATCGGCGCGACTATCCGTCGTCGATCAGAAGATCACGATATCCGCCGTTCATCAGGTTTGTGGATTTAGCAATACGGCGTCTGACCAAGCCGCGAATCTTGCTGCCGTCATACCATTCGGCATCGACTTCGTTTATGCCGTACAGGTCGATAGCTATCTTGCGGTGGCTTTTGCCGTTGAGGATGCCATCAAGAACGAGGATAAGCTCGTCATAGTTTGTATTGTCAGATTTTCTATTTTTTTAAACCGTTCACCCGCCGCTATTTTCCAAAGGTCCATACTCCGTGTAAGGCGAACCGGCAATCGAAGGTCCAATGGCAGGTGGAGTGTCAGTCCGGATGATGCATCAAATTCTTTTGCGTCTTTGATTCTCACCTGAACGGTCATTGCGTCATGCCCGACCTTCAGAATTATATTGCCGTTTAGCAGCAGGAGACCGGTAATTTTAGCGCCCACTTCGCGTAACATCGGCAGCAGTGATGGTTGGCTGGCGTGAACGACTTCTGCCTCAAGGGTTGGTGCGATTGACCAGAAGGGCATTGAGCTTTCAGGCGAAACCATAGGATCCTGGAAAGTGAACAGCCCCCATTTATCGGCGGACAGATCAGATGGATGTTGTTCATAAATGTTGAATGGTCTGGTGTCATTTTTGATTGTCGGCATAGTGCCGAAATGGTGCCAATCGCTGATGTAATCAGGGTTCTTCCTCAGGAATTCCCATGCTGTACTACTTGCTTTCTTCGCCGTGGGCATTTTACAACCCTCCGTATTGTTTAAATGGGAGGTCTCCACTACAGGAAGAGAGTTGTTTCTTGCAATATAATTTCATGAAATTGGCAATATACAAGCAGAAGTAGCGTGTCGGTGGTTTCTTGAAGCGGTTTTTTATGAAATATATGGTGGAGCATTTGCACGAATGATTCATGCGTTGCTTGCTTCTCGATTTTCTCTTATTTTCCACTAACGGCTTTGATTCAGGAGGGGCTGGATTCTAACGTCAACTGCAACACCTCATGTTTTCAAGGAACGTCTCAGCGGGTGTTTTATAACCGAGGCATTTTCTGGGTGTTGAGTTCGCTGCCCATGTAATTTCGTCGATATCGTTTTCTGTATAATTTGTTATGTCTGTTTTCCTTGGCATGTCACGGCGCAGAATGCCGTTTGTGTTTTCGATGGTACCCCGCTGCCATGGGGCATGCGGATCGCAATAGTACGTCGTCACGTTTAAGGCGGTTTCCAAACGCTGGTGCTCACAGAATTCGCCCCCATTATCGAACGTCATGGTGCGGCATGCCGATTGAGGCAATTGCCGGAGTGTCTCGATGATTGCCTCGCTCGTTTCTGCCGATGTTGTTGTTTTCAACGGGGCCGTGAGGATAAACCGGGTTTTCCTCTCGCACACGGTAAGCAGGTTGCCGCGCTGGGTGCGGAACTGCATCAG
>JAJFIJ010000348.1 GCA_021775105.1 Rhodospirillales bacterium | reverse complement strand
ACCCAACCCTCCCCCATGAGGGGGGAGGGTTTGATTTTTGCGCGCTGATTAAATTCCCTCCCCCCTCGTGGGGGAGGGTCAGGGTGGGGGGGAGCGCCAAGGAGAATCCTGAAAATCATAACGAACACAGTCAATCCTTCGACGAAGAGAGCTTGCCCTTGAGGGCGTCGGCCTTTTTCGGATCAACCCACCATGCGAGGAACTGGTTGCCCTGTATCGGTGTCACCTTGGGGCGTCCGAATTTGTTCCAGAAGGCAATGCGGTCAAATTTCGAATGAAAATGCGGAATCAGCCAATACCCCCATTGCAGGACCCGATCAAGCGCCCTGACGGCGGCGACCAGTCCCTTGCGATCAGGAGCGGCGATAACTTTTTCAATCAGTTCGTCAATCACCGGGTCCTTGATACCGATCGAATTGCGCCCGCCTTCCGTGTCGGCTGCTGCGGATCCCCAGTATGACCGTTGTTCATTGCCCGGTGACAGGGACTGTCCGGCACCACCAACGATAACGTCATAGTCAAAGGTGTCGGTGCGGCGTTGATATTGGGACGAATCGACAATGCGTGTGTTGACCTTGACGCCCAGCTTTTCCAGATTTTTGGCGAACGGCAGGACCACGCGCTCAAACAATGGACTGACCAGCAGAATTTCAAACTCCAGCACCTGCCCGGTTTTCTCATTCACCCGTTTACCGTCCTTGATCACCCAACCGGCATTTTTAAGGATTTTTGACGCCACACGCAGGTTCTTGCGAACATTGCCCGACCCGTCATTCTTTGGCGGGTTGTATTCGGTGGTGAACACTTCATCGGGAATACGCCCCCGATAAGGTTCCAGAATGGTCAGTTCGTCCTTGCCCGGCAGGCCCGTTGCCGCCAGTTCGGAATTGTCGAAATAGCTTCGGGTGCGCGAATACTGACCGTAAAACAGGTTCTTGTTGGACCATTCAAAATCAAATCCGTAGGCCAGCGCCTTTCTCACCTCGCGGTCCTTGAAGATGTCACGCCGTGTATTGAAGACAAAAGCCTGCATACCGGACGAGCGGTTATGGTTGATCTCTTCCTTTTTGATCAGGCCCTTTTCAACATTCGGGATTTTGTAGGCTGTGGCCCAGGCCTTTGATGAGTTTTCGAAACGATAGTCAAATTCACCGGATTTGAAGGCTTCCAGCGCAATCGTGGTGTCGCGGTAATAGTCATAACGGATCTTGTCGAAATTATATTGTCCCTTGTTTACCGGAAGATTCTCTCCCCACCAGTTCTCAACCCGCTTGTAGGTGATCGTGCGACCCGGCTCGAACTTGTCGATCTTGTACGGCCCGCTGCCAATCGGCGGATCAAGCGTGGTTTTGGAAAAATCGCGGCCTTCCCAGTAATGTTTGGGAAGGATCGTCAACTGTCCGACAATTAACGGCAATTCGCGGTTTTCACCCGGTTTGAAATTGAATCGCACGGACCGTTCGCCGGTTTTTACCACCTCGGCGACGCTGCCATAATAAAACCGGTAAAAAGGTGTGCCCTTTTCCACCAGCGTATTAAAGGTCCAGATGACATCTTCGACCGTGACCGGTTTGCCATCATGCCAACGGGCTTCCTTGCGCAGTGTAAAGGCGACCCATGAGCGATCTTCAGGAACTTCAATGGATTCGGCCAACTGACCATACTGGGTAAAGGCTTCGTCCGCCGCACCATGCATCAGGTTGTCATAAAGAAACCCGAGCCCGGTCGCCGCATTGCCCTTGATAATAAAGCTGTTGAACGTATCAAACGTGCCGATTGTGCCGAGCCGAACGGTGCCGCCTTTAGGTGCGGTCGGGTTGGTATATTCAAAATGCGTGAAATCAGCGCCATATTTCAGGTCACCATGCATGGCGATGCCGTGGGCCGGTTTTACGACTTCAGCGAAACCTGGCGATACAGACAGGTAGATGGCCGCAAGGGCAGCAGCGATGTGGCGCATTGATTTTCCTTTTCAGGTTCGGTGCTCAATCCAGTTGAATATTGGGACGCCAGCGGCCCCGGATCAAGATATGCCAGCCAATTGTGGCAGAGATTTGATCAAATCAGGGCAAATTCAGGATTTTGAGCGCTTCTTCATGAAGGGCGGCGTTGCCTGACGCCAGTACGGTGCCGTCTGACTCGAGTCCAAGCACGCGCCCCTGCCAGTCTGTCATGACACCGCCCGCCCCCTCAACGACCGGGACAATCGCCGCATAGTCATAGGCCTGAAGCGTGTCTTCACAGACGATATCGGCCCAGCCAGAAGCCATCAAACCGTAACCCTGACATTCGGCGCCATAAACAGCGCGGCGGTTGGTTGATGTCCGCAACCGCTCGAAACGCGGGAAATTGGCCTCAGTGAACATTTGTGGCGATGTCGCATAAATCCAGGCATCAGTGACCGCGGCACAAGGGCGGACATGAGCGGGTGCGCCCTGAAACAGGGTCTGGCGACCTTTCGCCCCGACCCAGCGTTCATCAAGGGCCGGCATATCGATAATGCCAAGCACCGGTATACCTTCGTGCAAAAGCGCAATCAGGGTGCCAAACAGCGGTTTTCCGGTAACGAACGCCTGCGTGCCATCGATCGGATCAAGAACCCAGACAAATTCGGCATCTTCATTTTTATTACCGTGTTCTTCACCGACAATACCATGGTCCGGATAGGCCGCTTCGATAATCGCCAGCATTGTCGTCTCGGCTTCGCGATCAGCGATACTGACCGGGCTTTCGTCCGATTTACTGTCAATCACCAGCTCCGAACGGAAATAATTCATCGATACCGGTCGCACGGCATCGGCCAGCCGGTTGGCCAGCTCAAGATACGGATCGAGATGAGGATCGTTCAAGTTGACGGCGATCAGGGCAGGGCTTTGGGTGATGCGCTCAGGGACCGCAGGAACAAAATCAGCGCCGCCCGGTCAGATGCTTTCTTGATCCCGGCGAAACTCATTTTCGTGCCGCTGACAAACCCTTTGGGACTGGCAAGGAAACCGTCCAGATCCTGATAACTCCAGTCGCCGCCCTTGTCGGTCATTGCCGCAGAGAATTTGAACCCGCCGACCGAACCCTTGGCGCGGCCAACCACATCCCAGAGATTGGGGCCGACCTTACTTTTGCCGCCTTCTTCAGTGGTATGACAGGCTTTACATTTCTTGAAGACTTTTTCACCCTTTCCCGCATCCGCCGACGCCAGCAGAGTCAGGGTATCGTCGGCAACAGCGCTCTCTGCCTTGGCGTCCGTTTTTTCAGTGTCGTCAGCGGCAACGACCTGATAGGCGGATTTTTCCAGCTTTTCCGCATCGACCAGCGCATTGCCGATCATGTTGGAGCCGAAAGCAACCCAGGCTGCGATCAACATACCGAAACCGATTTTTTCCCAACCTGAGAAATGCATGGAAAGTCCCTCCAAAAATATGTGCGAAATCTAGCGGTATGCGTCCCAAGGTGCAATGGTTTTGCTGTATCCGCCACCGGGGGCAATGATTAGGTTTTCCAAATCTGTACTGGACCGGTATTCTTCGACCATGAGCAAACCGATAAACCCCATTGTCCTGATCCCGTCGCGCCTCGCCTCAACGCGCCTGCCGGACAAACCGCTGGCTGACATCAATGGTACGCCGATGATCGTCCATTGCCTGCGCCGGGCTGAAGAAGCGGATCTGGGACCTGTGGTGGTTGCCTGCGGTGACGCGGAAATCGCCAGCGTGATCCGGGATATTGGCGGACAGGCGGCGATGACCAACCCCGATCATCCGTCGGGGTCGGACCGTATATATGAAGCGCTGTGCCAGATTGACCCGGATGGCAAACATGACTGCATCATCAATGTGCAGGGCGATCTGCCGACAATCGATCCTGCCATCATCCGCGCCGTGTTCGAACCCCTGGCCGATCCGGACGTCGATATCTCGACACTGGTCGCGGAATTCGCTGATGAAGAAGAACGCACCGACCCGAATATCACGACGGCTGTCATTGGTTATTTGCCGGGTGCAACGACAGGCCGTGCGCTTTATTTTACCCGCGCATCCATGCCCATGGGGTATCATCATATCGGCCTTTATGCCTTTCGCCGCGACGCCCTTCGACGCTTTGTTCAGCTTGAACCCGGTGTATTGGAACAGCGGGAAAAACTGGAGCAGTTGCGGGCGCTTGAAAATGGCATGCGCATTGATGCTGCTCTCGTTGACACGGTTCCGTTCGGCGTCGATACTCCTGCCGACTTGGTAAAGGCCCGCGAACTGCTGGCCTGAAGATTGTTGTTGAAAAGGCCTGTTGATGTCCGGTTTGTCGAAAATGATTTCTTTTCAGGGTTCTCCCGGTGCCAATTCGGATATGGCGTGCCGTGATGCCTATCCGGACATGACACCGTTGCCGTGCCGTACATTTTCGGAGGCCTTCGCCTCCGTTCGCGACGGCACTGCCGAACTTGGCATGATTCCCATCGAAAATTCTGTTGCCGGGCGGGTCGCCGATATTCACCATCTGCTGCCGGAATCGGGCCTTCATATCATTGGCGAATACTTCCTGCGCATCAATTTCCACCTGTTTGCCGTGCCAGGTGCGACACTCGACGACATCACCCACGTTCACAGTCATATCCACGCGCTGCCGCAGTGCTCAAAATTCATTACCGAACACGGGTTCGAGCCGGTCGTGCATGTCGATACGGCAGGTGCCGCTGCCGATGTCGCCAAATGGGGCGACAGGACCCAGGCCTCGATCAGCACCCAACTGGCTGGCGATCTCTACAATCTGAACGATCTCGCAAGGGATCTCGAAGATGCTGATCACAATACAACGCGCTTCATTATCATGGCCCGTGAACCGAGAGTTCCTGACCCGTCAGAAGCTAATCTGATGACAACCTTTGTTTTTCGCGTGCGCAACATTCCGGCCGCTCTTTACAAGGCCATGGGCGGGTTTGCCACCAACGGTATCAATATGACCAAGCTGGAAAGTTATCTGCGTGGAGATTTTGTCGCCGCGCAGTTTTATGCGGATGTTGAAGGGCACCCGGAACACGAAGGTCTGAAAAACGCCCTTGAAGAATTGCGCTTCTTCACGCATTCCGTCGACATGCTGGGCACCTACCCGGCCCATCAATATCGACTGGAGCAGATGGGCAGCCATGGGGACTGAATAATCCCCTTACCCCGCCGCAGGCGGCCTTCCTGTCATATATAGAGTTAACCCGCTGATCCTATATTAACCCAACACGCGATCATGCTGGCAAAAGCCAATAACCCGGGCAATAACCTGCGCGAAGATCGAACCCCGAGGATATCAGCATGGAAATTAATAATCTGGAGATTGAGGTTTCCAGACTGGCCAATCCGAACTTTCCGGAATTGATGGAAATCTGGAATGCATTGCGCGGCGTCAGATTTGCACCTGCATGGCATGACGTAAATCTGTCGACCTTCCCAGGCACTATCATCCCGTTCATCACCGTTGTTGACGTTACTGAAGAACCTGTATCTTTCATCTACCGCTTCTGGGGTACGGGCCATACGCGGGTCAAGGGAACTGATCTTACGGGGAAATCCCCGCTGTCAACGACACCTCGTGAAGTTGCTGAATTCATACACTATGAATTCACACGAGTGCGCGACAAAGCCACCCCTATGGCCTTTCTTCATGACATCAGGCCGCAACCGGATGAACCTTCCCGGTTTCAGGAAACCCTGCGCCTTCCGCTTTCCAGCGATGGCGAAACGGTTACCAACATCCTGTCGCTGGCAGACTGGCAAACCGATCAGATTTACTGGTCGGAAATGTATAACCGCCTAAGAAGCAGAGCGCCCGAACCGCCGTTTTGATGCATCCTGCATTTAGGGTCATTATTCGGGTTGTTCCTGTCCAAAACCTGAACAAGGGCCGAACAAACGATATCCGTTGAATAACGTTTGCATACGCTGGGATTTCGCCGGGAACCGGATTTGGTTGTCCTCTAGTTGATCTTCATCAAAGCCTTCAGGCCGGATTGGGAATACGCTGTTTGGTGCCTATCCGGCTCGGACCTTATGGAGGTTTGACATGTCGATCAAAAAAATCCTCGTTCCCCTGAGTGGTCAGTATGACCGGGATGATCCGGAATCTCTGGAACGTCCGGCACTTGAATGCGCATTCAGAACGGGCCAACGCCTGCGCGCCCATGTCGAAGTGGTTTGCATCGAAGCCGAACCCCAGAAGGCCAGGGAAAATATCGCCCCCTGGGTTCCCGGCGGTGCCGTCGACTCGCTTATCAATGCAATCGAGGCGGAAAGTGATCAACGTCGTCAAAGGGCTCATGAACTGTTCGATGCCGTCTGCGATGAATTTGATGTAACCTGTGCTGATGCGCCCGGCGTTCATCCCGGTATGACGGCAACATTTCTCGAGCGGTTTGGCGATATCCGCGATTCACTGGCGCTGCGCGGCAGGTTGTCCGACCTGATCGTCAGCGCCTGCCCGCCGGTCGACTGGAAAGATCACTTGCCCCTGATTGTCGACGGCGCCCTGCGAAAAAGCGGTCGTCCGGTTCTGGTTTCACCTCCGCACTCCTTACCGACACTGGGCGAGCGGGTAATCGTTGCCTGGAACGGAAGCGCCGGGTCGATGCGCGCCGTCAGCATGGCTATGGATATTCTGCAATCTGCGAAAGACGTCATGGTCATTTCAGTCGACGAAGACAACATTGAAGACCAAAGCGGCGAGAGCCTGATCGAATATCTGCGCTGGCACGGGATCATTGCCCGGTTGCTGGCCGTTGACGGCAATGGTGTTCCGGCCGGTCAGGTTATTCTTGAGCAGATTTCAAAAGAAAATTCCGATCTGCTGGTTATGGGTGCCTATACCCGAAGTCACTTGCAGCGCATAATCTTTGGCAGCGTGACCAGCGAAGTGTTCTCGAAAATGCCTGTCCCGGTTTTCATGGTTGAATAGGCCTTTCGAATGTATCCGAATTCAGTAGCTGGTCATGCGCAGTATGAATGAGCCCGTGGCTTCGAAATTAACCCCAGATATAACGGGTTGGCATACGCTGGATGTGGCGGAAACATGCAGCCGTCTGAATACTGATCTGACCACTGGCCTGACGGACGAAACAGCCAGAGCACAACTTGCCATATCCGGCCCCAACCGACTGACTGAAAAACCGCCACGTCAGGCGTGGATGCTGTTTGTCGAGCAGTTCCGAAGTCTGCTGATTTTGCTTCTTGTTGGTGCCGCGCTGCTGGCTGGCATGATCGGAGATATCGGCGATTCCATCGTCATTCTGGTGGTTGTCACGTTGAATGCGTTTCTTGGTTTTTATCAGGAATACCGGGCTGAACAGAGCCTCGCGGCGCTTAAACAGATGCTGGCGGACACCTCACGGATACGGCGTGACGGAGAGGTTGTCGAGATCCCGTCCGACCAGCTGGTACCGGGCGATGTGGTTCTGCTGGAGGCCGGTGAAAAAATCCCGGCTGATGGCCGCCTCAGCACTGCCCGCAGTCTGGAGATTGATGAAGCTCCGCTCAGCGGTGAATCCTACCCGGTTTCCAAGACCGCCGAAAAGATTGCCGATGCCCCTCTGGCAGAGAGGCAAAACATGGCTTATATGGGCACCACCGTGACCCGTGGACGAGGTGAATTGATTGTCACCGGCACCGGCATGAACTCGGCCATGGGGCAGTTGGCTGACATGCTCGACGCTGCCGAGGAAGGACCGACGCCGTTACAAATTCAACTCGATGGTCTGGGGCGCAGACTGGCGGCCATCGCAATCGTCATTGTCGTTCTGATTCTGGTCTGGGGATTGCTTCGGGGCGAACCGTGGGTCCAAACCATCATGACGGCAATTGCCCTGGCTGTCGCGGCGATCCCCGAAGGCCTGCCCGCTGTGGTGACCGTGACCTTGGCGCTCGGCATGCACCATATGGCCAAACAGGGGGCAATTATCAGGCGTCTGGCGGCGGTTGAGACGCTGGGCTGCACCAGTGTCATCTGCTCGGATAAAACCGGTACACTTACACTCAACCAGATGACGGTGCGGGCGATCCGGTTCGGCGACCGGACCTACACCGTAACCGGAACCGGTTATCAGAACACCGGTGAAATTGAAGCCGATCAAACCGATTTGTCTGCACTTCATCGATTGCTGAACATTACCGCCCTGTGCAACGACAGTTCGGTGCAGAACGGACAGGTGCTTGGCGATCCGATGGAAGCGGCGCTTCTGGTGCTGGCGGAAAAAGGGGGTCTCGATCCAGCCGTCTTGACCCGCAACATGCCAAGAGTTGGCGAGATTCCCTTTGAGTCCGAACATAAATTCATGGCCACCTTCCACCGTGATGGCGATGTCATACAACTGTTGGTCAAGGGGGCCCCGGACGTTCTGGCCCAGCGGTGTCGCATGGTTATAGGTGCAAACGGCGAAGAAACGCTGGATACTGAGCGCATATCCGCTGAGATGGAAATGCTCGCTTCGGACGCACTTCGCGTACTCGCTCTCGCCAGCAAAGAGATCCCGGCAACAGAGTTTGATCCGGATGCTGACCTGTTCTCCTACGTTCAGGATCTGGTTCTTGTCGGGCTGGTCGGCTTGATGGACCCTCCCCGTCCGGAAGTCCGCGACGCCATTCGCCAATGCCACAGAGCTGGAATCCGAACCAAAATGATTACCGGTGATCACCGCATCACCGCCGCTGTCATTGCCCGTGAACTACAAATTCCAGGAGATGTCCTGACCGGTCGGGAGCTGGATGACATTCCGGATGATCAGCTGGCTAACGCGGTCGAAGGTGTCGGTGTGTTTGCCCGTGTCGCGCCGGAACACAAGCTCAGGCTGGTCAGTGCTCTGAAAAAACATGGCCATGTCGTTGCCATGACCGGCGATGGTGTCAACGATGCACCGGCTATTAAAAGTGCCGATATTGGCATCGCCATGGGCATCACCGGCACCGATGTCACCAAGGAAGCAGCATCGATGATTCTGACCGACGACAGTTTTGCGACCATCGTCGGCGCGGTCAGTCGGGGGCGCACGATCTACGCCAACATCGTCAAATTCATCCGGTTCCAGTTGTCGACCAACATTGGTGCCATGCTCAGCGTTTTGGCCGCTCCCCTGTTTGGCCTGCCGGTACCGTTTACGGCCGTACAGTTATTGTGGATCAACATCATCATGGACGGTCCACCAGCCATGGCGCTGGCGCTGGACCCGGCAGAAAAAGGCGTGATGAGTGACAGCCCGCGCAAACCCGGTGAAACCATTCTGACCCTGCGCCGATTCCTGCACCTGATGTTCTACGGGACGATCATGACCGTCGGCACACTGGGCATCTTCTACTGGGCTGGCGCGGATGGTCCGGACCAACGCGCCTTCACCCTGGCTTTCACGACGTTCGTCCTGTTTCAGGTGTTTAACGTGTTCAACGCCCGCAATGAACGCAGCACCGCCTTTGGCCGAACGTTTCTCAAGAACATCAATCTCTGGCTGGCGCTTGGTGGCGTCGTCGCTCTGCAGGTCACCATGGTCATGTGGGAACCTGCACGGGAAATATTTCATACGGTTGCGCTGTCCGGGACCGACTGGTTGCTGGCAACAGGCGTCGCCGCCTCCATTCTGTTGATTGAGGAAATCCGTAAATTTTGCAGCGGCCTGATATTTCCCCGGCAACCGAAAGCAACGGAAATCAGCTAGCCGATTCGATGCAGGTTTTCATCAGTGCCGTTCGTTCGTCAGGTGAATTGATGACCGCATCGGGCAACAGGACATAACCTTTTTTGACAGGGCCGCTCGGGAAATAGCGAAGCGGCTGACCGCCTTCGGACAAAACCATCTCGCGTGGGGCGTTGGGTAACTTGAGGGCAAATCCAACCGGCGTCAGGGACATGCAGATTTGCCCATCGACATAGACCGCCGCCCCACTGAAAAAATGAGTGCATTCGATATCATGATCATCGCCCAGAACGTCGATCAGTGGCTTGAGAAAGTCCGACAGCTGGCTGAAGTAAGGCTGGGCCATCAGTCGGGACTCCTTTCCTTCCCCGAAACCTTGTCCAACCAGGTCTCGATCAGGTACCGCGATATGGAATCTTTGCGCGGCAGGCGGTTGGGGTAGTCCATGTTGCCCCAATCCCCGAACTGTCTGATCTCTTCAGCGGCAAACCAGCGGGCATCCTGAATTTCGTCATCATCAATCGAAATATCCGTCGTCGTCGCGGTTGCCCAGAACCCCAGCATGATCGACGCCGGGAACGGCCACGGCTGGGAGGCCTGATAACGGACATCACTCACCCGCACTCCAACTTCTTCATATACTTCACGCGTTACGGCTTCTTCCAGGGTTTCCCCGGGTTCAACAAAACCGGCCAGCGTGGAAAAATTACCGTGCGCCCATTTCGAATGATTGCCCAGCAGGCAGCGGGGCGGCTCGCCAGGTTCCGGTTTATTCTCAACCAGCATGATGACGGCGGGATCCGTTCGGGGGAAGGTCGGGCGGGCGCAGGCGTCATTGGAGCACATACGCATGTGACCGCCATCTTCGGACCGGGTTTGATGACCACACCGGCCGCAATACCGGTGCTGACGATGCCAGTACAGCATGCCGCGCGCATAGGCCATCAGGGTCGCATCATGGGCGTTGATAACAGGTCCGGCCTGACGAAGGTCGACAAAGCTGCCGCGCCCAACCGTCTGGTTCACGCGATCTTCTTCATGCGAAGACATATCCGCACCAAACACCGCGCGACTTTCGCGAAGGCCGAGAAAGACGATCTCTTCGGCGGCGCTGATGACGTGGGCGGCTTCGTGGCCCGGAAAGATTATGGCTTCCGGCTGAACGTTGTGGTCTGTCCCGTCGTCCATACCTTCAACAAGATTGAGATTGCGCCAGATCGGAACGATATGGGTTTCGGGGTGACTTAGCTGCGCCGAAAGCCAGCCCGTGTCCTTGCGCCGGTCATTTGCCCGATCAAGGTCACCACCAGTATATCGTATTTGATGTTTCATGAGCGCAAGGTGACACAGACGGCTGCTACAGGCAACCAACAGAAAATAACGCTCTCCCCCAGTATATTGCGTGAAAATTTGATCGCACTACCAGATTTCGTGTTATATAGGGGTGCGCAGACAGGCAGCAGAAGTGTAATACGGTAAAGTGAAACAGATTTCAGGGATATTGCGATTTATTGCTCCAGCAACGGCCCTGCTGGTGCTCGGCAGTTGCAGCTGGCCATCAAGCAATATGTCCTTTATTCCCGCACTTCCGGGCTTTTCGTCGCTACCATCCGTCAGCGAGATCCTCCCCGACTTCTCCGAACAGGAATGTTCAGTGGTCTCTCCCAAGGCCCTGAAACGGGTGAACTGGACCCGCGTCCCCAGAGTCAACATGCGAATCCGCAACAATGAATACGAACCGATGATCGTTCAAATGACACAGGGTTGGCCCTATGTCTTTCGTATTCGCAACAGGGACGACAGGGCACATTCCTTCAACGCCGAACGCTTTCTCAGATCGATGGCGGTCATTCGCGTAACCATTGACGGCAATCGCCAGAATGAAACCTGCGTTTCTTCGCTGGAGATTCCGGCCGGTGCGACGGCTGAGCTGCATCTGGTCGCGGCAATTGACGGGTACTATGAGTTTGAAGACAATTGGCTACCGGCAGCAACACTGCTTACCGGTGGGGCCGACGGTGTGATCATCGTCGAAGAACGCCACAAAGCGACCAGAGACTAATGGACAGACTCCATGGCTGCAAAACGCATTCTGATTATTGACGATGACAGGTCCATCGTTGAGCTGATCTCTGCCATTGTCATGAATGAGGGCTATCAGCCGACCACGTCCGATGATGTTGAAACCGGTCTGATGGGGTTTCGCGCGGGGCTTTACGATCTGATCATAACCGACATTTTCATGGAAGGTGTTGGCGGTATTGAAGGGATCAGGCGTGTGCGGAAGAAAGACCCCGCCGTACCGATTATTGCCATATCTGGCGGCTTCTCTGATATGTCATCAGAAAAAGCCATTCTGGCGGCCAAGAAAACAGGGGCCAATTATAGCCTGACCAAACCATTCACCCCGGAAACGCTGGCGAACCTGATGCTTCAGGCTCTCGGGACCAGTACTGAATAAATCATAACTCTCCGGCATTGATTGTATTGGCGTCTCCGGGACCTGTTGATATACTCGTCTGCGGAGGCTGGCCCGGACAGGTTCCTCGCCAACCCGGTCAGATCCGGAAGGAAGCAGCCGTAACGAGTTTCGACCTGGGTCGGTGTCCAGTCTCCACTTTCTGATAT
>JAJFIJ010000347.1 GCA_021775105.1 Rhodospirillales bacterium | reverse complement strand
ATCAACATCATAATTAAGCGCGATCCGGTTAAGGGTATCACCGCGTTTGACGGTATGGACCTTGCCACGCGGCAAGGCAATCCGTTGACCCACCCGCAAGGTGAACGGTGCACGCAGATTGTTGGCTTCAATAATCGCCCGCATGGGAACCTTGTGACGGCGCGACAGGGCGTAAACCGTATCGCCTTTGCCGACAATAACCGCTGACGCCCCAATGAAGGCATCAGGGCTGCCTTGCGGACGATTGACGTCCCTTGGCATCTCTTCGCGGGGCGGCCATTCGGCATAACCGCAGGCAGCCAGCGCCAGAGGCAGAAGCAGAAGCACAACCAGATAACGCCAGAATTCGTCTGATCTATTCATACCCGGATTATCGCCAAGGTTGGCGTTCTGAACAACAGGTGATGTTGCGGGTTATGCCGCGATGCGCTAAAGCCAGCTATCCTCAAGGGGATAGGTCGACAGCATCTCAACGCTATCCTTGGTGATCAGCACCTGCTCTTCCAGTTTGACGCCTTCTTTTCCGCCTTCCGACCCGATAAACGATTCGACGCAGACCGTCATACCTTCCAGAAATACACCGTCATATCCGCTTTTTGCATAATCAACACCGTGTTTAATGGACGGGTATTCATCTGCAAGCCCGACTCCATGCAGCACGCAGGAATAACGGTTGGACAGAAATTCGTCAGGGATCGGCCAGGCTTTTTCGGAAATTTCCCTGAAACTGACGCCATCTTTCAACAGACCGATGTTATACTTGATCTGCTCGACTGCGGCAGCATAGAGGCGACGCTGCTCGTCATCCGGTTTGCCATCACCGCACAACCATGATCTTGAAATATCGGAACAGTACCCATACGGTCCGACCAGATCGGTATCGAAACTGACCATGTCGCCCTTTTCAATGGGTCGCATCGAGCATTCACGGAACCACGGATTGGTGCGCGGCCCGGATGACAGCAGTCGGGTTTCAATCCATTCCCCACCCATGGCAATATTGGTTTCATGCAGTTTGGCCCACAGTGCATTTTCCGTGATGCCCGGTTCCATCGCATCGTGCATGGATTTCATACCGGCTTCGCACGCCGCCATAGACGCTCTCATCAGAACCAGTTCGCCAGCCGATTTGATTTCGCGCGCGTGTTCCAGAACTTCAAGGCCATCAAACAGCTCGATTCCGTGCGCACGAATGGCGTCTGTTCCCAAATGCGACAGTCGATCAACAGCGAGACGCTTGTTGCCGCCGCAATGCTGTTTCATCAGTTCAGCGATTTCGCCGCCGAACTCTTTGGCCCGGGCCTGGGATTCTGTCCCGGCGGCGAAATAATAAAATGTCCGCATGACCCGGTAGTCATCAACACCCGGAAGGTCTTCGGCCAGATGCGGATGATTGGAATAATCCAGCAAAATGCTGGGGCCATCGGCGGCGATAAAGGCACAGCGGGTTTCATAGTGCGAACACCAAACCTGCATGTTGGTGGCATCCGTGGCGTAGCGGGTATTAACCTGATCAAA
This sequence comes from Rhodospirillales bacterium, assembly GCA_021775105.1. Taxonomy (GTDB): domain Bacteria; phylum Pseudomonadota; class Alphaproteobacteria; order Rhodospirillales; family Casp-alpha2; genus JAJFIJ01. The sequence continues at coordinate 3,031 of JAJFIJ010000347.1, read as the reverse complement.
CAGAAGAACCGCGCCAAGATCACGTTTTTTCAGTTCATCCCGGATACGCCCGATCCTGTAACGACGAACCTCATCCAGATCAACCGGAGCGTCTGAATATTCCATTGCCCCGTGCTGACGTGGCGCCCCCTTGCTGTAGACGGCCTCTGCGGCATTGATCCCCATATCCTGCTCTCTCCCTGTTAAGCGATACGCCTAAAGCCGTATCGCCAGTTCCCTGCCCTCATAGATCGCCATCACCGCCAGACGCGGCGCAACGGCATCGCCAATGCTATGGACGATTATGTCAGTGTGATTTTTCTCAAGCTCATCCGTCAGCCAGTTCTGCGACTCGTTGGTCGTCGCCAGAACAAATGCATCCGCTTCAATCCGCGACGTTTTCCCATCCAGCAGGCCAACAACGTCCGCACCGTCTCCATGCCATTCGGTAATCGCCGCGTCCGTTATGGAAACAACGTTCAGTTCCGCCAGTCGCTGGCGCAGCGGCCAGTCGGTTGCCGTTCGAATCAGTTCCCATCCGACCATCGGCAGGCGCGTGACAATAGTCACCTGATGTCCGGCCTCTGCCAGTTGCCAGGCCGTTCCCGCGCCATGCCAGTGGCCGATATCATCCAGCACAATCACCCGGTTGCCAGGGCGTGCTGCCTTACCCATGACGTCCTCAACCGACCAGACATTGGGTTTGTCCACCCCTGGCATCCGGTCGACATGGGGAATGGCCCGCTGAAATCCGGTTTCCGTTGGCAGGGAACCGGTCGCGAGAATCACCTCATCGGTACCAAAGGCGACAACTTCATCGGCTTCGAAGAAGGTGTTCAGGCGAAGGTCCACGCCAAGGCTGTTCAATCTGCGCTCATACCAGTCTATCAGGTCGAGAATCTGTGCGCGGCGCGGTTGCTGACCGGCCAGACGGAACCGGCCACCAACTTCCGGGCCAGCTTCGACCAGTGTGACCGTATGACCGCGTTCAGCCGCTACCCGTGCGGCTTCCAGCCCGGCCGGTCCGCCGCCAACGACCAGCAGATTTTTAGGCGTATCAGTCACGACAAACCGGTCTCCGCCCCACTCAAATTCCCGCCCGGATGACGGATTGACCAGACATGAAATCCAGTAATCGCGTGACCGCCGCCCCCAGCACATCTGGTTGCACGACAGGCACGGGCGAATATCGTCACCGCGGTCTTCGGCGGCCTTGGTGGCAAGGTGCGGATCGGCAATCTGTCCGCGCACAATCGAGACCATATCCGCCTGCCCCGATGCAATCACTGCATTGGCATTTTCCGGTGTGCGGACATGACTTTCGCACTGAACACAGGCATGTTTGACGACTTTTTTAAGGGCTTCGGCGTAAGGTGCACCCAGCTTGTCGCCATACATCACCGTCGGCATCAACGGATAGAAGTCAAAATAACTCCCGGTGCCGCAGGTGACATAGTCAATCAGTCGGTTATCATCGTGATAACCGATGATTTCCTGCATCTCTTCAACGGACAGCGAGGCATCGATTTCGGGATGCATGTTGATCGCCATGCCGATAATAAAATCGTCACCGACACGCTGACGGATACGGTTGATGATTTCGGTCGAGAACCGCATACGATTTTCGAACGATCCCCCCCACTGATCTTCGCGCCGGTTCGACCATGGCGTCCAGAACTGGTCAATCAGCGCATGGTAGGCGGCAAACAGCTCAATTCCGTCGAAGCCGGCCTGATGGGCACGGTCGGCGGCGTCAACGTAAGATTCAATCAGCTCAAGGATCTGGGACTCTGACATGGCGTGGCTACCGTCAGAATCATGATACGACGGCAACCCGGACGGCGACCAGTTGGCATGGTAGGAGTTATCAAAATCGCCATGCTGACCAACATGGTAGAGCTGGTTGATCATCACCGTGCCGTAGGCATGACAGGCGTCGGTGATGCGTTTAAATCCGGGGATAACAGCATCATCGCCGGGACGGAAATTACCCCGCGTCAGGATTGCACTTTTATGAACCGGCACGGGTTCGACGACGATCATCGCCGCCCCGCCACGCGCGCGTTCCTCGTAATACCCGAGATGCCGGGCTCCGGGCAAGCCGTCTTCCGACATATTGGCCGTATGGGCACCAAAAACGATACGATTTTTGAGCGTCTTGTGACGCAGCGTCAGTGGCTCGAACAGGCGCGGATAGGTTTTCGACATGGTGGTTTGCGGTCCACTTTAACGGTCAGTCAATCATACAATCAGCCAGGTGCTCGGCGGTAAACAGGTCAAGATGACCGCCACCCCCATTTTTGTAGACCGTGATGTCATCGGCGTTTTGTCGCCCGGCGACCCGTTTTTGGCAAAGAGTGAACAAATCACCCAGAATATCCGCCTCGCTAATCACCCCGGCGGCCACGGGCTGGGTCAAATCCCCCACCTCGCCAACCGTCGCATCCCGATAATTGACATAAATTCGCGCCCGGCGCATGGTTTCATCGTCGGCTTCGCGCATGGTCGGTGTATAACCCCCTACCAGATCAACATGCGCGCCCGGTTTCAGATATTGCCCCAATATCAGCGGTTCGGTTGCCATCGTCGCCACGGAGATCACATCCGCATCAGCCACCGCCGCATTCAGGTCATCGACAATCTCGACAGCATGATCAAGCTGACGAACCACATCTTCACAGCGGGCCTGTGTCCGGTTCCAGATCATCACCCTCGTGAGGCTTGGCCGTGCGGCAAGATGCCCGGCGATCAAATGCGGGGCCAATGCGCCCGCGCCGACCATCAATAATGTCTCCGCATCCTCCCGAGACAATAACCGTGACCCCAGCGCCGAATCCGCCGCCGTCTTCCAGAGCGTCAGCGCCGTGCCGTCAATCGTCATGGAGGGTGTGCCCGTTTCGCCATCAAATAGTTGGTACACCGCCTGAATGGTCGGGATATCATCGCCACGTCCGGCATTGTCCGGCAGGATCGTCACCATCTTGACGCCAAACGCCCGCCCCGGTGCCCAGGATGGATGGATCAGAAACCCTTCCCCCGCTGGTCGTGTACT
>JAJFIJ010000346.1 GCA_021775105.1 Rhodospirillales bacterium | reverse complement strand
AACGATATGCGGCGGAAAGAACATACATACAGTACAGAAGAGCAGACCGGAGCGTTCAAAAATATTCATCACTTTTTTAGCAAGGGATATTGTGCTGATATCGACGAGGCGAATGACATAGGCAAGGGAGTAATTTTCATTCTGGGGATGCCCCGGTCGGGGACCACACTTGTCGAGCAGATCCTGTCCAGTCATTCGAACGTGTATGGGGCTGGAGAGCAAACCTATATTCAGAAAATCAGCGGTGAGATTGACAAATGCTCCGGGCTGTCTTTCCCGGCGTCATTGTCAGATTTGACGACAGCAGATTTTCAGAACTTCGGGAAGGATTATGTTCGGCGACTGCGTCGGCATTCTCCGGACACGCCCTTTATTACAGACAAAATGCCGGCGAATTTTCAGTATATCGGTTTTATCAGAAAGGCTCTTCCGGCAGCAAAGATTGTTCATGTGACAAGAAACCCTCTTGATACCTGTTTCTCAATCTTCACAACTTATTTTCAGGGGGCGATTCCCTATTCATACAAACAAGAGGAACTGGGCGCATATTATTGTCTTTATCGATCATTAATGGATCATTGGCATTCGGTGATGCCAGATGTCATTTATGACATTTGCTACGAAACACTTCTTGATGAGCCAGAGGCCGAAACCCGGCGGCTTCTTGATTACTGCGAACTGGACTTTGAAGAGACGTGCCTGAATTTTCACGCGAATAAACGAACGGTGTTGACGGCCAGCGTCAATCAGGTTCGGCGACCGATGTATCGCTCGTCGATTGAGCGTTGGCGTCATAATGAGGCGCAGCTGTCTGATTTGATCGAAGCGCTAAAAGCCTGCTAGCTATTTGAGAATTGCAAGTTGTCCGGCGACTTCAGCAATCACGTCGTCCCATGAATCCAGCGTGTCTCTGTAGAAATACGTAACATCCGGCCCACGCGGAGACAGCAGAAAATTGCTCCACGGGCTTTGCCTCCAGGTCAGTTGCCAAACCTTGGTTCCAAGCGCGGCAGCAATCGGGGCGACGCCGGTGGCGACCGATATCACCAGGTCGAGCGTCGTCGTTAATCCGGCAATGCCTTCGATATCGTGAAACAGGTCAAGATATTCAAAATCATGGATGGTAACACCGAGCGACTTTTGGGCAGTCTTCAGATCGTCTTCATAATTCATACACTGAAGGTTGATGAAGGTCATTCCCGGGGTCTCCAGTATTGGTGCCCATTCGGCAAGATCAGTGTAATTCGGTGCCCGTTTTGGCGTCATGTGAGGGCTTGACCAGCTGATCCCGACTTTTGTTCCCGGTCCCAGCTCTCGCAGTCGGTTTTCCCAGAAATCGATCCGATTCCGGTCGGCAGTTATGAAGGCCGCTGGCGACAATCCGGCACTGAGGTCAGGTCGCAGGCGATGAAAAAGGCTGGCAATAGGAACATGCGTATCAATATCGGTGCGGATCGCATCCCTGGCCGGGTCTTCAGGGATGACCTCAGCCCTTGGAAATGAGCGATCGAGAAGTTCGACGAGTTTTGGGTGGCATTCAATAATGCAGTGCCTTGCTTTGGATATAACTTCTGACACAGCGGACGCCCATATGACAACATCGCCGGTTCCTTGTTCCCCCCAGATCAATATCGTTTGTTCAGAGATATCTGACGCGCCATCCCAGAGCGGTTGAGAGAAAATGCGCGGAACGACGGAATTCTGAAATCGATATTCATAAGCGTCGAGACCTTCCCGAACCTCCCCGGAGGCGAGAAGGGGAAACGTCAGGCCATATCTATAGCTGGCGTTTTCGGGCGCCAATGTGATGGCCTGCCGGCAATGTATAATGGAGTCGCCCATTTGATCCAGGTACCTGAGACAAGTTCCAAGCCCATGATGAGCCGCTGCGTATGACGGGTTTAGTCCAAGCACATTTTTGAAACTGGCAATCGCTTCATCGATACGATTGACCGCCTGCAACGAATTGGCAAGATTGAGATGCGCCTCAAGCTGTTTGGGATTAAGGGCACACGCAGACTGAAAGCATTTGATTGCGTCTTCTATATTGCCCTGCCGGCTGAGCGTATTGCCGAGGTTGTAATAGGCCATAAAATTTTGCGGATTTACCTGAATGGTTTTTTGGAATGCACTGATCGCGCGGTCAGGGTCGCCGGATGAGTCGTAGAGAAGGGCGAGATGGTTATGATAGTCACCGTTGGCCGGATTTAAGGTGACGGCCTTCTCGTAGGCTGCTTTGGCCTCAAATTTGTTTCCCTGCGCTTCCAGAACGGCACCCAGAAGAAAATACGAATGGGCATGAGTCGGGAATGAGGACGTTAGTTCCCTGAAAATCGTTTCTGCATTTGGATACTGTTGCGCGTTATATAACTGCACGCCTTCTTCGATACGTTCTTGCGGAGGTGAGGCTGTGGCGGAATTCTGCACAACAGGCGAGCGCCGGGATTTTTTATTCTGTTTTTCCAGTTTTCGTCGCTGTTGTCTGTTCATCCTTATGTCCTTTTAAAACGAACCACTGACCACAGATTTAGTATAGGCGGCGGCGCATTGCCCTCAAGCGGCAAAAATAAAAATGAAACAAGAAACCGTCTTGATACCTGTTTTTCAATCTTCACAACTTATTTTCAGGGTTCAATTCCATATTCATACAATCAAGAGGAACACCGGGCGGCTTTTGGCAACCTCCAAGTCGTCGTCATAATTCAAACACTGAAGGTTGACGTAGGTTGTTCTTGGGGACTCCAGTATCAGCGTCCATTCGGCAAGATCGTCGGTCCCGGCCCCAGGTCTCGCAGTCGGGTTTTGATCCAACCAGAAAGTTTTGGCTAGGCGATGGGCAGCGGAGCAAGCATGTGAGGATAGTCTCCGAGTTCGTCCAAAACATTCCAGCGGTCAACCAGCCCAGCGCGAAGAAGCTGATAGGTAACCTTTTGTTTAAATCGGTCCTGATCCATGTTTGAACGCTCCACTATCGCCTTCTCGAAGTCCAGCATGTCATCAAAAAGCGGTCGGATTTCTTTCAGGTCTTTTTTGAACTGTTTCGGGTTGGGCTCCCGGTACCCGAAGCGGACGCTGAAGGGGTGGAAAAGCGTCCTCAGAACAAACTGATCCTTTTCACCTAGAATCGTTCCAACGGGGCGCTTGATCGTGGCATCGTCAAAAGGCGACATCAGCTTGCCTTTAGTATAATCGGGGCTCGATGGGTCGCCCCACCATTTCTTACCCTGCGCCGTCATCTCGTGAAGGGTGGGTGAATTCTCAACCCCTAACCATGTGCACAATGCTTCAAGGGTTGCCTCCGGCCGGGCCTTGAGGTCTTCGAGGCGAATACCGACTGAGTCCCGCATCCGGAACGAGATTTGATCAATGTCGTAAAGCAATTTGAGGATGAGATGCGCACACTTGTCGTAATCATCGAAATTGAGGAAAAGCCATGATTCACAGTTCTGAATGGGCTCACGGACAGACATCAAGAACCGGGCATCGGGGGCATGGTGGAGGAAGTTTAGCATGGCGTAGTCGTTGGGATTGTGAATGTGGTAAAAGCAAAGATGTTTTTCCGTGCCTGGTTTTACCTGCGATCCGGTTACCTCCTCGAAGGCGGCATGGACGACCATGAAAAATGACATTTGATCGATGCTTTCCATTCTTTCCATCAGTCTCGATGCAGCTTTGCAAAATACCTTCCTGTCCAAAAATAGGAACTCATCGCGGTTTTGCCCAACAGAAGTCATCCCCTCCTTCTCGCCGATGCCGAAAGACAATTCTCCTAACCGGCTGGGAATGGGTTTTGATGTGCGTGCATCGAACAGGACTGCAAATTCGTCGGCGAAGCGTTCCGGTAACTCACCTATGCCGTTAGCGGAAAGCTTGTCCCATACTCCGTCATTAAAATAGCCGCGAAGGTAAACGCTGGGCAGAGTCGAAATTTCCCGATGGCCGTCGATCAGGCTGTGGAGCAGTCCCGTTCCGCTACGCCCGAAGTGCAGCAGGGCGACCACCTTGTCTGCCAATCGTTCCCCGGTATCTCCATGACCAACATTTTTTATTTCGATGGACTGTTCGGCCTTGGGAGGCAACATCGCGATGGTTTTTTCAAAACTTTCATCCGCTTCGTGCGGCCTGAAGCGGGCGAGATAAAATTGCTGAAGGGCAAAGTCGATGCTTGAGCGTGCATCGGCATTTAGTCCATTAACGCTGATTTCCTCTATTTGATTGCCGCCAAATTCAGTGAACTGGAGCACCTTGGCGACATATTTAAGATTATTCCATGCCTCGGGGTAGCCGGGTTTGATGGCGAGCGCCCTGTGGAAGCTTGTTACGGCTTCAACCAGCTTCCCCTGATTCTTAAGCACATTCCCAAGGTTGTAGTTCGCCTCAGCGTAATCTGGATTGATGGCCAGCGCCTTTTGGTAACTGGCAACGGCATCATCCAGTTTCCCCTGATCCTGAAGCACAATGCCGAGGTTGTTGTGTGCCTCTGCATAATCAGGCTTGATATTGAGGACCTTTTGGAAGTTAGCAACGGCATCATCCAGCTTCCCCTGATCCTTAAGCACATTCCCAAGGTTGCTGTACGCTTCAACGAAATCAGGCTTGATGGCAAGCGCCTTGTGATAACTGGCCACGGCGTCATCCAACTTCCTCTGGTCCTTAAGCACATTCCCAAGGTTGTAGTTCACCACAGCGTTATCAGGATTGATGGCAAGCGCCATTTGGTAACTGGCCGCGGCATCATCCAGTTTCCCCTGATCTTGAAGCACATTCCCTAGGTTGCTATGCACCTCAAGGTAATCGGGCTTGATATCGAGGGCTTTGTGGTAGATGGCCGCGGCATCATCCAGCTTCCCCTGACTCTTAAGTACAATTCCGAGGTTGTAGTACGCCTCAACGTAATCGGGCTGAGCGGTTAGAGCTTTTCCAATCAAATCAACAGCTATGTCATTCTTCCCCACCTGATGGGCAATAACCCCAAGAAGATGTAGGGCAACGGGGTGATTTGGGTCTGATTGTAATATCTGTTGATAGATGCTTTCCGCTTTGGCCAGGTCACCTGCAGAATAATGTTGAACAGCCAGATTAATGGCTTGCTGGACGGATAACGTCTTCTGGTCAGGGGGAGAGGACGACAGCGGCAAAGACTGTTCCTTCTTGGCGGCTTTCTTCGCAATTTTTTGTTGACGCCGTTTTTCAGATCTATTCATGTATTTTGTCTGCTTAGTCTGACACGTTTCTTCATAAAACAACCCTAACCGGAAAACATAACCATAAGAGTTGCGGCGAAGTATATAATAAAACCCTGTTTGACATGATCCGGTTGACGTTTGCTTTCTGGCACAAATCCAGCCTTAAATCTCATCATACAGTTGAGGCCGCATCCGAAGGCAAAGCCGGAGTCAATTTCAGATTTGGTCGCGGCAATAGAGGGTTATGGCAGCAAGTGATCCGGTAACCGGGTAGCAATTTCGTTCATGACGTGCCCCCAATCTTCTCCGGTATCGCGGTTAAAGTAAGTGACGTCCGGCCCACGCGGTGATAACAGGAAATTGCTCCACGGGCTTTGCCGCCAGGTCATTTGCCAAACCGTGGTGCCGACGGCAGCTGCAATCGGCGCAATGCCGGTGGCAACGGACAAAACCATATCCAGAGATTTCGCTAGTGCCGCGATGTTCTCAATGTCGTCGAACAGGTCGATGTCTTTAAGGTTATGAATAGGTATACCCAGGGTATCTTTTGCCCAGGCCAGTTGGTCTTCGTAGTTGAGACACTGCAAATTGATGAAGGTGATGCCAGGCGTTTTCAGGATTGGTTCCCATTCACTCAATTGCGTGTAATTCGGTGCGCGCTTGGGGTTGACGTGTGGGCTCGCCCAACTGATTCCCACTTTTGGTTCAGGCCCCAACTCTCGCAGGCGTTCGGTCCAATGGGCAACGCGCTCAGGATCGGGGATGATAAAGGCATCAGGAGACAAGCCATCACTTAGATCGGGCCGCAAACGGTGAAATAAGCTGGCAAGCGGGATGTGGGTGTCGATATCGGTGCGGGTCGCATCCGTGCTTGTATCTTCCGTTATGATTTCAGCGTCCGGAAACGACCGTTGCAATAAGGGAACCATTTTTTGGGTGCACTCAAAAATACAACGTGCCGACTGTGCGATAACATGAGGGAGTGCCGATGCCCAAATAAGTATGTCGCCGACACCTTGTTCGCCCCACACAAGGATCGTCTTGCCACTTAAGTCCGATGTGCCGTCCCATAAGGGTTGTTTAAATTCGCGCGGAATAAGATTGGCATTTTCGGCCCTGACCTCCCACCGGCGTTCATAGGCGTCCAGGCCTTCCTGCACCCGGTTCAGGGCGAGGAGCGGGAAGGTTTGATTATATATAAACTTTGCGTTGCCCGGCTCCAGGGCCTCGGCCATTTCAAGGTGCGACAGTGCCTGTTCCTGATTGCCTGAGTTCCGGTGGCATGATGCCAGAGCGTATTCGAAGACGCCTTTTTCAGGCATCAGGGCTTGCGCTTGTTTCAGGGTCTCAACGGCTTTGGCAAATTGACCCATATCGCGGTAGACCAAACCCAAATTATAGATCGCGTCTACCATATCGGGATCCAGGGCCACAACGTTGGCGAAGCAATTGGCGGCAACGGGCAGATTGCCCTGACGGAAAAGCGTGTTGCCCAGATTGAAATGAGCGGGTCCGCTTTCTGGGTTTAACTGAACGGCCTTTAGGAAAATCTTGATTGCGTCTTCGATCCTACCCTGTGCTTCCAGCGCCAGCGCCAGGCTGTTGAAGTATGTGTCTGCCTCCGGTGCCCGGTTGGCCGCATCGGTAAACGCCTGAACAGCCTCGTCCACCTTGCCCTGCCTCATTCGGGAGGAGCCCAGCAGGAAATAGCTGTGCGCATGGTCGGGGGCTAACCTAATAGCATTTAAGTAGTGTTGTTCAGCCAAAGCAAATTCCCGGGCGTTAAAAAGGCTGACGCCCTGCTGCAAAACCGCCTCTATCGATGCTGTCTCTGCGATTGCCCGAGTATTATTTCGCGATTTGCTGGGTTTTCGCTTTGGTTTTCGTCGCTGTTGTCTGTTCATCCTTAAGTCCTTTTAAAACGAAGCGCTGACCGCAGGTTCAGTATAGGCGGCGGCGCATTGCCCTCAAGCGGCAAAAAATAAAATTGAAATTCGCGAATTTTTTTTCTTGATTTTCTATTGCGCATCTGTATATTTGGCTCTGCTCCTCTCAAGAAGAACTTGAATTGGGGCGCCTGCGCTAGAATGGGCAGGTACACACATAGCTCTCAGAATGGAGTAGACAAAATGTCAGATATTAGCCTCACAGCCAGTATGCGTTCGAATCTTCTGCAATTGCAGGGGACAGCGAAGCTTATGGATATGACTCAGGGTCGTATCGCAACCGGTAAAAAAGTTAACAGCGCCCTTGATGGCCCTGCTGCATTTTTTACAGCAAAAGGCCTTACCGATAAGGCTGGTGATTTTGCAACCCTTAAAGACAGCATGGGACAGTCGATTAGCGCCGTTCAGGCTGCTGATGAAGCGATTACCGCGATCACCACACTGGTTGAGCAGGCCAAAGGTTTGACGGCAAGTGCGAAATCAGCAACGACAACGGCTGAAAAAACCAGTCTCGCCGCGCAGTATGACGATATCCGCACCCAGATTGACCGTCTTGCAGGTGATGCAACCTATAACGGCACCAACCTGGTTACCGGTCGTGGTACGCTGACGGGGGGGACGTTCTCTGATAACAGTTCCGTCGCTGAAGCGGCAATTACCGGTCTTACTGATTTCTCTCGTGTTGGGACGGATACGGCTGAAGGTACCTATTCCGTTACCATGCAGCAGAAAGTTGAAGGCCAGACGTCCGTATCCAGTTCAACAACAGGCCGGTTCACGTCGACCAGTGTCGACCTTGATACAGCTACAAACATTGCGGATAGTACTGCACTTAGTTTTGTTGTTGATGGAACTACGGTTGGTACGTTTACCTACACCGATGCTGGTAACAACACGGTTGGTGAATTTATTAATGCCGTTGGTGCAAACCTTGGCGAAGGGTTTGCCGATGTTTCTGCATCTCTGGTTAGTAATGAGTTGGTTATTACGGCAACCGATGGCAAAAAACTTCAGCTGACCGGTGGTGCGTCTATTCTTTCCGAGTTGGGCATTACCCATCAGGGGTACCAGACCGGTACGGAAGTCACGACAGCGCTTGCTGCTGTTGGTGGTAACGTAAATGTCTGGACGGAAGGGTACTCACGCGATACTTCTACCACTGTGACTGTTGCTGTTAGTGGTAACGATCTGGTTATTACGGATGGCACAGACAGCACAACCGTCGCTTTCGCTAATTTTTCTACAGGCGGTGCCACAGGTTCAATTACAACCGCGACAATCAACGATCTGACGGTAAATATCGCAGTGACGGGCACGCTGACGGGTTTGACCGATGGTAACTCCACCACGGTTGCCAAAAATCTGGCCTCCGCCAGTGATCGCGCCAACACTACCGATATCGTCGATAACACCACTGCTGTTGAAACGGCTCTTGCTGGTGTTTCCGATGTTTCCATCGTTGGCACGCCGGTTGCCGGCACCTATTCGATTGAGGTGCAGAAAGAGGTTGCCCAGGTGCAGACTATCGTTACCGGCACCAACACCTTCGCAGCCACGACCACGGATGTGGATACTGGTACCAACGTTACCGATGGCACATCTGTTGATTTCTACATTGATGGCGGCTTGGTTGGTCAATTCGTCTACACCGATGCCGGTGACAACACGGCGGCTGAGTTGGTGACCAAGGTTTCCACCTTCGCCGACATCACTGCCTCGCACACAGCGGGCCAAGGCATCGCCTTTACGACGACGGCTGGCAAGGTTCTTGAAATCCGTGAGACCGTGGTGGGTGCAAATGGATTATTGAGCGATCTCGGTATTACCGCAGGCGTGCAAAACGAAACCACCGGTACGGAAGTCTACAACCTGACCTCCGGTCTCGGTATGACGGGCGGCGAACTTTATGCCCACGTGTCCGGTTATTCTTCCGACAACACCACCAACATGACCTTTGCCATCAGCGGCACGGATCTGGTGATCACCGACGGAACCAGCAGCACGACCGGTACCATTGCGCTTTCCAGCTTCAATGCTGATGGCGTGGACACGGTGACGGTTGGTGATTTGACTGTCAGCCTGGTGACTTCCAACGCCAATCTGTCAACCAACACCAACCCGGTAGTGGCGCAGAGCCGCGTACCGGTGGCGCAAGTTGAGCATTTTGTGGTCGGCGGTGCGTTCACCGCTGGTGACGCAGGTGACCAATTGCGCATCACGATCGATGGCACCAACTACGACTATACCACCACGGCCGGTGATACGACCTTGGCTGGCGTGGTCGCCGCTTGGGAAGCCGCGCATACAGCAGCTTTGTCAACAGCTGGATTCACCACAGATGACACTGCGGGTGGCGGTGCCCTTCTCATTACGGCAAATACTGCCGGTAAGTCGTTCACATCTGCCATTTCGAAATTAAACGATACGGGCGGTGACTTCACGGTGCTCAATAACTCTGGTGGTGCCGGTTCTTCTGTTGCCAACGTGACCGAGCAGAAAACCGTCACGGTTGCCGGGACGGTTGATGCCGGTGATGTCTACACGGCAACTGTTGGCGGTACGACCGTCAACTTTACGGCGGCCAGTGGTGCGACCACGGTAACCGCAGTTGCATCCGGTTTGACTGCGGCGATCAACGCGAACACGACGATCGCGGCTCTCGGTACGGCGACTTCGGCTCTCGGCGTCGTGACCTTTACCGAAGACGGTGGTGTAGGTGGCACGTCGACGATCTCCGCCACGGGTACCAACGCCACGACTTCTTCCTTCGGCACGAGTGGTACAAGCACCACACAAACCGTGAAGAAATTCGGTGCCTTCACAACCACGGGCGATGCTCGCTACAAGATCTCGTCCAACGGTGCCACAGAAACAGTCAACATCAACACCTCGTCGACGACTGCCGTGACCGCATCCAACACGGCTTGGGGTAATGCCCTTAACCTGACGGCTGATGATGCGGCTGTCGTTGCCGGTGAGAAATCGGTGTTGACGGTCGAAGATAACTCCGGTTTGTTCCAGGCCGTGGTTACGTCAAACAGTACGACCAATAAAATCAACGTATCAGCATCGTCTAATACGGTCGTTTCATCCTCCAACAGTGCGTGGGGATCGACGGTTGGTTTCAAGGCTGATGACGCTCTTCTGGTCGCAGGTCAGACTTCCAGTGTTGCTGTCACCAATACCGGTGGTACGGGTGAGAACGACGTGAAAGTTGACTTTAACCAGGATGCAACAGCGTTTATCAACGTGGAAGCTGTTGATATTCAGGCCAATGGTCTTGGTATTAACACGGCGGTTAATAACTGGGCGACGACGTCCAACATTGATGCCGCTATCGCTGAACTGAATACTGCTCTGACAACGTTGCGCTCCAACGCGCAGAACCTGTCAACCAACCTGAGTGTTATTCAGACACGTGAAGACTTTACTGCAAACTACATCAATGCCTTGACCGAGGGTTCCGATAAACTGGTTCTGGCTGATGGTAACGAAGAAGCAGCGAATATGTTGATGCTGCAGACACGTCAGCAGTTGGGTATTCAGGCTTTGAGTATGGCTTCCCAGTCTGCTCAGTCTGTTCTGTCACTGTTCAGATAATATCGATACTAACGGGGGGAGCAGAAAGCTCCCCCCAACTATCGACCTACCCCAAATTCCTTTATTCATATTTTTGTTATTTACGTTTTGTTATACTGTTTGCGACTATTTTGGCCAGTTGCTGTTTGATCAATTGTGCCATTTCCGGAGGTTCTCATGGCGTTAAGGTTAAGCCTCAGAGAAAACGAAAAAGTTATTATCAATGGCGCGGTGATTTCCCCAGTCGGTCGCTCTTGTGATATTCTGTTTCATAACCGCGCCCGTATCCTTCATGAAAAAGACGTGTTGACGGATACCGAAATCTTTGCCGCGATGGAAGCAGAAGGCTCGTCGCGCAGTGACAGCTGGCTCTATTATCTGGTCCAGTTGCTGTATATTGATCCCGATAATGGGGAGAGATTGCTTAATCAGTTAACTGATACGATTAACCTTCTGAAAACAGATTATCCCGATCAACAAGAAGAGATTGACGAGATCATCGGAAACATTGCCAACGGCGATTTGTTTTATGCGATGAAGAACTGTCAGAAAGCTTTTCCAGACTGTCTCAGTCCCAAAAATTACAAAAAGGCGGTAGAACATGACGTATGCTAAAGCCCAGGCATATGAACAGGTTCCTTCGGTGGAGGATCCTCGCAAGGTTGAAGCTTGGGGATTGATGAAATCCGCGACCGGATTGGAAGATGCCTGCAAAAACCCTGATGATAAAAATGCGCTTCGTGAGGCGCTTCGTTTAAATCAGGTGTTGTGGACGATTATTCAGACCGCGCTGCTGGAAGAAGATTGCCCATTGCAGAAAGAGCTAAAAGACAACATTTTGATGTTGTCGATTTTGGTTGATCGTACAACATTCAGATGCCTTGGTGATCTTGACCGCGAAAAAGTACCGTTTCTGATAAATCTTAACCGCCAATTGGCAATGGGATTATTGGAAAGTGCAGAAAATAACGAACAGGCACCATCAATTGGACCAGGACCGGCGCCAGCGCCAACCGGAGGACCCACAAATTTTGACGTTTGATTAAAGGGCGTTAAAAGGAGGATAGTTCATGGAAGTCGGATCAGAATTCTCGACACCTAAAGGCCCCCGGGTGTGGGAAAGCAAAAAACGTGATGTTTTGCAAGATTCCCTCAAAAACGCCCGCGAGGTGGGACGGGTCCGGATGAATAATGCCAGATTGAATATTTTCAGTTCCCTCACCGAGGGCGACAAGAAGGATCATTTTAAATTTTTTGTTGATTCGACCGGCGATCTCAAGATGGCCAATTTCAAAGAGGGAGAGGCCCGTTTTCAGATTCTCAACAAACAGGGAAGGGTGATCGCCGATAGCGATGAAAGTACCCGGTTGCTGTACCAACGATTTGAGCGGATGCAATCTTCGGAAGGCGAAAAATGGAAGCCCGGTGAATATTTTGTTCGCGTCAGTCGTACGGGCGGCAGCATAAATGACAAGATCCCATATTCGATACAGTTGCAGATGGGATCGGACGTCAAGAATGATTATGATACTATTGAATATGAAGCTCCCGAACCTGAACCGGGTGCCGACCAGGCGGTTATTGATACTCCACCCAATAATGTAGAAGGTAACGCGTCAACCCAGGGGGGTGCCATGTTGGCCGGAATGCTTGTCGCGGGTCTGAACTATATGGACGCGATGCTCGATTCCGCTGTTGAGTTATTATTCGGGGCTGGAAATAGATAACCGTACCCTCAAGTCTATTTTATGATGCTGGAAACAGTAAATGCAGTATTTAGTGTGCTGTTTCCAAGATTGGACAGTAACGAATTGGTGCTAATGCTCGAAATTCTGAATAAAACAATAAAAAAAACCATATTTTTTTAATTTTCTCTAGATTTTCAAAGAAATGTCTGTTATATTTGGAAGTGAGATGATAGCTAAAATATTTTTTTGATATGCACAGAAGGTGGCAGTCATGTTAGATGTGGATGTAAAATCGGTTCAAGCGCCGCAATATACAGCCTCTCGACCGACGGCTAAGGTTAGCAGCCAAACGGCGGCTCCTGTCGTCAAAAAAGTAGAGTCTATTCAGCCAGCGGATTTTGTTTCTTCTCCCAAAGGTCGGATTGATTCTGATAGTGGGTTGTTTGTTATTCAGTTCCGGGACCGAAGTTCCGGAGAGGTAACAATGCAATTTCCGTCTGAAAAGGCGGCGGGGGTATACAAGAAAGCTGAGTCCCTAGTGGAAACGAGTGCGGTTGCTAAATCAGCTCCGACACCAGACCCGGTTTCAACACCGGAACCAACCGCTGCGCCAACGTCGACAGCAGCATCGAATCCTGTTGCAGAATCACAGGACGTTTAGGGTCAGCCGCTAACACCTGATCTTTTGTCAGGTTAGCCGGAAATTTGTTTATAACGCCAAAAACCTTGTGGTTTCTGGGCGCGTTTTTGCGTTTGTGTTACTGAATGTTCCGCGATGATGTGTTGTTGTTGATCAGAGGAAGTTGGTCAGGCTGAGTTGTTTGATTTTGGCAAACACCTGGAACGATGCCTCAAGCGCCTGCTGATCATCAAGCATTTTGGTTATGGCTTCAGTGATATCAATGTTTTCCATATCCGCGATACCTGTTTTCAGAAAAGATGAAAAGCGGGTGCTTAACTCGTTGGTATCCTTGATTAAAACTCTTTTGTACCCGAGATCAATCTGTACCTGTTGAAGGCTTCCTGCGGTTTCTCTGACGCCGAAGGGTGATTTGTTTGTGGTCGTGCGATTGATGGTTCCGTCCAATAATGAGATGACGGAATCGATTCGTCCTTCGTTCTGGTCTAGTCCACCTTCGCTTGCGAATTTTCCTTGGGCGATTATGGCTAGGCCACGGATGGCTTTTTCAAATGCCGGATCGACGGCGTTGAGATCAAGGGCAAAACTACTATTTTGGTTAACTTTGTGAGTTTGTGCTGTCATGTCACCGTGATAATAGGATTGGACGCCAATTGATCCGGTGGTTTGGATGACTTCAAATGACGGTGTTCGTGAGTCTGCAACGCCAGAACCACCGGTTCCGACTGGAAGTTTTGTGCCGCTGGCCAATGTTACGGTTTTACCATCGGTAGATACCGACCCGACGATATAAGTACCATCATTGACAGTTGAATTATTGACGCTAACAGCCATTCCCTGACTGAGACCACTGAAAAATCCTGCTGTGGTACTCGTGATGGTGTCTGAGGCGGTTCCGCCGTCGGTGAATATGGTTGAATTGCTCGAAGCTGTCTTGGAGAAAAATGGGGTTGCAAGGCTTCCCTGATCGCTGAACCGCTGCGTTTCTACAAGAATTGTATTTGATACCGTGTCAATTCCGGTAACGGTATAGGTGCCGTTATTGGCAGCAAGTGACGCATTGCTAACGGTAATTTTCTGTCCCATTGAAACCGAGTCAAATAGTTCATTTGTATAGGAAATTTTGTCGGGATTGGTGCCAGAAGTTCGTGTGAACGCCAGCGCGGTATCGTCGGCAATGACGCGGGAGCTGCCATCGCTAATGTTTTCAAACTCAATTGTGCCAACTGCTGCCGGGGCGGTAGCCAGCTGACGTGATACAATATCAAGGGTTTTGCCATCGCTGCTGACGTTGGCGATTTTGTAAAGGCCATCATTCAAGCCACCGACCGTCCCGGATACTGTAAAAATCGCGCCTGCGGTCAGGCCTGAAAATTCAGCTGATGTTGAGGTGACTCGGCTGACACCCTCATTAACCTCGGAATTTATAGCAGCAATCAGGCCGTCACGTATGTCTGATAGGCCCGTTTCAGATCCAGTTACCGTATAGGTGGCTTTGACCCCATCGATATCAAGGGTGTAAACATCACCAACTTCGACCGACCCGGCAATTGTCATCGTGTCAGTTTGGGCGATTTGTATACTGCTGGTGGTGGTCTTTGCAAATGTCGCCGTATTGTCCGCCGTGGTGCCTGTTGACGGTGTGGTCAAGGTCGTTTTGAAGGCCTTGCCCCGGGTTTTCCCAATCAGCGTAAATTCGCCGTCGACCGTACCGGCGCCAGCTTCAACAACGGCGCTCATGGCGGGGTTTCCGTTGATCGCCGAGACAATGCCAGCACGAATATTTGCCAATGACTTATCGGATGCAGAAACGGTATAGGTGATCGAATTGCCATCGACGCTGACCGTATACTGATCCCCGATTTCGACCGTACCCGCTATAATGGCAGTGTCGACCTGGGCGGTTGTGATGATATTATTTCTCGTTACCGAAGTGGCCGTATTGTCAGTGGTTGTTCCGGTTGTCGGAGTCTGCAGGGATGTCGTAAACGTAAACGCTGCATCATCGGCCGTGATGGTCAGATCACCATTTTGCTGACTGGCCGTCGCCGTAACCAGAGGTCCTAATGTTCCGTTTGCATTTATTGCGGCGACAAGCCCAGCGCGAATATCCGCGATGCCGGTTTCTGCGCCGGTGACGGTGTAGGTGACTGATGTTCCATTAATTGTCGCCTGGTACTGGTCCCCGGCCTCGACGGTTCCAGCCAATGTGACGAGATCCTGCTGAGCCATGGTGAACAGGTTTGCCGTGGTCACAACAGATGTCGCGGCGTTATCCACAGTGGTACCTGACGTCGGAACCGTGGCACTACTCGTAAAGGCGTCGCCGGGTGTTTTCGCGGTCAGAGTCAATTGGCTATTGGTGGCACTGTCTGCGGCTGTAATCACAGCGTTCAAGGTTCCATTGGCATTGATCGCGGTTCTCAATCCGGTGCGGACATCGCTGATGGTCGTGTCCCCGGCTGTGACGGTGTAGGTTACGGAAGTTCCATTAACTGTGACGGTGTATTGATCACCGGCTTCGACCGTTCCGGCAATCGTAACGGTGTCCAGTTGAGACGTCTTTACAACGTCAGGGTTGATCGTATTTACTGATGTTGCGGTGTTTGCAACTCCGCCATCTGTAGGAATGGACATGGTCGTGGTGAATGTTTCCCCAGGCACCTTTGCCGTAAACGTCAACTCTCCGGTATTAGCTCCGGCAGCGGCGGTAACAAAGGCTCCCATGGTGGAGTCAGCATTTACGGCAGAGACCAGGCCATTACGGACAGCATCAATATCAGCGTCTCCGGCTGTCACCGTATAAGTGACAGTGTTGCCATTTATTGTGACCCTGAATTGGTCGCCATTATCTTTGGTGCCCGCCAGGGTAGCAGTGTCAACTTGTGCGACGGTTAGTCCATTGGCGGTTGTTGTCGTTGTTGACAAGGCCGTATTGTCTGTTGTGGTCCCTTGAGTTGGCGTGGTCATAACTGTCGTAAAGCGATCACCGGAAGTAACCCCGGTCAAAATCAGTTCGCCATTGGCAGTCCCGTTTTTGGCCGTGACCAGCGCACTCATCGTCGCATCAGCGTTGATAGCGGTGGCCAACCCCGTACGCACGTCGGCTATACTCGCTTCTGTTCCATTTACGGTGTAGGTAACAGCGTTCCCGTCGACTGTAATTGTGTATTGGTCACCGGCCTCCACCGTGCCGGCAACTGTCACCAAGTCGATTTGTTGGGAGGTAGTCAAAACGGGTGTGGCAGTGTTTGTGGATGAACTGGTGTTATCCAGGGTTGTGCCCGTTGTCGGGGTGGCGGTCGTCATAGTGTAAGAGTTGCCAGGTGCCTTGCCTGTCAGGAGAATCTCACCAGCACTTGCCCCAGCCGATGCCGTTACTTGAGAACTAACAGCCGCATCATTTTCGAACGTTAGCCAGTTTGGCAGCCCCGTA
The DNA here is from genome assembly GCA_021775105.1 of Rhodospirillales bacterium. Lineage (GTDB taxonomy): Bacteria > Pseudomonadota > Alphaproteobacteria > Rhodospirillales > Casp-alpha2 > JAJFIJ01. The sequence continues at coordinate 16,971 of JAJFIJ010000346.1, read as the reverse complement.
ACTGAATCTTTCGAGGCAGAAAGTTGATCCAGGTGCATATCCCTATTCGTTGGGTATTCAATAGTTGCGCCATCATATTTGGCTTGAAATGCCGATAGATCGGTCAGTCCAAGCGAGACAGGTTGTGTGCTTCCTCGACCTCCGGCAAACAGAAACCTTCCGTCCACATCGGTATTAAGTAAAGCCTCAACAGATTTAAGTGCATTAAATGCACTGGTCTGAAGACTAGTGGTGTCTTCTTCCGACTTGAGACTGCCGGATTCGAAAAGGATAAGTTGCGACTTAAAGTCTTTCAGTGTGTCGCCAATGCCGGTGATGGCGGTATCAGATATGCCCAAATTGACGTCCATCTGCTGATTGTTAGTGATGTAGCGCTGCAACAGGCTGTTTGTATTCTCAACATTGACCAGACGACGGGAGTCGGCAAAAATTCCATCGTACGTTTGTGATTTTTTCTCGCTGGATATGGCAATCTGACCATCGAACACACGTTGTTGGGTACGCAGTGTTTGCTGCAGCAGGAGGGAATTTGATGCGAACGTGGAAACTCTACTCATAATATAACTCCTTAAGTGACCGCCCGCTCAAGGGTTTCCATCATATCTTGAATGACGGATATAACCCGAGCAGCAGCGGAAAAAGCCTGTTCGAATACAATCAAATCAGCCATTTCCTCGTCGAGATTAACACCCCGAACCGAGTCTGATTTGAACTGAAGAGCTTCTGACAACGTAAGTTGGGTATCGGTGCTGCGTTGGTTCACGCCAGATAAATTGGCATTATTGGACAAAATTTCAGCAGAATACTGAACGAGGGTATGGTTTACGCTGGACAGCCCGCCCGCCCGGTCAAATGTCGTCGTTGTCGTAAAGGCCGCTGCAAGTTGTTGAGCGACAGTATCGTCGGCCACACTTATCAAGTATTCTCCGGATGGCCCCAGATTAGTGTCAAACTGAGCCATTCCGGTCGTAATTTTACCCGGCTCGGCGGCTATGTCTTCTCGTACCCCGATAGATGAAGCGATGCGGGCATCTCCACTATGAAGGTTAACGTCTGTCAAAAACGTATCCGTGTTGGCTTGCGTCACCGTGAATGAATTACCTTGCTCATGGATAATTCGAAGCCTGACTCCAGCACCGTCCGGAATTACACTTGCGGAAACATTGGTTACATTATTGGTAATTTGTGCTGCAAGATCTTTTAGTGATGTGCCCGCTGTAACGGATATAGATGATGCTCCTGAAAGTGATACGCCCGTACCAATCGTCGTTGAGTCATGAAATGTCAACGTGGATGCGCCAGCGACGTAATTGGAATCAACGACATTGGTTTCAAAAAGGTTATCAACAATGTTGTCGACGAAGAAATCATTAAGCCCAAAAAAACTGGAAAACCCGCTTGCGGTTTCATCGTTGATGCCATCACCATTTGCATCAAATCGAATGGTTGCATCCTTAGATGCAGAACCATTTGCTGTTGCTCCTTCATCGCGAAATACCAGATTGGAGCCTGTTGTGTTCAGGTTAATTTGAAGTTTGTTTTCGCTATTGAGCGTTGCAGTCGCCGTCGGTGATGCATTTGCTTTCAACCATCCATCCAGGTGTTTTGCCACTTCTGAAATGGTCCATGGGCCCATTGAGGCCTGGGCGGAACCGCTGATCGTCACGGCACCATCTGAATTCTTAAATGAATTGGTTTGCATAATGGTATTGAGGGTCGATACTGAAGATTGTTTGCCATCAGCATCAAAAAGAATAATCTTCACGTCATCCGATCCGCCGGCAGCCCCGAGGGTCATCGTCTGTACGCCGCTTCCAATAAACTGGCGAGTTCCGGTCATTGATTGGGCACCCGGAAAACTGACGCCGCGATTATGTATCTGATTTACCGTATCCCGTAATTTTGCCGCGAGTTCATCAAGTTGACCTTGTAGATTTGGAAGAATTTCATCACGAAGTTCGATTTTGGCTTTTAACAAACCCTCGCGAACTTCATTGGTGATGTCATTACCAGCAGTAGCCTCACCAACAAAAATTCCGCCAATTTGTCCTTGCGCGTGTGAGCTTGTCGCGTCCATGGCTGCCGCTGCGGTGTGGCTGACAACAGGCGGCACAGTATCAACAAGCGTGCGACCGCCCGAGGTGAAAACAACGACATCACCATCCGTGCGGTAGAAATACCGGATATCGACCAGTTGGGATAACTTATCAAGTTCAAGATCACGCTGATCACGGAGATCGGTAACGTCGCGCCCGACCGTATTGGATGAAACGATATCGTCGTTCAGTTGGTCAATCTTGGCTGTCGCAGAATTGATTTGTAAAACAACGTCTGCGACTAACTGATCGGCCTGAAGACGTTGGTCCTGGATCGAGGCGCTCATACTTTGAAAATTGCGAACGACATCTTGAGCGCGACGGACAAATTCCGCAGGTTCCATAGATTTTCCAGGATTGATGGCCAGTAATTCGGCGGCTTCGGCCAAACTCTCCATCATATGGCTAAGTGAAGAGTTGTCGCCAGGGGCCCCAAACAGTTCTTGAAGACGGTTTAGCGCATCTTGTTTCCCTGATAGTGTGTTCAGCTCACCATTTTCATTACGGATCGTTTTTAATAAACCTTCGTCGACGGCCCGCGTTACGGAAGATATTTTCACGCCCGCGGGTACGCCAGCGACAGCAACGTTTTCAAAATTTACTATTTTTCTCGAATAACCCGGCGTATTGACGTTTGAGATATTGCTGGAAACAGTATTGAGTGCCTGCTGATTAACCAGAAGTCCGCTTTGTGCCGTCCTCAGAGCTTGGGTTATATCGCCCATGATTTGTCTACTCCCACCTTGATATGGTCAGTTATAGCGTCTGGTTTAGCGAAAACGCGGCGCGTTGACTGTCGGCGTTCGCAACACCAGACTCTTTCGTCCCTTTCGCGCCATATGTACCAGCGCTAGGTGTAGCATCGCGTACCGCATCCGCTACAAGTTCGACAACTCGGCGGCTGACGGTAATTGCGGTTTGGAGCAGCTTTGAGTTTTCTGTGATCAGGTCATTGACCTGTAATCCCAATTCGCGCAACTGTTGCCGAGTTTCGGTGCCCACATCATCAAGAATTTCGGGGTTATCCGAAATGACCCGCATTCTGGTTTCATAAACCCGGCTCAGGGTAACTTTTTCATCAAGTATCTCCCGAAGTTCCCAGTTGCGATGATTGCTCAATGCATCATTCTCGCGCTCCAGAAGATCGACCAGCCTTTCGGTGATCAGAATCAGGTCTTCGATACGATTGCTGGATTCCATGATTATTGTATCTCCTGAGTCTTGAGAATTTCACGGAAAACCTGGTCCGCGATACCAATCCCGCCCGCTTTTGTGATGGCTTTGCCAAATTCGTCAACCTGCATGCTCCGCCACATGGATTCTGACTGCCCGCCGCCAAATGGTTTTTCTGCCCCAAGGTTCTTGAACATGGGCTGAAGCATTTGTCCGATAAATACTGCTTCAAAATCTTCTGCGACCTTACGGGCCTGTTGAATGGTTTTTGCGTTGCCTAACGAGACCGAAGACTGGCTCTGGGCAAGGGCGTTCTGTGCTTGCAAGGTAAATGTGCTGTCTGATACGGCGCTCATTACATCACCTCGATCTTGGCTTGCAGGGCACCTGCGGTCTTGATTGCTTGCAGAATGGTAATCATATCACGAGGGCCGATGCCTAGCGCATTTAGTCCATTGACGAGATCCTGGAGCGTGACGCCGGGTTTGAGTACAGTAAGGCGTTTTTCTTCGCCTTCATCAACCTGAACGTCGGTGCGGTCGGTAGTTGTGGTCGTTCCGACTTCGGCGAATGGACCCGGTTGTGAAACCTGTTCGGCTTCCGTAACCCGGATGGTCAGCGATCCCTGAGCTATAGCGACGCTGCTGATCCGTACATCTTCGCCCATAACAATCAGACCGGATTGTTCGTCAATGACGACGCGCGCCAACTGATCGGGTTCGATCCGAAGCTGCTCTATGTCGGTTAGCAGATTGACGACATTTTGGTTGTAACTGTCCGGTATGAAAACTTCGACCGTTGACGGGTCATTGGTAACGGCCGCCGTGGTTCCCAAAAAGGCATTTACGGCCTGAGAAATCCTGCGCGCTGTGGTGAAATCCGGATTGCGAAGGGTCAGTTTGACGGATTCCAGATTTCCCAGTTTGAATTTTATTTCCCGCTCTACAATACCACCATTGGCAATACGGCCGCTGGTCGGAACACCCTTGGTAACGGTTTCGGCATTGCCGGCAGCGGAAAACCCTCCAACCGCCAACTGGCCTTGTGCGACCGCATAAACTTCGCCGTCAGCACCAAGAAGCGGAGTAACCAGTAATGTACCGCCAAGTAGACTATCCGAATCGCCCAATGCACTGACAGTAACGTCGATCCGACCACCCTGACGTGAGAAGGCGGGCAGGGCGGCTGTCACCATAACGGCAGCAACATTATCTGAATCCAGGCCAGCGTCAGTGGGTTTGACCCCAAGACGGTTCAACATGGCTTGCAGGCTTTGTTTTGTGAAATGTCCGGTTTTCAGGGTGTCGCCGGTATTGTTCAAACCGACAACAAGGCCATATCCGACCAGTAAGTTGTCGCGAACCCCCTCGAACTGAACGATGTCCTTGATTCGTGACGCCGCATGGGCGGAGGCGGGAATCAGGGACATAACAAAAGCCGCAGCCAGGACCGCCATCAAGGTACGCTGAACCAGGGGGGGTGCGATCTGGGCCAAAAGTGATTTTCCCGTATTTTTCATCGTATTTTCCGTTCGCGTTAATCGCATCGGTGATATCAGTTATAGGATATGCGATTATCATGCCAGTTTTTGATGGCCATAAGATATTGAAATTAAACAATAATAATTAGATGCGAGAATGAATTTTCCCGGTTTGGCAGGACATTTTGGTTGGGCGGGAAAATTTTTCCGACTTGATCTAAAAATGAACAAAAAGGGCAAACCGTTCAGCTCTTTCAGCCTCGTCGACCAAGTGGAGGCTGAGGTCCTGATCAGGCTTTCAGGTCACGGGCCACCATTGTCATTTCGTCTACGGTTTTGAACACCGTAGCGTTTGAGTTATAGGCGTTCTGTACCATGATCATCCGGCTAAATTCTGTGGCAAGATCCACATTGGATAATTCAACAGAGTAGGGGTTGAAACTTGCAATGCTTGTTACATCCGCGGCAAACGTTGATGGCGCGCCGGACACGTCGGTTTCAGCAAAAACCATTCCATTCTTCATCTCCAACCCGTTAGGGTTTGAAAATACTGCCAGTGGAATTTTATATATCTTTCGTTGAGTGCCATCGTCAAATGTGCCAATGACATGCCCGGCAGAATCGAATTGGGTTCGGAACATTTGTGCTGCGGCAAGACCATTGTGATCAAATGAATATGGGGTAAACCCGCTCCCAAACTGGGTCATGTCACTGATATCCATCGATATCGTCGCCGTGCCACCATCGGCGAAATTGAGTGTAAACGCCAGCGGGTCTGGGGGTGTGCCCGCTACAACACCCAATGGTGTGAATTGAACGGTTGAAATTGCCGAAATTTGCGACGATGTTTTGGTCGCCGTTGCCACTGTATTGTTTGCTATTGTCGTAACTTGCGGAGTTGTCGTTGCCACACTGGTCGTATTTGTGGCCGTATCAGGAGGAGTGGAGACTGTCGTGGTAAAGGGGGTTCCCGCCGCTGCCGCAGTAAGGGTGATCTCCCCCCCCGCGACACCATCAGCTGCGGTCACCAGAGGCCCGACTGTGGCATCGGCATTAATAGCCGCTCTGAGAGCGCTGCGGATTCCTGTCAATCCACCTTCCAGACCGGTGACAGTATAACTTACCACGTTACCATCAACATTTATGGCATAGGTTTCGCCCGGCGTATTAGCAGCCGTAATGGTCACTGTGTCGACCTGGGCAATGCCGACACCATTAGGGGTTGTCGTCGCATTTGCAGCTGTATTAGAGGAAATGACGCTGGCTGCGGTCGCTGATGTGAACGGTGCGGTAGCTGTCAGTGCTGTCATAGTAATTTCACCGGCAAGCGCGCCGGGAGCGGCCGTAACCAAAGCCCCAACAATCGGGTCGGCATTGATCGCTGCAATTATTCCCGTTCGCACTGCTGCCAAGTCGGCCTCAGTCCCCTTGACCGTATAGGTCACTGTATTGCCATCAACACTAATTTTGTATTGTTCACCCGCTACGACTGTGCCGGTTATCGTCACCGTATCCGCCTGAGCGGTATTCGCGCCGTTCGCTGCAGTTGCAGTCGCTGTGAATGATGGGGTTGTGGCCAGTGCCGTGAGGGTAATCTCGCCCCCGGTATTTCCTGCTGTGGCTGTTACCAAGGCGGTAATGGCCGCATCAGCATTGATTGCAGCAAGCAAACCATCCCGGATATTGTTGATGGTGGTATCCGTCGCGGATGTTGTATAACTCACCGTGGTGCCATTTACTGTCGTGGAATAGGTATCACCGGCCTCAACCGTTCCCGCCAGCATGATGGTGTCTGTTTGCTGCGTAGAGGCTCTGCTCGTCGTAGCGGAAAAATCCCAGGTGTTATCAGCACTCTTCGACATGTTGATGCGGGCCGTTTGTTTTTTACCGTTTGAATCGACAATCTCTGCCGTGTAGGTGATCAGGTTTTCATTGTTCGTGCCGCCATCTGCCGCCAGAACCGTGGATGCATGGTCGGCGACAATTTCTGTGGTGGACGGTAAATTGAGATGCAGTCGGGATGTGGATGATGGCGTGAAAGTTGAAGTGAAGGCATTCACATCAATACGCAACGGCGAGAGCGCTCCTGTATTAGTGAACGTTCCATCTGATTCTGCTGACCATCCAAGAACATAATATCCATTTTTATCAACCAGATATGCGTCGGTACCTGATACCGGGTGTATCTGTACGCCATTGCTGTCGAAAGCCGGAGAATCATTGATGGTGAAGCCGGTACCGGGAACGCTGATTTGGTTTACTGCTGCCGTTCGAAAGCTGCCGTCACGGGTATAAAGCGTCTCGCCAGTCTGGGCAAAGTTGGTGCTGACCTGGAAAAAGCCGGTGCCGACGATAGCCAGATCCAGATCGCGCTCAGAAGACTGGATGACGCCCTGCGAGTCGATAATCTGATAATCTTTGGGTCTGATACCGCCTATGTCAGAGACATTTTTGTCTAGAGTTTTACTGAGTACGGTCTCGAATTGCGTATCGGTACGTTTGTATCCCCCTGTATTCACATTGGCGACATTTTTACCGATGGTGTTCAGCGCATACGCCTGACTCATCATTCCCAGAGTGCTTGATTGAAAAAATGCGTTTCCCACCATGATGAGACTCCAAAGGGTTGGCGGCCCGAAGACGGACCTTTGGTTTATTGCAGGTAGACATAAGCAAAAATAGTGCCAGTCTCATGATTTTGTAACAGGTTGAATTTAAACATTAAAATTTAAGTTTTTCATTTCAGATAGGTGATATTGGCCGCTCGGCATCAGAGAGTGAAAATATTGCCGGGCAGAAAATTTAGTATTTAAAAAGTGAAAATGAGTTTGACAGTGTTTGGTTCGAGGGCGTTTCGTGGTAATACTTCCCAAGGATCAATCTTGCCAGAGTGGCGGGAGTGTTCAGTTGTCTCAGTGTAAGCAGGAAAACGATGAAAATTTCCAAAGTGGGTGGAGCGAAAGAAACATCGGCAGGTCGGAAAAGAGACAAGGCTTCTGGCAGCGGCAGCGGCAGCGAGTTCGCAGTTCGTTTGCGTGAAACACAAGAATTGGGAGAAGCGCCACCAATCGAGAGTTCTGGTGTAGGGGCGGTTGACTCAGTATTCGCTGTTCAGGAAGTGCCTGACGCGACGGACGGTCGTTCACGTGCAATTTTGTCCGATTATGGAAATGATATGCTTGATCGCCTTGAAGAATTGAGGATCGGAATTCTCAATGGTGTTTTTTCCAAGGAGCGGTTGGCAGATTTGGCGCAAAATCTACGGAAGAAACGTCAAAATAGTGATGATGTTCAACTTAATGAAGTCATTGAGGAAATTGAACTCCGTGCAGAGGTTGAAATTGCCAAATTGATGCGCAAACTTTCATAACTTTCCTTTTTGTAATATTTTTAAAATTGTCTAAACCATTAGAATTATTGAATTAATAGTGATAATAAATGGGGCTTGCGATAGCCCCTCATGCCTCCTATATTCCGCCGAAATTTCCCTTTGAATCTTGCCGCCTAGAGTAGGGTTAAGCATGACTGTTACGTTACCCCCCGATTACAAACCTTCCGACAAAGAAGAGTTTATGAGTGAGATCATGATAGAGCATTTCCGCCAGAAACTTCTGGCATGGAAAGCCGATCTTTTAACCGCCTCGAACGATACCCTTCAGCAGTTACAAGAAGGCGGGACCGTTGAAGCAGATATAGCGGATCGGGCGTCTATCGAAACGGATCGTTCGTTGGAGCTCAGGACCCGGGACCGGGCGCGAAAATTGATCAACAAGATCGACGATGCGCTGTCGAGAATTGAGAATGGGTCCTACGGATATTGTGAAGAAACTGCCGAACCCATCAGTATTCGCCGACTGGAAGCCAGGCCTATTGCAACACTTAGTCTGGAAGCCCAGGAGCGGCACGAACGGATGGAAAAAACCCATCGTGACGACTAATTTTCTGACTTTGGACACTAATGTGCGTACATTTATAACATACATTTGATTCGAAAATAGTCAGACTGTATTGGCGAATTCCCCCGTCGTTTTTGATCACGAATTCAATAGTACGTAAACGAAAAAAGAGGCCGGTGCGGATGCACCGGCCTTTAAGGTTTCCAGATCCGGCTTTCACCGACCTAGAACGGGAACAGAATGTCCCACATCTCCATACCCCATCTGGGTTTCTGGAGACTGCTGAGGGTGCCGCGCCCGCCATAAGCCACGCGCATTTCAGCGATATCGTCATCTGAAATTGTGTTGTCTGAATCAATGTCACTGGGCCGGATTACACCAGTTACCATAAGTTCGCGGAGTTCAGCGTTAACCCGAACCTCCTGCCGCCCCATGATAATCAGCGATCCGTTAGGCAGAATTTGAGTTACAACAGCGGCGAACGTCAGACTTAATACTTCTGAACGCTCGATGGTACCGTCACCATCTGTCGAATGAGTGGAGTTGAAGTTTGCGATCTGACCGTCAAATACACCTGCCGCTGCACCAGCTCCCTCGGGCAGAACCTTTGACAATTCATTTTCCAATCCCAGCAGGTCATTCACATCAACATCTTCACTGTCTACACGATCACGATCCGTGGAATTTTTGAAAATAGCATTGTCATCCAGGACCATAACGACGGTCACGAGATCTCCGACTTCCTTGGCTCGATGGTCCTTGAAGAAAGCCCGCGCGCCAGCCCGCCACAATGAATTCGGATTGTCTTCTGCAATTCTTGGTGCGGGCATTGGCAGGCTCACCGGTTTGTAATCGGGGCGAACCTGAGGGTTTTGAATTTGGCTTATAACTGGGTTTTCACCGACTTCAGAAAGCCGGGTCATCAAATTGCAACCGGTTAACGCTACGGTCGCAGCGGCGATAACGGTGGCATTTAATACCAGCTTTTTCAGAGGGTGATGAAGGATAGTATTTTTCATGTTTGTCTCCATAGTTACGTGATTCATACACGTAATCATTGCTGGTTCATGGCGAGTTGGGCTGCCGGGCGAACGGCAACGCGTCCAGCGCCAATAACTTCGGCTTCTATTATGGTTTTGCTTTGTATGTTGGTGACCTGAATAAGATCGCCTTCACTGCCGGCTGAATTGGCCTTGCCTTTTGATGTCAGCGTCATTTTGGATGAGGTCAGGATGATCGTAACCAGACTGCCCTTTTTTATCAGAACGGGACGACGGACGGCGCTGGTGCGAATAGGCTGTCCGGCACGAAGGCCCCGGCGTGGAGATTTTCCGATCAAATCCAGATCACTGAGAATGACATCATTCTGCAATCGACGTGACCGAACCTTGATCCATTTAATATCTTCTTTTTGAAGGATTTCACTGCTGAGGATCCGACGTGCAGGGACTGGCACCTCGCTGGTCCGATGAAGTCGTCCGGTGATTCTGATCCGTTTTGCACCGGGATCACCTGCCGGGGCGTGAATGATCGCCGAAAACCGGTTGGTTCGTGCATCCAGAATGCTGTCTTCAACGCCGACCACGGCCAAAGCATCGCCACCGACATGCATACGCAGCATACGGTTGGAAAATTCCACTTCCATATCCGCTTCGGCACCTTGATCAATCAGGGCCTGCAATACTTCCTCGGCTATCTGTTCGCGGCTGATCACGATACTTGAGCGTTCAATAACCACCCGGTCATAGCGACTCATAGGCCGCCATTTAAGTCGATGGGTACGGGCTATTCGTGACAACCAGTTTGCATCAAAAATGGTACGTTTCCCGGGTTCGGGTGTGTAGGCGACGGCAATCTTTGCTTTGTCCCCTATATTCATGAACAAATCACCCAGATAGACGATTTTGCCATCCAGTCGAACCGATTCCTGCAAGGTCACCGGTGCCTGGTCACCAAGGTTCTGTACGCCTTTTTCCTGACCCGCCCCGACGGCTATAGTTGTCGAAAGAGCCAGAATTGTAAGGCCGATGGTGAGAATTCTGTGTAACATCTCAATTCCTCCTAGCGGAGTTGCGTCAGTGTGCCGAGCATTTCGTCCGATGTCTGGATAACCTTCGAATTCATTTCGTAGGCGCGCTGGGCGGAAATCAGATTCGAAACCTCTTCGACAGCATTGACGTTGGATGTTTCAAGAAATCCCTGAAGGATCGAACCGAAGCCAACCGCAGCAGGATTGCCTGACGATGCTGATCCAGACGCAGGTGTTTCCAGATACAGGTTATTGCCAATGGATTCGAGACCTGCTTCATTGGGAAAAGTCGAAATCTGAATTTGTCCGACTGTCGCCAGCGCAGCGGTACCTTCAACCTTGACCTGTACCTGACCGGAATTGTAGATGGTTACATCAATGGCGTTGCTTGGAACGGTAATGCCCGGCTGAACTGTGTACCCGTCATGGGTTACGACTTGTCCACTCGCGTTGAGTTGAAACGTTCCATCCCGGGTGTAGGCTGTTTCGCCCGTAGGCTGGGTAATTTGAAAAAACCCTTTGCCCTGAACGGCCAGATCGAAGGTATTGTCCGTCGCCGTCAGATTGCCTTGTTCGTGAATGCGGTAAACGGCGGCCAGTTTGACACCCAAGCCGACCTGCACACCAGAGGGAACTATCGTTCCGGCATCTGAAGAGGTGGTACCGACACGACGCAGGTCTTGATAGATTAAATCGTGAAATTCCGTCCGGCGGCGCATGAAGGCCGTTGTGTTCATGTTTGCCAGGTTGTTCGATACAACCTCGACATTTCGTTGCTGGGCCAACATTCCAGTTGCCGCGATATCTAGTGATCTCATTTTTCCCGTCCTTTTTAAATTTTGGGCATTGTCTGATTTTTTTATACCCAACCCGTTAAGCCGTGACCTGCGCCAGGTCGCGAATCATTTTGCGCATGCGTTCATCTTCACGTTCGAGGAAATTTTTTACCCCGTCGTATGTACGATGTACTTTGATCATGTGTGACATCTCCACGATCGGAAGTACGTTCGATCCCTCCAACATACCCTGCTGGATGTTCGGGTTTTCGACAGCGTCAGGCGTCGTTTCAGTTGCCATCAGGCCACCGGCACCTGGCCTCAGTTCCTGCTCGTTGGCAAATTTGACGACTGCCAGTTTGCCAAGATCACCGTTCTGGGTGGAAATGGTGCCATCCCGGCCTATGGCGATCTTGGTATCCCCAGGGGCAAAAAATACCGGGCTGCCGCCTTCGGCCAGAACCGGATCGCCAGATTTGGTAACAAGCTGCCCTGCCTCATCCAGTTCGAAGTGACCGTTTCGCGAATAACGATTGCCTTGATCGGTCTGAATGGTGAAATAACCTTCTCCACTGATAGCCAGATCAAGAGGGTTTCCTGTCTGTTCCAATGGTCCTTCACTAAAATCACGCATGGTGGCAATATCTCGAACATAGGCCTGTTTCTCACCTATTGGACGATACCCGCCCTTGGAGTTAACGAGATGTTCGACAAACATCATCTTCTCGCCCTTGAAGCCAGATGTGTTCATATTCGCCAGATTGTTAGCGACAACATCCAGCTGACGCCTTAATCCGCCCTGTCTGGAGAGAGCTATGTAAGTTGCTGATTCCATTGTATCACTGTCCTGTCGGTATAATTCACCAAGTCCCGACCAGATATATGCATGTCCCGTGCCAACACGTAAAAATTATTTAAAACAATACCTTAATGGATATGGTGTGGATTTGTTTGGAGCTGCTGAACCGGGCAAAGGGAATTTTGACCCGGCAGTTTTTTCTTGATTGTACAACTAACAATTTGAGATTTACGCATAGCAGTTGTTGCCCCGGTTTCATCGGATTTGGTAGTCTGTGATTCGCAAAGCACGCGAGAGACGAAAAGTGCACCAAACCAGTGACGTCAACTTGGATTTTCAATGAGTTGTTAACCAAGGCGATGTATGTTCAAACAAGAGGATGCCGGATTTCCGGTCCTTGATTGTGGTCTGAAAGCAAAGCATGGCCGAAGAAGAGCAGGAAGAAGCCGAAGGCGAAGGTGAAGCCGGAGAAGGTGGAGAGCCGTCCGGAAAAGGTAGCAAGAAGAAGCTGTTCATCATTATCGGCCTGATATTGCTTCTTATCGTCGGTGGAGTTGCTGGCGCGTATTTTACAGGTCTCATGGACCCGGTGATTGCCATGATTACCGGCGGCGGTGCGCCTGCTGAGGGTGATGAAGGTGAACAGGTAGAGGGCGTAGGCGTATTTTATGATTTGGAAGACATGCTGGTGAACCTGAACACGGGAGGCCGAAAATCGAGTTTCCTGAAAATCAGAGTGAGTTTGGAATTGGCAAAAGCCGAAGATATTCCTCGAATTGAAAGCGTGATGCCAAGAATTATTGATAATTTTCAAACCTATCTGCGAGAACTCAGGATTGATGATCTCAAGGGGTCGGCCGGAATGTACAGACTTCGCGAAGAATTGTTGCGCAGGGTGAGTGCGGCAAGCGCGCCCGCCGAAATCAGAGACGTATTATTTAAGGAAATGCTGGTTCAGTGATGACGAGGCAATAAAGGGTCACAAGTTTATGACGAGTCCTGGCGAAGACGAAGAGCAAGACGCACTCGCCGCCGAATGGGAAGCATCTCTCGGCGAAGAGGACGAAGATCAGGATGATCTCGCCGCCGAATGGGAAGCCATGATGGGGGATGATGATTCTCCGGATGATGACGGCAGCGCGCCCGCCAGAGAATCTACCCGGGTTCTGAATCAGGATGAAATCGACAGTCTGCTCGGGTTTGATGACGAGCATGAAGACGATAGCCAGAAATCCGGCATTCAGGCAATTCTCTCCAGTGCCCTTGTTTCCTATGAACGTCTGCCGATGCTTGAGGTTGTGTTTGATCGCCTGGTACGGTTGATGTCGACGTCGCTACGTAATTTTACTTCTGACAACGTTGAAGTCTCTCTCGATAATATTGCTTCAATCCGGTTTGGCGATTACCTGAATTCGATACCGCTACCGGCCATGCTGAGCGTATTCAAGGCTGAGGAATGGGATAATTATGGACTGATTACGGTCGATTCGTCGCTCATTTATTCCATTGTTGACGTGTTGCTTGGTGGACGTCGCGGGACTGCTGCGATGCGCATTGAGGGTCGGCCATATACGACGATTGAACGCAGCCTCGTCGAACGGATGGTCCATGTAATGCTGACGGATCTAAGTGCCGCGTTTGAACCTCTAAGCCCGGTGACGTTCCGTTTCGACAGACTGGAGACTAACCCGCGTTTTGCAACCATTTCGCGACCGTCCAACGCGGCTATCGTAACCCGTCTGCGTATCGATATGGAAGATCGTGGCGGGCGGCTGGAATTATTGTTGCCTTATGCAACACTGGAACCGGTTCGTGAACTTCTGTTGCAGATGTTCATGGGGGAAAAATTTGGCAGGGATTCAATTTGGGAAACCCACCTTGCGGAAGAATTATGGATGACGGAAGTAGATCTGGAAGCTGTCGTCGACACGCAAACCATGCGTCTGAGTGATGTATTTGATTTGCAAGTCGGTTCACGGATCATGCTGAGTGCAACACCGGATTCGGTTATTCGTCTGAATTGTGGTGAGATACCCATGTATTCTGGCCGTATGGGCCGAAAAGGTGACAATATCGCAGTCAAGATTGAGGGCCGCGTACAGAAAGTGCCAAAGGCCTGATATGATCTTGATATTACTACCTTTCAAAAACGGGCGCAGGGGATAAAAATGCCGATTGCGTTGTTTCTTGATATCCTGGTCGCTGTTTTGCTGGTGATTACTATTGGGTATGCGTGGCAGTTGAACAAACGGCTCGGTCATCTGCGTCAGGACAAGGGTGAACTTGAGAAAATGGCGCTGAATTTTCATTCGGCGACGGATCGTGCTGAAGAGAGTATTGCCCGGCTGAAAATCAATGTCGAAACCCTTCAGGACAGCATGAAAAAGGCTGAGGCATTGCGGGATGATCTGGTTTTCCTGTCAGAACGTGGCGGAACTGCGGCTGACCGCCTGGAAGTCGCTGTTCGCGCGGCCAGAGACGAAGCAGGGGTTAGTCCTGCACCGGCGGCTCAGACAACAGCGTCTGCGACCCCGCCAATTCCTGAAGGCGTCAAGCCAAAAGCTTCCACAGAACCCCTACCAGAACGACCGGCACTGAAGGCAGATCCGATGGATCGATCAGTACCGGAGGACGATCAAAATGTATCAGAAGCGGAAAGAGAGCTGTTAAGAGCCCTACGTTCAGCCGAATGATTGATGAAAGATGACAGCAGAGATATAGAGCCATGAAATTTTTGTCAAAAATCCGTTTTCTACCGGTCACGATTTTCTTTGCGGTGATGATGCTGACGGTGAAGATCGACAGTATTCGTGACGGAATTGAACAATTGAACTCTCCGGCAATTGAAATTTCGAGTGCAGAGGCGCAAACGGCGTCCGAACCGGCGTCGGAAACAGCTGCGCAACAGGAAGCCGCAGTGCCCAATGAAACCGAGCAAGAGAGTATCTCAGGAGAAAGTGAGACAGAAGAACAGGACGCGACCGCGTTACTGGTCACTACCGACCCGACATTGTTGACACCAACTGAGATTGAATTGCTGCAGCAATTATCCGCCCGACGTAAGGTGCTGGAAACAAGGGAGCGGGAAATGGAGATGCGTGTCGGGCTCTTGTCTGCGGCAGAAGTACGAATTGATAAAAAAATTATTGAACTTCAAACCCTTCGCGAAACTATCGATGGCCTGATTCAGAAGTTTGATGCCCAACAGGACGCCAAGTTATTAAGTTTGGTCAAAATTTACGAAAACATGAAACCTAAAGATGCCGCCCGGATTTTTGAAAATCTGGAGTTGGAGACCCTGCTTGAAGTGGCCGAACGTATGAAAGAGCGTAAACTTGCACCAATCATGGCGAAAATGGACCCGGAAAAGGCGCGAGAGATGACCGTGGAGTTGCGTCAGATGCGCCAATTGCCTGCAACTGAAGATCAAATCGGGGGTTAGCGAAGAACTGAAATATATTGACACGGGATAATCCTTGTTGAGACCGGTTAACACGTTGTAAAAGTGAAGAAATGAGTGATTCCAGTGTTCTATCCTCAATGTAGATGGATATGTACGTTTGAATGTTTGGTTGTGGAATAGTTTCCCCAGAGATTGAAATTGTGATCGCCAGACGGGGAAGTATTTTGATAATTTCGGGAAATGGGGTGCTAAATGGCTGTCGATAAAAACATGACCATTCTGATTGTAGATGATTACAAAACGATGCTCAGAATTTTGCGCAATCTCCTTCGTCAACTTGACTTTCATAACATCGAAGAAGCGACAGATGGTTCAATGGCACTGCAAAAACTCCGCCAGCAGAAATTTGATTTTGTCATTTCAGATTGGAATATGGAACCAATGACCGGAATTCAGCTTTTGCGCGAAGTTCGATCCGACGATAGTTTGAAGCATTTGCCATTCATCATGATTACGGCAGAGAGCAAATCCGAAAATGTGATTGCAGCCAAACAGGCGGGCGTTTCGAACTATATTGTCAAACCGTTCAATGCGGAGACGCTGAAAACCAAGATGATGAGTGTCCTGGGGGAATTCTAGAATTTCTGGAGGGCCGGATGAAGACAATTGAATGTTCGGGAGAGCGGAATGCCTGCGGGTGACGTTGATCCAGAAATCGAAAGAAAGCTGAAAGATCTCCGTAAACAGCATGGCGATACCGTTGCTGTGTCTGAAATAGCAGATGTCGTTGATAGCATTATGTCTACGATGAAGGGCGATCTGACAGCGACTGATCTTGAAATTTATAATGAACTGGAAGCCCTGGGGCGCTTCATTCACGACGCTAAGGATGATATCGCAGCCCTTCGCCCTGATGAAGTGAAGGACGACTATCTGCCAACCGCAGCGGATGAACTGGATGCGATCGTTCAGGCGACTGAAATTGCGACAAACACGATTATGGATGCGACGGAAATTGTTGAATCCGTGATGGGCGATGTCAGTAGCGAAGTTTCCGACAAATTGACGCAAGCGACTTCATCTATTTATGAAGCGTGTGGATTTCAGGACATCACCGGGCAGCGCATAACAAAGGTTGTCAAGGCACTTAAAGATATTGAGGAAAAAATCGATGGGCTGGTTGCTGCCTTTGGCAGTGAAATTGAAGGTATAAAACAGGCCCAGACCGCGAAAAAAGAAAAGAAAGCAGATCAACCCATCACAGATGAGGATCTGCTTCATGGACCCCAGATGGAGGCCGTAGCGAATTCGCAGGATGA
>JAJFIJ010000345.1 GCA_021775105.1 Rhodospirillales bacterium | reverse complement strand
AATTTGTGAGAATTCCAGCACATCTAAAACCCTTCAGGCCGGTCATCGCTCAAGGGCTAAGGCAGCTAAACGGTGGCACCTGGCCGGTGCTCGACGATCAACTGGTCGAACCCAGAGAGTCATGCCGCATAGCCCTGGATGATGATGATATTGAGTTAATTGTCAGGCTGCAGAAACAATACGAAATCAGCGAGCGTGATATTATCCTAACGGCGATTCTTGTGGCCGATCTCGTGCCTGTTAATTACCAGTCGGATCTCACAAAACACATACCCGAAAGCATCTGGTTTTCACCACTGAGAATTGACTACCTTGACGGTAGAAAAAATCAACTGCGGAACGCGAATAAGGTGGCGCGTCGCGCCGCCCGTGTTGACGCAGAATCGAACTTGCAAGAGATCCCGGAAAGTTCAATAAGCAAAACAAGAAGGCCGCTGGCGGCGGAAGAATATTCCGCGATTATACCATCGGATCACTTACCCAAACCGCCGTCACTCGCTCCCCAGTATTTGATGTTTGGCGGTCTTGTTGCGGCTCAAATAGGACTCGTGTTGTTTGGCGTAGCAATGTCGTGACCTTCGGGTGTAAGGCGCTGCCTTAACGAGTAGAAATCGGTCGAAAGTTCAACAAACAATGACGCGCCCGCCCCACTCTATCCATGACTACAGATCGATAACCAATACACTCACTTGACCTGGATAGGATCCGGTTTACTAATTAAGTGTCAACGCCGGAGTATCCGTGTTGATCAATCAGTTTTTTGATGCTCATTTTCCTGATCTACACTTCCGTTTGTTCCCGTATTGGGTCATTCGCTACAGCGCTACATAAAGGCGCGCTTCACGACCCAATACTACCGTTCGCAGGTGCCCCACATCGGTCTGTACTGCTACATGACCATTGCCGGTTATCTCTGATAAGTGCATTCGCGAGAATAATGAGTTTTCGCATGATAGCCGTGATGGCGACTTTGGCTGGCTTCCCAACTGCCCTGAGAGCAAGGTATTTTGCTTTGAATTGTTGATTGAAGCGGATTGCAACAAGAGCAGGCATGTACAATGCCTTGCGCACCTTGCTCCTTCCCCCGCGAATAAAACTTTTCCCCTGCCATGTCCCCGATTGCCTGGTGATGGGAGCGAGCCCCGCCAGTGCTGCGACCTCGCGTTTGTCCATGGTGCCAAGCTCGGGCATTTCAGCCAGCATGACGAACACCGTCACTTCACCAAGACCAGGAATGCTCATCAGGATGTTCATGCAGCGGGCTAACTCCCGATCCTCTGCCACCAGTTTCCGGCATTGGGTATTGATTGCCGTGATTTGGGCCTGGATAAGCTTCAGTCTCTGAGCGGCCTGGCGTTTCAACATAGCTGACACCAATGTGTGCAGACGTGTTCTGACAGCGGTTCTATCCTTGACCAAGGCCTGCCGCGCAACCACCAATTCGCTCAGTGTTTCAACGTTTTGTCTTTTGTTCTCGCTTGGTGAAGGCTTTAGAAGCGCAGCAAATCTGGCAAGCATCAACGCGTCCACTCGATCCGTTTTAGCCAGTTTTCCGCTCGCTTCAGCAAACCGTCTCGCTTTGAGTGGATTAACCCTGACATAGGCCAATTGGGCTTTGGAGAACGCCCGTTCCAAAAGGCGATGGTAAGCGCCGGTTGCCTCGAATGCCGTCAGAAGTGCATTTTGTTTGGCAACCCATTTGATCAATGCCTTGTGGCCTGCCGGGTCGTTTGCAAACTGGCGTACCTCACCGTCAGGATATGTTGCCACATCCAAAAGGGCCTTAGAAATGTCTATTCCGATGGTCATGTGGGTCATAATCTTCTCACGTCCCTATCTTGTCGTACGGGCTTAACAGCCCCCGTATCCGTTCGGGCCTCATGAAAATAACGAGGGTGATCACACTCCGGCACGGTCTGCCATCAACGATGATGATGACCAGTAAAAATTCGACCCCTCCCTCGTTGCTCAAGGCAAAAGGCCTCTCACCTGGAGCAGCTAATCCTACCAGATTAACCAACTCGACCATAAGACAAGTAAAATTGCTTGATCGTCGAAAGTTCGTCTCGTAGCGTCATTGGATGAAATATCCATTCCAATATTTCAAAACTTCACCCGAGGTTATTCGCCTTTCAGTTATGATGTCGATGCGCGGACGCCGCCGTATGTTTCCCAAGATCCGGCGACCAGCCAACCAGCATCGACCGGCAGGTTTACACCTGTAATTGCTGAGGCTTTATCAGAACATAGGAAGGCGATGGTGTTGGCAACTTCTTCTGGTGTGACGAGACGGCCCATCGCTGATTGTGAGGCCAACGCCGCTTCGCTTCTGGCCCCGGATTTGATCGCTTCAATTATTGGCGGACTGAGCGTGAAGCCGGGAGACACAGCATTGACCCGGACTCCGGAACGACCCCATTCCGAAGCCATATTCTGTGTCATCGCCACGACAGCGGCTTTTGCCGGCCCATACGCATGAAGAGGGACTGATCGCATTCCGGCGATGGATGCAATGCTGACAATTGACCCGCGTCCAGCCTCGGCCATTTTAGTGCCGAACTCGCGGCAGCAGATATACGTGCCTCGCCAGTCAATATTTGTCACCCGGTCCCAATCATCTTGCGGGAGATCAGCAGGAGATACGGCTGCCTGAATGATCCCCGCACAGTTAACAAGAACATGAGGAACATTATTGCCTGAAATCACAGTGCCAACGAGGTCCTGAATGGAGATTTCATCCGAAACGTCCAGATAGAATGCTTCGCCCTCGACTTCACCAGCAACAGACTTAGCGCCTTCCAGATTCACGTCCGCAACCCAGATCATGTAACCATCTTGCTTGAGAGCGAGAGCCGTCGCCCGCCCTATCCCACTGGCTCCACCTGTTACAACTGCGATTTTCATCGTCAATTACCCCCTTATCGAAATGATCAATCATCGCTTTTTATTCAGGCGAAGGAACACCGCCAATGCGGTATTCGGAGAAGTCTGGCGTGCGCTTTTCATTGAACGCCGTATTGCCTTCGCGAGCCTCTTCAGAATTCACAAACATCG
Organism: Rhodospirillales bacterium; assembly: GCA_021775105.1. Classification (GTDB taxonomy): domain Bacteria; phylum Pseudomonadota; class Alphaproteobacteria; order Rhodospirillales; family Casp-alpha2; genus JAJFIJ01. The sequence goes on along the minus strand of JAJFIJ010000345.1, from coordinate 2,889 downwards.
CCAGACCATCACCCGCCAACTTGGCCAGTCCAAAGATACTGGCCGAATCAGCATTGAAAGAGTGCTTCAGGAAACGCAAGGCGCCGGGGCTAAGTGCAACCGCCTTTTGCGCCATGGCGCGGGCTTCTTCCTGCAAGGTATCTGCTGGGACAACCTTGTTCACCAGGCCCCAGTCAAGAGCCTGTTCGGCAGTGTACTGTTCGCAGAAGAACCAGATTTCACGGGCGCGTTTTTCACCGACGATCCGCGCCAGATATGCCGTTCCCCAACCGGCGTCAAACGAGCCAACTTTCGGACCGGCCTGGCCAAATTTGGCATGCTCCGCAGCGATTGTGATATCGCAAAGAACGTGAATAACGTGCCCGCCACCGATGCAATAACCATTAACCGCGGCAATGACCGGTTTCGGTATATCGCGAATGACGTTATGCAAATCATCAATTTCCCAAAGGCCGTTTTCACTGGCGCCGTAGGTTCCCTTCGCTTTCATTTCTTTCTGGTCGCCGCCAACACAAAACGATTTCTGGCCAGCTGCGGTAAGAATAACGACCGCCGCTTCTTTATCAGCCCAGGCCCGTTTGAAGGCATGTATCAATTCTTCAATGGTACGGCCGCGAAAACAGTTAAAACGATCTTCTCGGTCAATAGTGATGGTCGCGATACCTTCACTGACATCATAAGCTACGTCTGAATATTCCATTGTTTTCCTCTTTGGTTTGGTGTTGCAAAAATCAGGTTAATATTATGCGCTCAGGATCAAACGCCCTGAGCGCGTCGGCCTCTTCACTTGATGCACGATCGATTCGGGAAAGATTATTAGAGACCTCCAATTGGACGCCGCAGATTTCGCGAATTTGGGAAACAACGTGCATTTCTTTTCCGGGTTCAGCGACGACGTCGGTGATAATCAATTGGCCGTCTTTATCACCCGGACGCATGATCCCTAGATCGGTTGCAATCGCTCTCAAATTACCAACCGGGCTCGTGATAAAAGGCAATTTCGCTACAAAACGACCTTTTGAAATTGGCATGACAATTAGGTACTCGGTGTTACTGCTGACCAAATCATTGGCACCGCCCGAGCCCACAATCAGGCCGCCATTAGCGTTACGGGACGAATTAATGTTGCCGAATACATCGATTTGTCCCGCCGCAAGAAAAGCCAGAACATCGCGCGATGTCGGTCCCGCCAACGAACCGAGCATAGACATAAATCCGGAATGAAAAAGCGAGTTGGCAGCGTTCGGTTTATTGAACAGGTAGGGATCTCCTTTAAGCGGTCGAAATCCGTACATTCCGGTTTCGGCGACAAGGTCGACGCTGACGCCCGCCTCTCGGCATTCTTCTTCCGCCGCCCAGGCCGCCAGATGTGATAGCCCTATGCCGGCGAAAAAGGTTTTCAACCCACCCTGCGTGGCCGCTTCTACCGCCAGCCTTTTAGCGACAATAGCCGTTGTTTCTTCCGGCGATATCTCTATTTCCGTGTTATCGCGCTGAACAATTGTCGGGTTCTCAGCTTCGTCTCTAAGGTTCTGCAAGCATTTTGCACCGAGCTTATCCAAATAGCTCTGATGATCTTGCCCGAAGATCCATTCTTCGACCCATTCACGCAAAGCGTCAGGATCGCGTGTCAACTTGCGAAGAGTTTTGCGGAAGTCGTAATCTTCGGCATAAGAGGCAACGCCTATTTCGTCGCGCCAGACGAATTGCCCCTGGGGGTGCGCGCCGAACGGCGCTTCAACGACATAATCGACACGAGACCCCGGCAGGCCTGCGGCGGGAGCCAATTTTCGAAACTCTTCCGGTGATATGACTCGATCGGCGGTAACAACAACCTTCCTTGCCGCCCACGCACCCCAGAGCCCCTCGGCATCCGGCCCTTCGACGATAGCATTGCCGTTCGTATCGGCGACGGGAACGTGGAGAAAAGCAACATCTGGATTGAGCGCCGCAATGACTGTGACGTCGTTTTCACCAAAAGGATTCTGGATACGCTTGCGGCCCGGCCCGTTGGAAATATCGGCCGCCGGGGTAAAGCTTGCGGTTGGAATAAAAGGCCACCCCATGGCACCGGCCTGCAACCGTAAGGTCATGGTCAGGTTCGTCCAGTCCGGGTCGAAGTGGTCCAACTCTTCGAGTTTATTGGCTAGAACCCGTGATGGGCTGGGCGACGGATAGGTGTTTCCGGCAAAGGCCGATTCCAGCCCTTTGATCGCCCCTGCGGCACACAAAATTGAGGCATATTCCAACAACCCTGTTGCCACAACGACAAGTTCCGGTTTGTCCTTGAATTGCCGCGCGACCTCATACACGGCCGCATGAGAGCGGTTGTGCGTAAAGGCGAACAGAAGGGTATTACCGGGTTCAACAACCCGGGAAACAGCTTCTGTCAGTGATAGGACTTTGCTCATGAAAATGATTTCACTAATTCACGACTGAGAATGTGTCGTTGAATCTGGTTGGAGCCATCGAGTATCTGGAAGGCTTTGGCATCGCGCATCATGCGCTCGACATGGTATTCCCGCATGTAGCCATAACCGCCCAAAATCTGCACGGCGTCGGTTGTCACCTTCATCGCCGTATCCGTCGCCTGCATTTTGGCCATGCCTACTTGTGACAACGTTTGATAGCTAACATTAGGAAGTTCCCGATCAACGCGCCAGTTGGTATCCCGAACCAGCAACTGAGAAGCCCGTAACGCCGTGGCCATGTCGGCCAGCATGAAACCGATGCCCTGAAACCGCGCAATCGACTGTCCAAAGGCCTCGCGTTCGTTGGCGTACTGGACGGCGATGTCGTAGGCGGCTCTGGTAATGCCGAGAGAAATAGCGGCGGCCCCCCAACATCGCATGGCGTTGGCAACCCCATCGAGGATTTTCCAGCCGTCGC
>JAJFIJ010000344.1 GCA_021775105.1 Rhodospirillales bacterium | reverse complement strand
AGCCCGGTGGTCGAGGAAATCCTGTATCCGGCCATGGAAGATCGCCAACTGGATTTGATTATTGGCGAAGGACCGGCGGCACGCTCGGTCAGGATTGACTTGCCGCCGTTTACGCTGGTCGGGGCGACGACCCGTTCGGGGCTATTGACGACGCCGTTGCGTGAACGTTTCGGGATTCCCATGCGCATGATCTTTTATACGCCGGAAGAGCTGGTGCTGATCGTTTCGCGTGGTGCCCGCCTGCTGAACTTCGATCTGTCTGATGACGGGGCCATGGAAATTGCCAGGCGCGCACGGGGAACGCCGCGTGTGGCTGGTCGCCTGTTGCGCCGGGTGCGCGACTTTGCTGCTGTTTCGGATGGTGCCTCGGTCGACGCAACCCAGGCCGATGCCTCGTTGACTCGCCTTGAAGTCGACGCCCGCGGATTGGATGCCATGGATCGTCGCTATCTTAACTGCATTTCTGACAACTACGCTGGCGGGCCTGTCGGAATTGATACGATGGCCGCAGCCCTGTCCGAGCAACGTGACACCATCGAGGAAGTGATAGAGCCGTTTCTGATCCAGCAGGGGTTCCTGATGCGCACCCCTCGTGGCCGTGTTCTGGCACCGCAGGCTTATGCCCATCTCGGACTGGCCCAGCCGAAAAACATCGCTCAACTGGAGATGCTGAACGATGAAGGTGATCTGGATGGGTGAGCGGGTGGAACGGACGGGTGTGCATCAGCACGCGATCCGGGTTTATTTTGAAGACACTGATGCAGGTCACATTGTCTATTACGCCAATTATCTGAAATTTGCCGAACGTGCGCGAACAGAATTGCTGCGCAGGCTTGGTGTTGAAAGTTCCGTTCTGATGAAAGAGCACGGCGTCGCACTGGCAGTGAAGCGCTGCCTTGTCGACTATCATAAACCGGCCGTACTCGACGATGCGCTGATTGTCGAAACAGAAGTCTTCCGGGTTGGGGGTGCGTCTCTTGACCTTCTGCAAACCGTTGTACGTGATGAAGAGCTGCTGGTATCGGTGAATATCAAACTGGGGTGTCTGGACCTGACGAGCGGCAAGCCGAAGGCGATGCCTCGGGATGTGCGCGCCAGACTTAACAATTATTGTGATGAAGCCCAAAATTTGACGGGCGAAGCTGAGGGGTGAGTGATGGAAAATCAACTGGTTGATGCGATAACGCTGGCGGGTTCGGTAAATGAGAACGATTTCAGTGTTGTGGCGCTGTTTTTGCGGGCTGACCTGATCGTCAAATCAGTCGTCGTCATCCTGTTTCTGGCATCAATCTGGTGCTGGGCGATCATCTTTCAGAAATGGTTCGGTATCAGACGCCTGAACAACCGCTCTTCGGAATTTGAAAAGGTATTCTGGTCGGGCAATTCCCTGGATGACCTGTTTGACCGCATATCCAACCAGCCCCGCGACCCCATGTCGGCGGTATTTGTCGCCGCCATGCGTGAATGGCGACGTTCGGGTTCGCCGACAAGTTCGTCGGGGGCGCATGTCAGTCTGGCTGAACGTATCGACCGGGTCATGCAGATCACGGTGGTCCGTGAGATGGATCGGGCTGAACGCTACATGACCTTTCTAGCGACGACCGGCTCAACGGCACCGTTTATCGGCCTGTTCGGTACGGTATGGGGGATCATGAACAGTTTCCAGTCGATCGCGATATCCAAAAATACCAGCCTTGCCGTTGTTGCGCCGGGTATTGCCGAAGCCCTGTTTGCGACCGCGCTCGGGCTGCTGGCGGCAATTCCGGCGGTCGTTGCCTATAACAAGCTGTCGCGTGATCTCGACCGATACGCCGGGCGTCTGGAGACCTTCGCCGGTGAGTTTGCCGCCATCCTCAGTCGTGAGATGGAAGGGGACGGCTGATATGGGTGTATATCTGAACCAGCGCCGCGGCGGCGGCTCAACCCGTCGACATACCAGCCCCATGAGCGAAATCAATGTTACTCCGTTCGTTGATGTGATGCTGGTTTTGCTGGTGATCTTCATGGTAACGGCCCCCTTGCTGACGGTCGGTGTGAAGGTCGATCTGCCGAAAACCAAAGCATCTGTCATTGAAGGTGGGGACGAGCCGTTGGCGATCAGTATTGATGCCGGCGGAAACATTTTCTTGCAGGAGACTCCGGTTGATCTGGATGCGCTGGTGCCCCGCCTTGAGGCGATCACCGGCAACAACCCGGAAGTCCGGATTTTTGTGCGCGGCGATCAGGCGATCAATTATGGCCGCGTGATGAATGTCATGGGCAGGATTAACGCTGCCGGTTACAAGCGTGTCGCTTTGGTTACCAAACGGCTGGATGACATACAGACAAAACTGAAGGGGACGCGTTAATCCCGATGCGCTCCGGCTTTCTCGTCTCTGTCCTGTTCCACCTTGCGGTTTTTGCCGCGAGTTATTACGGGATTCCCTACCTGACCCCGGAACCGGCCCTGATTGAGGATGTGGTTGTTATTGAAGTTATGGAAGTGGCGGACGAGTCCAATCCGCCGCCTCCCGAACCCGAGCCTGTAAAGGAAGAAGAGCCGCCTGCGCCGCCGGAACCGCCCGAGCCCGAACCCGAGCCCGAACCCGAACCCGAGCCTGAGCCCGAACCTGAGCCCGAACCGGAGCCTGAGCCCGAACCCGAACCCGAGCCCGAACCCGAGCCCGAGCCCGAACCCGAGCCCGAACCTGAGCCGAAACCGAAACCGAAACCCAAGGTTGAAGAAAAACCAAAACCGAAGTTGGCGGGCATTTCGCCACGCCGCAAACCAAAGCCGCCTGATGCGTTTTCGAAAATTTTGAAGACGCTGGAAGATCTGAAAAAAAATCCATCCAAGCCGAAGGTTGAGGTGGCAGCAAAAAAGAAGGCCCCTTCATTTGATGATTTGATGAAAAATGCGATTTCTTCGCCATCAAAAAAACACAATCCGGCGCAACCTTTGGCGATAAGCGAGATTGATCGGGTGATCCAGCAGATGAGGAAGTGCTGGAACGTGCCACCTGGCGGAAAGGGAGCGGAGAATCTTGTTATTGAAGTGGCGCTTGTCGTCAATCCAGACGGCACGGTGCGCACGGCGGATATTGTGAACAAGGCGCGGATGGTGACGGATCAGGTGTTCCGCTCGAACGCCGAAGCAGCCAGAAGGGCCGTATTGAATCCGAAATGTAACCCGCTTCAGCTGCCCCGCGAAAAATATAGTCAATGGCAGCGTATTACGATGATTTTCAATACCAAGGATATGTACTAAAAGGTGGGGGCATCATTGAGGGAGGATTTAATGATCGGTACCGTGTTCCGTTATTGGCTGGCAGCGTTGGCTGTTTTTGTGCTGGTCCAATCCGTTCAGCCGGCGAAGGCGGAATTGCGTATCGATATTACGCGCGGCACCGTCAAGCCGATGCCGATTGCCATCACCGATATGGTTGGTGTCAGTTCGGACGAGAAACGGTTCGGGCGCGATATTGCGCGACTGATATCCGCTGATCTCGAACGTTCCGGCCTGTTCAAGGCGATTGACCAGAAAGCCTTTATTCAGTCAGCCGCGGCTATGCAGACCCTTCCAAGGTTCGGTGACTGGCGCGTTATCAACGCGCAGGCGCTGGTTCAGGGACGTGCCCAGATTGTTCCGGATGGCCGTCTCCGGATCGAATTCCGGTTGTGGGATGTGTTTGCTGAAACCCAGATGATCGGGCTCGCTTATTTCACCATTCCTGATAACTGGCGGCGGATTGCCCATATCGTTGCCGATGCTATCTACAAACGGATTACCGGAGAAACCGGATACTTCGATACGCGTATCGTTTATATCGCGGAAAGTGGAATCGCCACCAAGCGGGTCAAGCGGCTGTCGATTATGGATCAGGACGGTGCCAACCACCGATTCCTGACCGATGGCAGTGCGCTGGTGCTGACGCCCCGGTTCTCGCCGACCTTGCAGGAAATCACTTATCTGTCCTATTTCGGTAATCTGCCGAGAGTTTATATCTTCAATATCGATACCGGGCGTCAGGAAGTTCTGGGTGATTTTCCGGGAATGACTTATGCGCCGAGATTTTCGCCGGACGGCAAGCAGGTGATTATGAGCATGTCGAAAGGCGGGAACTCTGAAGTCTATACAATGGATCTTCGCACCCGCAAGGCAACTCAGCTGACGTTCCATTCCGGGATCGATACGTCGCCAAGTTTTTCGCCGGACAGTTCGAAAATTGTCTTCAATTCGGACCGCGGCGGTTCTCAGCAGCTTTATGTCATGGACGCCAGTGGCAAGAGTGTCAGGCGCATCAGTTACGGCAAAGGGCGCTATGCGACGCCCGTATGGTCGCCGCGCGGTGATCTGATCGCCTTTACAAAAATCCATCAGGGACGGTTTTTCATTGGCGTCATGCGTCCGGACGGGACGGGTGAACGCCTGCTTGCCGAAGATTTTCTGGTTGAAGCGCCGACCTGGTCGCCGAATGGCAGGGTGCTGATGTTCTTCCGCCAAAGCAAGACGACTGTAGAAGGCAAAGGTGGACGTTCGCGCCTGTTCAGTGTTGATTTGACCGGTCAAAACATGCGGGAAATCGTCACGCCGATGGATGCATCTGATCCCGCATGGTCTCCCTTGATCCCGTGACGCGCCCGATATATCATTAAGTTTCAAGGCGTTTTGAAAAAAACACTTGGAATTGAGGCCTTTAATCTTTAATAAAATTGGTGATAAGGCTGTTTTCAAGCCATAGTGTTTCGTGCCGCTTGGTTGAGCGGCTTAAATTGCTTCAATTGTCCCGGTGAGGGGGAGATATAAATGCGGTTCAAGATTTTAGGCATTCTCGCTGCTGTTGCGCTTCTGGGCGCTTGCGAATCAGCTTCAGAAAACGCCGGCTCTACAAGCGGTGCCGGAGCTGCGGTTCAGCCCGCAGAAACATACACCACTCCTCTCGGGATGCGTGGCGCCGATGTGGCGAAAAACATGCCTGGCAGTCAGGACGATCTGGAGGAACAGGTCGGTGCCCGTGCTTATTTCGGCTTTGACCAGTT
>JAJFIJ010000343.1 GCA_021775105.1 Rhodospirillales bacterium | reverse complement strand
TCGCCGTATCATTACCCGCGCCACCGATCAGCGTATCATCACCAACCCCGCCCGACAGCGTGTCGTCCCCCGACCCGCCATCCAGAACATTGGCCGCGCCATCACCGATGATGGTATCCGCGTAGAAACTCCCCGTGATATTTTCCACGTTGGTGATCGTATCGCCCGCCGCATCAACCCCGGATGTGGTGCCGAGGTTGAGGTCAATGGAGACGCCGGTCTCTAGGTTAGAATCTCCAGCCCCCACATAGGAAACAAGATCGATACCATCGCCCCCATCAAGGTTATCCGTGCCCTCGCCGCCAAACAGCGTGTCATCCCCCGCGCCGCCGATCAGGGTATCGTTACCTTCGTTCCCCGTCAGAATGTTGTCACCCGCATCCCCGGTCAGGATATCGACATAAGACGTGCCATACACATTCTCGATATTATCCAGCGTATCGCCGGCAGCATCTCCGCCCGATGCGGTGTCGGCCAGAAGGTTGACCGTTACCCCGGCAGACGAGCCTTCGTAGCTGGCGGTGTCCAATCCCGCACCACCGTCGAGTACGTCCGATCCAGTGCCGCCGACGAGGATGTCAAAGCCGTCACCGGTCGTAAGGGTATCATTGCCCCCTAACCCAACCGCTTTATAATCGTTTTCGTCGCCCGCAAATGTGACCCATTGGTCTCCGTCATCTCCCGCCCAGCCCCATGCGTGCTCAAACCGGGAAAAATAAAAATGATCCACTCGTTTCGAACTGTCAGCAAACCAATCGTCGACGGTCAGGTTATCGCCCGTGGACTTAAGTGTAAGCGACAGATCATTTCCGGTTCGCGAAAACAGGGTATCAAAACGCCATACAGCGTCAGTAAGATAGACAGTATCATTTCCATTCGACGTATCTGTATTGTTGATGCGGTCGCTTCCATATCCATATCCAAAGATATATTGATCATCACCTTGACCCCCAACAAGCTCATCGTCGCCTGCGTCACCGCTAATTGTATCATTTCCGCTACCGCCTGTTAGTGTGTCATTCCCGGCACCGCCAAGAATTTGAGAATCTGAAGAAGATGTGACAGTTAGGGAATCATTACCATCACCTCCGTAGGCATTCTCAATCCCACGTGATGTCAAGTCGAGCGTTACCCCAATGGTATCCTGAATGAATATCGTATCGTCGCCACTGCCTCCTGTTATGTCCGCGTTGGCATCGCTGGAATCCATAAACAGAAAATCGTTTCCGGCCCCACCAGACAGAGTATCGGAATCTTCACCGCCGATTAGCCAATCGTTTCCATCCCCACCTGTTATGGTATCGTTGCCCGCACCACCAACAAGGTAGGCATCAATTCCTTGAGTTTCTGTCAAATCAGCCGATACAAATGATGAACTAAGAATATCATCGCCGCTTCCTGAGAATACAGCTTCAAGACCCAGCGACTTAAGATTGATGGAAATACCCACCGGTGTTTCCGTGTCCGTTTCCGCAAATGCCACGTCGTACCCGGCCCCACCAGATACCGCTCCCAAAGATAGGTCGTCATGGTCAATGAACAGCACATCATTGCCATTACCACCATTTATCAGGTCGACTCCATCTCCACCAATAATCCAGTCTTCACCGAGGCCACCGGTTAACGTATCATCACCATCAATCACCGCAGCATCCAACGTACCAGCTTCAATAATGTCAGCGCCATCAAGTCCATAGGCTGCATTATAACCAAGGACTCCAAGATCAATATCCAGATCAGAAAACCGGCCATCATAGTAAGCGCTATATGCTTCTCCGGCGCGCACTTCGAAACTTCCTTCTTTATTTGACCGGAACCCTACAAATGATGAAACCAGTGCTGCGTCAGCAAAGTCTTTGGTTGTGCCTCCTGTGACTGTATATTCGCCAGTTCCGAAAATATGATTGTTGCCGCCTTCCTGTTCTTGACCGTCAGAGGTCAAATTGATTGACTCGATATTTAATTCGTCTAAGGATTTGAACTCGCCATCATCCGTCTCGCCATCCTGATCAAGGTCCTGCCAGACACCGAACTTTGACCATTCGCTGTCATTTTCATCAAGAATGCCGTCGCCGCCCGCGACGTTGTCGTCGAAGAATACCAGCCCCTCAAGATCGGTTTCGGCACCTTCCACATAAGACGTAAAACTGATTTCTGCTGATTGTGATATCTCACCCGTCGGGTCGAGGTCATATGCAAGAATCCCGTCGTCTGCACCAACCCACCCCATGCGTGTACGAAAGCCATCTCCGTTTATGTCATAAAAAGCCGTTGATTGATCTATATCGACAAGTTCAATGCCATCTCCATCAAGATCAAATACGATTGGGAACCCGACATTGGTGCCTCCAAACTCTGCATCCTCCAGAGAATCGCCGAATGAGATTGATCCGGAAACACCTGCACCACCAAAGTTTGCGCTGGCAGAGACACTGGTTTCAGTACCAAGTCCTTCATTTGGGTCGCGTGTTATTCCTGTGAATGCACCAAAATCGAATCCAAATATCCCAAAATTAGCCCCCCACCCTAGACCAAAACCAAATGACGAGCCCGCGTAGCCCTCATCATCAATATCAACTGAAGCCTCAAGTGAGAGGGCGTTTACGCTAAGTGAAACAGTTTCCTTACCAGTCTTGAGGTCTTTATTGAAGGTTACGCCTGCACCAACTAAAGGGGTTTTCAAACTGTATTTTTCGTTGTTAACCTTTATTGCAGACGATGCGACTGTCGGTTTCTCTCCTGGGTCGTCAGCAGTTGCAGCGGCATCTGCCGCAGCCGCTTGCGCGCTTCGTCCAAGCCCGTCATACCCTTCAGGAGAACCTCCGCGACCACCTTTAAATCCGCCACCGGGACTCCCACCCCCAGTACCCGCATTGCCAGGACCGTGCCCCCCGTCCCCATTGAAACAACCCCTAGAAAATTCATGACCGCCCGGCGCGATATAAAAATCATCCATACCCATTGATGACAAAACAGGAGGACCAAATTTATAGCGGTTCAGAAATAAACTCATTATTCTTCCTCACTTGATCGAAGCATCATGCGGCATCACTTATCAAAATTCTGCTTATTCAAAGAAATTCACGGCGTTACTTTCCCGCCTTCAATCATTTCAGAAATGATAGCCCTCGCGGTCAGCTCCGCCTCTTCTCTCGTCATTTCAGGTTTTATTCGCGGGTCATAAAGTGTTCGCAATGCTATTGTGTCATAGGTCGTAATTTCTGAATAAGCTTTAGCTGGATTAAGAACTGAAGGTATTTTTTCACTCGCATCATACACAAGCCCAAAGATGCGGGTGAGGTGGGCACCAAAGCATTTTCGGGCGACCTCCTTGCCCTCAAACGTGGATACAAAAATCATTCCTGCCTGAAATCCAACTCCATAAGCGCTGTTATACGAAAAACAATACGGTTTTTCAGTCAGTAGAAATTTGACAATCCGGTCATATTTTTCCTGCGGGCGTGCGAGTAATTTAATAAGTTTTTGATACTTTTTCACAAATATTTCCGCATCCTTCACGAGGACAATTGCGACATTGGCCTCTCCTCCATTAACCACTTCAATGTCCAAAGATTCGACTATATTTTGCAGTTCATACCGCTTCTGTTTGAAAAGCTTTCGATTTGTCTGACTTAAGGTTCCAAAAAACTGAATCCGAACGGGTTCAGTCCAGCGTACAATGCCGATCTCTTCCAGACTATTCGGGTGCTCTGGCCCCATTGGCTTACTAAATTCCCATGGGAAATCGGACGCTTTTGGAAAAGCGGTATCTATAAAATGTTGGACAGCAAGGTCCACGGATATCTGATTTTCAGCCGCAATCGTCTTGGTTGGGAAAAGTACAACGCTCAGCAGGAAAGAGATGGTTATGATCATGCAAATTAAGCGAAAAAAATTTCTGTATAATTTACTATACAAAAAAACAGTTGCTCGCATTTCACGGCAAATTAAGTCTAAAGGTTTCGCAATAATCATTTCTTTATTTCGCCTTCCACCATTTGTTTGGTGACGCCCGCAGGTTTTTGCCGTACCAGTCAAAAACCCGACGAGGTCGATCCTTGTCAAAACGCAGGCACTTACCTTTGGCATCCGGCATGAGGTTGAGAAATTCCTCTCTTCCGGCTCTGCGGCCACCAAACGGAAAGATCAGATCAATAAACCAGAGACGGTCGCCTGCCTGCCAATCTTTGGGTTGCAGCAATCGGGTCCCGTTCACATACCCAAGTTCCGCTTCTTCATCCAGATAAGCCCAACTGACAAAACCGATAGGAACGCCTTTGTGTCGATAAAGCCGACATTGCCCTAGCACAATTGGCGGAACAATCGTCCGCATAATATCCTGCACGGTATAAAATCGATGGAGTTTTGATTGGTTCATTAAGCTAATGACAGCCCCCAAAGCTGCAGTGGGCGAGCTATCGGAAAGCACCGCACCCATTTTATTGTCAGTGTCGGGGATCGTATCCACGGAGAGCAGATCACCTTCTATTCCTTTATCAGAGTTTATCGGCACGACGTTGGGCTTAACCGGCATCAATCGCCTCCTGAATATGGTACGTTCCTGCCATCTGATTTTGTTGTTGAGGGGCTATCATCAGTACCCAGTCTCATTCAATTTCACGTCCTCGAAAAAAGGGGCAATTTTCCAATCCTTGGTTATACGGCCCCGGTTGACGCTGCCCGCGTCCGGTATGAGCCCTCTCGACCAGTCCATCACCTGAATCATGATTTCACCTTGTCCGGTTTGGTAAGGGAAATAATTGGTGAAGTGAGATGCCTGCGATTCTCTGATATAATTCAGACCGCTTTGGGCTGGTCTGTTGCCAACCAATTCAGGAGTGAGATCAAGTTGGCCCGCCATGACGTCAATTAGTTCTGGCAGACTGTAATGCCTTCCACTCATGTGGCGGCCAATCGCGCCAACCGATTTGAATCTTGCTATGATTTTCACGCGATTCCAGGGGCGACTGGATATGAAATCCACACCAGCTTCAGATGCGGCCTCAGCAATGGTTTCCATTTGACGGAGAATGCAGTGCTCGTTGATATCTGGAACAACAACCGTCCCGGTGTTGATTAGAAACCCGGTTTTGAACATGTTGGTCAGGGCGCGGGTTTTCAGGGTGGCGTATTTGCCGTTATCGACAATTCTATATACATCATCGTCATCCGCACCGTTCATGGATATTGAGACCATGCTGAGACCCGCGTCTTTCAGTTCCTGACAATAATCAAGGTGCGCCAGCTTGAGACCGTTTGTGTTGATGCTGGGTTTGTGCCCCAGCCTGACGACGTTCCGGATAATGTCGGGCAGATCATCCCGCATTGTCGGTTCGGCCCCGATCAGGCGGACATAGGTGCGAAATGGCAGGCGGGCCAGCACGTCATAGAGTTTTTCAACGTCCATATCCGGGATATTGCGATTGGGAAGATAACAGTTTGCGCAGGTCATGTTGCAGCGGTGCGTTATGTCTGCAACCACGCTGCGAAAGGTGTTCTGCTCCGGCTCCAGAACAAAATGATTGATGCCTTCCCGATTGGAAAGTTGATCAACCCGCGCATGGGCAAGCGCGACATTCATATGCCACACCACGCAGTTATCCCGTCAACTTCCCTCATTCGTTCGCACTTCCGTTGTCGCATTGCTTCCATTTTCGGAAGTTCTACTTATTGGGTATTGGCCTTATACTCCCCACGGACATACCACGCTTTGATGTATATCACTACCGCAGCTACATTTGTTGTTTTAAATTTTCTGAAAATTCTTGACTTTTTTCCTATATTAGTATATATATCTTGTAACTGCCGCCCATCGAGGCTGTTGCGATGGATGCCCGCTCGGTTATTCCGGGGGGCTTGCATGATTGTCATTCTGAATATTTTTTTCTGCTCTGCGGTTGTTGAACTGTCGGCAGGTTCTGTGTGTATTGCGGCCAGATTATGGTCCGGGTTTGGTTTTGCCTTCCGCGTGACCCCCATAATTTTCCCTGAATATGGGGGTTTTGCTCCGTTTTCCCCCATATTATGGGGGTTTTTTCCGGTCCCGTTTCTGAAAACCGGCGGAATTCCGGGCTTTTTTCCGGGTTCTGAGCCGCTCGTGCAAAATGATGGGGTTTTATGGGGGTAAATGGGGGTTTTGTGAAAAAGACGCACATTTCGGGATCAGGCAGCATGGCGAAGCTCCCGGTTGTCGTTGGCAAACGGAGCGGGGTGAGGCTCCG
>JAJFIJ010000342.1 GCA_021775105.1 Rhodospirillales bacterium | reverse complement strand
CCAGCGATAATGGGAGAAGGCTTTATTAGCCTCTGCCATTTTGTGGGTATCTTCGCGCTTCTTCACGGCAGCGCCACGATTGTTAGCGGCATCCAGAAGCTCGCCGGACAAACGTTCGGTCATGGTATTTTCAGAACGCTTGCGGGCCATATCAATCAGCCAGCGAATGGCCAATGCCTGACGGCGTTCGTTGCGGACCTCAACGGGCACCTGATAAGTCGCGCCACCAACACGACGAGAACGAACCTCGACGGATGGTTTTACGTTATCAAGAGCTTCATGGAACATCTTGAGCGGGTCGCCGCTGGTTTTCTGCTCCATGATGTCGAGCGCATTATAAAGAATGGATTCCGCTACGGACTTCTTCCCATCCAGCATCAGGCTGTTGGTGAATTTTGCGAGAACCAAATCCTGGAACTTGGGGTCCGGGAGAATCTGGCGTTTTTCTGCTGCGTGACGACGAGACATCTATCAGATCCTTACTTAGGCCGTTTGGCGCCATATTTGGAACGGCGCTGACGACGGTCGGAAACACCCTGGGTATCCAGCGTGCCGCGAATAATGTGGTAACGGACACCCGGCAAATCCTTCACACGACCGCCGCGGAGCAAGACAACGGAGTGTTCCTGGAGGTTATGCCCCTCACCGGGAATATAGCTGGTGACCTCGAAACCGTTGGTCAGACGAACACGGGCAACCTTACGAAGGGCCGAGTTCGGCTTTTTCGGGGTCGTCGTATACACACGGGTACAAACACCACGTTTTTGCGGGCATGCTTCCAGAGCCGGGACCTTGGTCCGTTTCTCGGGCGCCTTACGGGGCTTGCGGATTAATTGGTTAATCGTAGGCATTCGTGTCGTCCAATCTTCTAACGGGCCAGTTCACTTAAGTGCAAAACAGCGGGCCACAAAAATTCTAGGGTGAGCAAATCGCGCTAACCCTTGTGTGACCTCAAAAAAACGCCATACCGGACTGCCCAGATACCCGGCGACGCTTAAACCAAATTGTAACTTCGTAACTCGTTTATGGAACTGCGTCTGGGTCGTTCGACCCACCACCAATCCCGCGAGGTGGCCGGAATATAGTCACGGCATACTTTAGGGTCAAGCACTAAAATTGACCGATTTTCAAGGAGTTCCGGCGGCCCGAAGAGTCACGGGCCGCCGGGTTCAATTCCTCTGCGCCGACTTAGTCGGCGCTGTCGGTAACCGCGCTCTCAGCGGGGCTTTCAGCGGCCAGATCGGCAGCAATCTGCGCTTCCAGTTCGGCCTGACGTTTACTCTCGACCGCAGCCTGCTCGTCGTCACGGTCTTTGGCGATGCCCCGGTACTTGCTCATCATCGAACCGGTCCCCGCAGGAATCGGTCGTCCGACAATGACATTTTCCTTCAAACCAACCAGATCATCGATTTTTCCGGACACCGCAGCTTCGGTCAGAACTCGAGTCGTTTCCTGGAAGGAAGCGGCAGAAATGAAGGATTGTGTCTGCAAGCTGGCCTTGGTGATTCCCTGCAACACAGGTTCAGCAGTCGCAGCAGCCCCGCCTTCCTTGACGGCTTTGGCATTGATCCGGTCGTACTCTTTGCGGTCAACCAGCTCACCAACCAGCAACGTTGTATCGCCACCACTGCTGATCTCGACTTTCTGAAGCATCTGTCGAACGATCACCTCAATGTGCTTGTCATTGATTTTCACGCCCTGAAGTCGATAGACGTCCTGAATTTCGTTGATCAGGTACTCTGCAAGGGCTTCCACCCCAAGAATCCGCAAGATATCGTGCGGGACCGGGTTGCCATCCATCAGCGGATCACCGATCCGAACGTAATCGCCTTCCTGAACGGATATGTGTTTGCCTTTCGGGATGAGGTATTCAACTTTTTCTTCCTCACCTTCGGCAGGAACAACAACGATTCGACGCTTGTTTTTGTAGTCCTTGCCAAATTCCACCCGCCCTTCGTTTTCTGCGATAATCGCATAGTCCTTGGGCTTGCGGGCTTCAAACAGTTCCGCAACACGCGGCAGACCACCGGTAATGTCACGGGTCTTGGCCGATTCACGTGGAATACGGGCAAGAATATCACCGGCATGAACTTTCTGGCCGTTCTCGACCGACAGAATCGCGTCAACCGAAAGGAAATAACGGGCCTCAAGACCGTTCTCGAGGGCAATGACTTCGCCCTTGCTGTCACGAATGGTGATTCGCGGCTTGAGATCGGCGGCTTTTGGCTGCTGCTTCCAGTCGATAACAACCTTGGACGCAATTCCTGTGGCTTCATCAAGACGTTCGGTCAGTGACAGGCCTTCCTGGAGGTCGACATAATTGGCCACCCCGTCTTTCTCGGAAACAACCGGCAGGGTGTATGGATCCCACTCGGCGAGCTTGTCTCCACGTTTCACCTTGGCCTTGTCCTTGACAAGAAGGTGCGCACCGTAAGGAATACGGTGACGCGCACGTTCACGACCGACATCATCGATAATTGCCAATTCACCGTTGCGGCTCATCAATACGTTACCGCCAGCAGAGTTTTTGACAGTATTGCAGTTGGTGAACTGGACTTTGCCGTTAACCGAGGCCTCAATGTTCGACTGTTCGGTACCACGTTGAACAGCACCACCAATATGGAACGTCCGCATGGTCAACTGGGTGCCGGGTTCGCCAATAGACTGCGCGGCAATAACCCCCACCGCCTCACCTTCATTGACTTCGGTACCACGTGCAAGGTCGCGACCATAACATTTGCCGCAGACACCTTCTTCAGTTTCGCAGGTCAACACTGATCGAATACGAAGGGACTCAATATCCGCTTCTTCAAGCAGGACACACAGTTCTTCTGTGATCATCGTGCTGGCCTTGAAGATAACTTCGCCCGTTTCCGGATGAAGCACATCATCAGCCGACGTACGCCCAAGAACCCGTTCGGTCAGCGGCGCAATCGCTTCGCCACCTTCAACAACAGCCTCGACAGTGATCCCTTGCTTGGTTTTGCAATCATATTCACGAATGATGCAATCCTGTGCCACGTCAACAAGACGACGGGTAAGGTACCCGGAGTTCGCAGTCTTCAACGCCGTATCGGCAAGTCCCTTACGGGCACCGTGGGTGGAGTTGAAGTATTCAAGCACCGTCAGACCTTCCTTGAAGTTGGAAATGATCGGCGTCTCAATAATTTCACCAGACGGCTTGGCCATCAAACCACGCATCCCGGCAAGCTGTTTCATCTGAGCTGCCGAACCACGCGCACCGGAGTGTGCCATCATGTAAACCGAATTGAGATCACTGCTGCCTTCTGTGGTCGTAATGCCGGCCATCATTTCTTCGGCCACCTGATCCGTACAATGCGACCAGGCATCAACCACCTTGTTGTACTTTTCGCCCTGGGTAATCAGGCCATCCTGGTATTGCTGCTCGTACTGCTTGACCAGCGCTTCGGTCGTGCCGACAAGTTTTTCCTTGGAGTCTGGAATGATCAGATCATCCTTACCGAAAGAAATCCCGGACTTGCAAGCATAACTAAAGCCAAGCCCCATCATCCGGTCACAGAAAATAACCGTGTCTTTCTGACCACAGTGTCGGTAAATCTCGTCAATAACGTTTGAGATTTCCTTCTTGGTTTGCAGTCGGTTGATCAAATCAAACGGCACGTTCTTGTTGCGCGGCAGAATTTCCGCCAGCAACATACGACCAGGTGTGGTCTCAACACGCAGCACGACCGGCTCACCGTTTTCATCAACGGTGTGATAGCGGGCCTGAATTTTGGCGTGCAGGCCAACCTCACCAGCGTCAAGCGCGTGCTGAATTTCTGCACAGTCAACAAAGGCCATGCCTTCGCCCTTATCGCCATCAATGCCGAGCGTCATGTAGTAAAGTCCAAGCACGATATCCTGAGACGGTACAATGATCGGCTTGCCACTGGACGGGCTGAGGATGTTGTTGGTCGACATCATCAGTACACGCGCCTCAAGCTGGGCTTCAAGTGACAACGGCACATGAACAGCCATCTGGTCACCATCAAAGTCAGCGTTAAAAGCGGCACAAACCAGCGGGTGAAGCTGGATAGCCTTACCTTCGATCAGTTGCGGCTCAAATGCCTGAATGCCAAGGCGGTGAAGCGTCGGCGCCCGGTTCAGCAGAACCGGGTGTTCGCGGATTACCTCTTCAAGGATATCCCAAACCTCGGGGCGCTCCTTTTCCAGCATCCGCTTGGCGGCCTTGATCGTCGTTGCCATGCCGTACAGTTCCAGCTTGGCGTAAATAAACGGCTTGAACAGCTCCAGCGCCATTTTCTTGGGTAAACCGCATTGGTGGAGTTTCAGTTCCGGACCAACCACGATGACCGAACGACCGGAGTAATCAACGCGCTTGCCGAGCAGGTTCTGACGGAAGCGCCCCTGCTTGCCTTTCAGCATATCAGCAAGGGATTTCAACGGACGTTTGTTGGCACCGGTGATTGCCCGGCCCCGCCGACCATTGTCAAACAACGCATCAACAGACTCCTGAAGCATGCGTTTTTCGTTACGCACGATAATATCCGGCGCACGAAGTTCGATCAGTCGTTTCAGACGATTGTTGCGGTTGATAACCCGACGATACAGATCGTTCAGATCCGAGGTTGCGAAGCGACCACCATCCAGCGGCACCAACGGGCGCAATTCAGGTGGCAGAACCGGAATAACTTCCAGAATCAACCATTCAGGACGGGCTCCGGATTCCATAAACGCCTCAATCAATTTCAGGCGTTTGACGTACTTTTTACGCTTGGCTTCCGATCCGGTTTCCCGAAGATCGTCTTTCAGGGTTTCAAGCTCCGCTTCCAGATCAATCGCCGCCAGCATTTCGCGAAGCGCTTCCGCGCCAATGCCAACTTCGAATGAATCTTCGCCGAATTCGTCCATTGCGTTCTGATACTGATCTTCGGTCAGCATCTCATGCAGTTTCAGAGGTGTCAGTCCCGGCTCAACAACCACATAGTTCTCGAAGTAGAGAACCTTTTCCAGATCTTTCAATGTCATATCGACGAGCAGGCCAATGCGGCTCGGCAATGATTTCAGGAACCAGATGTGAGCGACCGGTGACGCCAGTTCAATGTGGCCCATGCGCTCGCGCCGGACCTTTTGAAGAGTCACTTCAACACCACATTTTTCACAAACGATGCCTTTGTATTTCATGCGTTTGTATTTTCCGCACAGGCATTCGTAATCCTTCACCGGACCAAAGATGCGTGCGCAAAACAGTCCATCGCGTTCCGGTTTGAAGGTCCGGTAATTGATGGTTTCCGGCTTTTTGATTTCACCGAAAGACCATGAACGGATACGTTCCGGTGAGGCGATGGAAATCTGGATATGGTCGAACCGCTGGGTTCCCTGCGGCTGACCAAAAATTTTTACCAATTCATTCATTGTTCTA
>JAJFIJ010000341.1 GCA_021775105.1 Rhodospirillales bacterium | reverse complement strand
TATTGAGGCGCGGATACTAAACCTTGACAATGTGTTGATCGGAACTGTTCCCGAAGTTTCATTTTCTTTGAGTGGAAAAGCCCTGTTGCGTGGTGATATCGCACCAAAAGCCATTGAGATATTCGGGCCTCAACTGAATTTTCGCCGGGAAAAGAACGGGGGTTTTGATATTGGGCTGGGAGCAACTGGCGGGAAAGGCAATGCGCCGGCACTCGGTCTGATCAAGAAATTTCTTGAAGATCCATCATCTGATAATCCCCTTCGCTATCTTGATCGCATTGAGATCATCAGTGCTGATGTTACTCTGGATGATCAAGCTCTGAACAAGACATGGCATGCGCCTGCCACTGATATTCGCCTCAACAGAGACCGTCTTGGCATCGGCGGGCGTATTTCCCTGATTCTTGATCTGGACGGTAAGCAGACAGAGCTGGAAATGGTCGGGCGCTATCGTCCGACGGAAAAGCGGTTTGATCTGACCGCCGATCTCGACAAGTTGTCTCTGGTGCCGTTTGCACCAGTCTTTCAGGAGTTGGCACCACTTCGTGGATTCCATCTGCCACTTCATGGCAGTGTGGCAATTTCTGTGCCTATAGATGGGGGCTCAGAATCCATCCGTTTTGATCTCAAGGGTGGTGAAGGACAGCTTGTATTGCCCCAACCCTTCAGCGAACCAATTCCAATCCGTAGCGTTGCTTTTCGGGGAAGTTATACCGGCGATTCTCAGTTAACGGAGATTGAAAACCTGCAAGTGGAGTTGGGGCCTGACTGGATGGTCAATCTACCTGCACCGATCAGTCACAGAATGCCTCTCAGAAGCTTCGGCATGGTTGGAGTATTTGATGGCGCGGCGGGAATGTTAAGTGTGACGGAATTTAAAGGAGACCTGCATGGCCCCGCCGTAACCTTCAAAGGCAAGGCTTCGGGAATTGGGAAAAACGGGAACATACTGGTCGAGGTTGATGGCGAAATTGTCAATGTCCCCGTCGACAGCGTGGTGCGGTATTGGCCGAAATCGCTGGGTACGGATGCACATAGCTGGGTGACCACTCATTTGAGTGGAGGAACGCTTCAGCAAGTGAGAACTAAAGCGGCCTTCACACTCTCCGGCAAGGGAAAATTCAGAATTGACAAGATCAGTGGCGATATGAAAGGCAGCAACATCGACGTCGCCTTCCTTCCGCCAATACCCAAAGCCAGAGTGCATGACGCCCAAATCAAGTTTGACGAAAAATCAATGGATATCGTTTTGTCCGGGGGGCAGTCAAAGGGGCTTAAGGTAACAGAAGGTACGATCAGATTTACCGGCCTGAATGACGTTGATCAGTATGCGGATATCCACCTGTTGATTGATGGCAGCTTGAAATCAAAACTCGATTATATCGAACAAAAGCCGTTGCAACTGGCATCGAAGATTGCATTTGACCCAACCAGAGCAAGCGGCAACGCGCGCACTGACCTGAAGCTCAGATTTATCATGGAAAATGACCTGACGATGGATCAAATTCAGGTTTCGGCGAAATCAAAAATTGAAAATGTTCGACTGTCCAATGTGTTTTTGGGGCGGGATATTCGCGATAGTGAACTCGACCTGAAAGTGGATAACAATGGCATGACCGTTACTGGTGATGTGAAGTTCGATACAATTCCGGCACAACTGGTTTGGCGGGAGAATTTTGGAACCGGTCAGTCTTACCGTAGCCGCTATGACCTTTCTGCTGTTATCGAAGACGTTCGCCGGATCGAAGATCTGGGTTTGGATATGGAACCGTTCTCCGGCGACTATGTCAACGGGGCGCTAGGGGCCAGTATCCGTTTTACTGTATTTGATGATATCGACCGCCGCCTGGAAGTCAGCGCTGATATTACTGAAGCCAGCCTTGCCGCGCCAGCGCTTGGTTGGGAAAAGAAGGTCGGTGTGCCCGGTCGTGCGGAAATCGTCCTTGATCTTGAGCGGGACCTGGTCGTTGACATTCCCAGTTTCTCAATCAAGGCATCGGATCTTCTAGTCCAGGGGGCCATCAAGTATGCCAATGACGGAAGTGGTTTGAACCGGATTGAGTTGCGCCGGCTGACTTATGGACGCACGGACCTGGAAGGGGCTTTGATTCCGAAAAGTGATGGCGGATGGGAAGCAGGTTTTCACGGCAAGAGCTTCGACCTTTCTGCACTCTGGGACGACCTGACGTCAGGCAACACCAAAGCAGTTGGCGAAAAATTCCTGTTGCCCAAGCTCACACTGGCAACGGAAATAGAAAAGGTCTGGTTGACGGATAGCACGTTCTTGAAAAATGTATCTGGTACTTTCGATTATAACGATGAACTTTGGCAGACGGTACTTTTGAACAGTACAATTGGTGACGATACCACATTTGATCTGGCCATTGAGCCGGGTTCGGATGGTAACCGTCGATTGTCCCTCCGTTCAAATGATGCTGGTGAAACATTCCGCTTCCTTGATTTTTACGACAACATGCGTGGTGGAGAACTGAGGGTATCGGGTGTTTATGACGATTCGACTCTAGGCGAGCCTCTGAAAGGCGCGATCAACGTAAAGGATTTCCGTATAGCCAATGCCCCGGCACTTGCCCAGTTGGTCAGCATTCTTTCGCTGACCGGAATTCTTGAAGCGTTGGGAGGAGATGGACTGGCCTTCAACACGATGGAAGCACCGTTCGTTCTGCAGGACGGTACGTTCAAGTTTTCCGAGGCCCGTGCAAGCGGCGTGTCATTGGGATTCACAGCGTCCGGCAACGTCTACACGCACGCCGACGTTCTTGATATTGAAGGCACTGTGGTTCCGGCCTATGCATTGAATTCAGCGCTTGGAAATATACCGCTTCTGGGGACCTTGCTTACGGGCGGCGAAAAAGGTGGAGGGGTTTTTGCGGCTAATTATTCAATGACTGGATCAGTCGAAAAACCTGACATTCAGGTTAATCCTTTATCAGCACTGACTCCCGGTTTTTTGAGGAAGGTGTTTGGCATCTTCGATACGCCCGTTGAAAAGGAAGTGTTGTCGGGCGATGGCAATCTGCAAATTCAGACTGATTGAAGATTCTATCGGCACGTTCCCTGTCCGGGTTCGATCAGAATATAACCAAGTCCGGTTCGTTTCCCGTTTCCCATAACCAGAGGTGCATCAACCTGACGGCCCGGGGTATTTTCGGCAATGGATGTTCCGAGATATCGGTTTGCCATAGCAATGGTTGCCCCACGTCCGACATCGTTATTGGTAAGCGGCCACACCAGAAGACATTGGCCTTTGCGATCATTCAGAGGCGGTTGAACCTTCGGGTGTTTGGCACTGATCACACGAGAATCGGTGAACCATACACGAAGGTTTCCGGCAATCGGATCAGGGTGCCAGTAGGCAAAAATGGTGCCGCGATCAAATCCCGCGCCGCTGAGTTCGTTTGCAAGGTCCGCATAGGGAATATGATGCTGACAGCGCGAACATTTCAGGGGTTCTCCAGCAAATTTGATCATCATTCCCAAGGCCGACACGGCGGCAAATACCGTTATAATGCCGCCATATAATTGCAATCTGGGCAATGGTGCGATCACGGTTTTTATTCTCAGGAAAAAATAAATAATCATCGGCAGCAGAATGAATAGATAATGGGTCCGCAGCCGATCCATTTGCAGGGTCAGGATAGCGATGACGGCGGCCCCGCAAAGGATCAGAAAATAGAGCTCCAGTAACCTGGCCCAGCGCCGGTCACTGGAAATGGGCCTTGTTTTCACCGCAGTTGGGAACAGAATGACCAAAATCAGCCATAACGGTGAAAGAAAACCGACGATGGCAAGGAGCAGTCGCAGCAGGCTTTTGATGCTGTTGGAGTCGACAGTGCCGCCTGTCGGATTTTCAACATTCTGGACCAACCATACTAAATGCGGCATCAGTACCAGCGTCGCTATGACCAGTGACATTAGCAGGGGCGGACGAAACAGGTTTTGGCGGAAACTGCGGTCCAGTGCTATGGCGCTCAGCAACGCGACCAGAAACAGCACGAATACATACTTGGACAACAGCCCCCCACCGATAACGAGCCCAAGCCAGATGAAATCGCGGGTCCGGGGAATCTCTGCAATCCTGACTACCAGCCAGAGGGTCGCCATATAAAATGCCATCACCAGGACGGAATGGCTGTAGCCGTATATTGAATCCCAGGCAACGTAATAGAGTGCCAGCGGCGATACGGCGACCAGAGCTGCCAACCGGTCGTCATCCAGAATGATCTGCGCTGATTTCCACAGAAAAAAATAGGAAAGAATAAGTGCGGCAAACTTGATCGTTATGACCGAATACACATTTGTGCCAATGGCTTTGGAGATAGCGATGACCAGCCATGTGAATAGAGGCGGATTCCGGACCTGATAACCCCAGTCAAAATATTGCGAGAAGACAAGCTGCTCACCTTCGTCACCCCCCATTCCGGGAAACAGAAGGCCGCGGACAGCAAATAATGTAAGAAGAGTGACGCCAACAAGAAGACCCGCACCGCGTCCGGTGCCCACCAATTCACCCAACCGGTTCAGCGTCCTGTTCATCTTTGCCGCAAGTCAGGTTGCCCGGACGAGCACATGTCGTTTTTTGCCCGCCGACAGCTTGATGACACCGTCCGCATTGAGATCAGCGCTTGTGACTTCATGAGTTTCAGAAGGCAGGGCAGCATCGTTGACTTTGCCGCCACCGCCCTTGATCAGGCGTCTCGCTTCTCCGCCTGACTCGGCCAGTCCCGCTTCGCGAAACAGCAGGAACGCCGGAATGCCGTCATCCAGTCGCTGACGTTCGATTTCCGTAGTTGGTAAATCCTGACTGGCTCCGCCTTGTTCGAACGTGGTTTCGGCGGTCGCGCGGGCTGTCTGTGCGCCTTGTTCACCATGACAAAGTTTGGTGATTTCATCGGCCAGAATTTTCTTGGCGTCATTGATTTCCGCACCTTGCAACTGCTCAAGCCGGACGATTTCATCTGATGACAAGTCGGTGAATAAACGGAAAAACCGGCCAACATCGGCATCTTCTGTGTTGCGCCAGTACTGCCAGTAGTCATAGGGCGAGAGCATGTCTTCGTTCAGCCACACGGCACCATCTGCCGTTTTTCCCATTTTGGCACCCGAAGATGTGGTTAGCAGGGGGGTGGTTAGTCCGAACGCACTGCCGCCAGCACCTTCATGCGTTGTCGAGCCCGGTGCCGGGACACGGCGAATCAGTTCAACGCCATTGACGATGTTGCCCCATTGGTCCGAGCCGCCCATTTGCAGGACGCAGTTGCTGTCATGATAAAGATGGTAAAAATCGTAGGCCTGAAGGATCATGTAATTGAATTCAAGGAAACTCAAATTCTGTTCACGTTCCAGACGCAGCTTGACCGAATCAAAACCGAGCATGCGATTAATGGAAAAATGTCGACCGACATCGCGCAGGAATGGAATGTACTGAATGTCCTTTAGCCAATCATCGTTGTTGACCATGACGGCATCCGTCGGTCCATCGCCAAAGGTCAGGTATTTGGAAAATACTTCCTTGATGCCCGCCATGTTCCGTGTGATCGCTGCATCGTCCAGAAGTTTACGTGACTCATCTTTACCTGACGGGTCGCCAACCTTGGTTGTGCCGCCACCCATCAGGACAATCGGCTTGTGGCCTGAACGCTGGAGCAGGCGCAGCATCATGATTGGTAGCAGGCTACCGGCATGTAAACTGGCAGCCGTGCAGTCGAACCCGATATATGCGCTGATGACCGAAGATGTGCAAAGTGTGTCGAGAGCCTCCAGGTCGGTGCACTGATGCAGATATCCACGTTCCTGAACGCCGCGGATAAAGTCTGATTTATAGGTGGTCATGACGGCTCCATGTGATCTTCTTGAGGTGTTATGGTAAAAAACCAACGAGAGTGCAATGCTCTGGTTCCTGATGGGCGAAAGAAGATGTAAAAATGGCGTTGAACTAACTATGATCGCAATTGGATTGATGAGTGGAACCTCACTTGACGGGATAGATGCGGCGATCATTGAAACAGATGGTGACGGGGTTTCTGCGTTTGGCAAAAAGATAAGTGTTCCCTACCCGGAAGGTTTCAGAGAAACGTTACGTCAACTGCTCGGCCACAATCCAACTGATCTCTCTAACATCCAGAGTGTGATTGAGGAATTGACCCTCCGTCATGCAGATGTGGTCAAGGAATTGATCAGTTCTGCCGGATTGACACCTGATCAGGTGGATGTTGTTGGATTTCATGGTCAAACCCTGTTTCACGACCCGGACAATGCGATCACCTGTCAGGTTGGTGACGGCGCCTTGCTGGCAAAAACCATCGGTATTCCTGTGGTTAACGATTTTCGCAGTAATGATGTATTGAACGGAGGAGAGGGAGCGCCGCTGGCTCCGGCCTATCACGTTGCGCTGGCCCGCACCCTCGAACGTCCCGTTGCGTTTTTGAATATCGGTGGTGTTGCGAATCTCACCTGGGTTAGCCCTGATGGCGGGGCTGTCGCATTTGATACAGGGCCGGGCAATGCGTTGATTGATGACTGGGTGAAACGCCATACCGGAGCGTTGATGGATGAAGGCGGGAGCTTGGCCCGGTCGGGTCAGGTTGATGAGGCGGCATTGGCGTTGCTTCTGGATCACCCCTATTTCCAGCGACCGTATCCGAAATCCCTGGATCGCGATGCGTTTGATGTGACGCCCGTTATCGGCTTGTCGATAGAAGATGGGGCCGCGACCTTGAGTGCGTTTACTTCGGCCGCCGTGGCTGAAGCTGCAAGATTGTTGCCGGCAAAACCCCTGAAATGGCTGGTATGTGGAGGTGGCCGCCACAATCCCGCGACCATGGCTGGGCTGCGAAAATATCTGGCCACGCCGGTTGAGCCTGTCGAGGTTGAAGGTTGGGACGGAGACGCGTTGGAAGCGCAGGCCTTTGCCTATCTGGCCGTGCGCTCGCTTAAAGGTCTGGCATTAAGTTACCCGCAAACAACCGGCGCCAGACACCCACTGACAGGTGGTGTTCGGCACGATCCCTGACGGTAACCTGAACCTCAAGATTCCAGATTCAGATGTGTATCCAGATAACTTTCGACATGGCTGTTCATTTCTTTCAGGTGATTTTGGAAGAAATGATCGCAGCCCTTGATGGTGCGGTAATCGATTTCAATGTTTTTCTGTTTTTGCAGCTTCTGCGTAAGTTTATCTACGGAAGACTGCGGCACCATATCATCTTTGTCGCCGTGCAGAATCATCCCGGATGCCGGGCAGGGGGCAAGAAACGAAAAGTCATGAATGCTGGCAGGCGGGGCAATGGAAATGAAACCCGAAATCTCTGGACGCCGCATCATCAGTTGCATGGCAACCCATGCACCAAACGAAAATCCTGCGATCCAGCAGGTTTGGGCGTTGGGATTGTAGGTCTGTGCCCAATCCAGCGCGGTGGCCGCATCACTAAGTTCGCCAGGGCCGTTGTCGAACTGGCCCTGTGATCGACCGACGCCCCGAAAATTGAACCGGAGAGTGGAAAATCCGCGCTTAACAAAGCTCTGATAAAGCGCATAAACGACTTTGTTGTTCATCGTTCCACCGTGCTGCGGATGAGGGTGAAGCAGCAAGGCGATAGGGGCGCTATGGTCTTTTGAGTGGTGATATCGGCCTTCAATGCGACCTTCGGCACCGTTAAATATGACTTCAGGCATCTTGTGTGATCATCCTACAATAGAATAATTCCAATAAACCAACTAAATTAGTGCGGAAAAAAATCCCTTTATTTCTGCCATAAACATCTATTTTTCCCGACATACTTGATAACTGTACTGGGAGATCATATATTCTGCTCAATGAGATAAACCTTTGCAGTTTTTTATAGCGTTATTGGCAGCAGGTTCCGTGAATCTGTTGGTAAATTCTTGGAAGAAACAGAAGATATAGTAGAAGCCATGGTTTTCAAGCGAATTCAGGAAGATATTGCGGCTTATCAGGCCCGCGACCCGGCGGCGCGGACCGCTTGGGAAGTGATGACACTGTATCAGGGTTTTCATGCCCTGATGATTTATCGCTTCAGTCACTGGCTTTGGATCAGGGATTTCAAATTTCTTGGCCGCTTCATCTCTCAAGTTGGGAGATGGTTTACCGGGATCGAAATCCATCCCGGTGCTGTAATTGGTCGGCGTTTTGTTGTTGATCATGGCGCAGGCGTGGTGATCGGTGAAACTTCTTGCATTGGTGATGACGTCACCCTTTATCATGACGTCACATTGGGTGGCGTTGCGCCCTCGGTTGATTCTCACGAGCAGATTGGAGTGAAGCGTCACCCGACTCTGGAAGACAATGTTATTGTCGGGTCTGGAGCCCAGATTTTGGGACCGATCACTGTTGGTGAATGCGCTCGCGTTGGTTCCAACGCTGTGGTCAGTAAAGACGTGCCTTCAGGGGTTACGGCTGTCGGAATTCCAGCAAGAATTGTGATGCCCAAGAACAAGCAGAAGGCCAAGGAATTTCAGGCTTATGCAACAACCTCTGAAGGACAGCCGGATCCCATGCTGCAAACCATTGAAGACCTCCGCAGGCAGATCGGTGCGCTGTTGACACGGGTTGAAGAACTGGAAAGCGGTGGCGACGTTGCGCTGGCTGGAGAGCGTGAAGAAGAGATTAGAAAGTCAGGCGGACAAGCGAAATAGAGGTCTGCCATAATTAAGAATTAAGTAAGCGTGGACGTAATCGGGTGTGCACGTAGTGCTGGTTACCGAACCTTATGGTGGGTGATCAGGGGAAAATCAGGAGAGAGTTATGAAGTTAAGCACGAAAGGCCGTTATGCGGTGATGGCAATGACTGATCTGGCAATTCAGTCGACGACGAACAAGCCGGTAGCACTTGCCGAAATCGCCGAACGTCAGGAAATATCATTGTCCTATCTTGAGCAATTATTTGGAAAATTACGCAAGGGTGGACTGGTCAAGAGTGTGCGTGGTCCGGGTGGTGGTTATCTGGTCGCCCATGATCCTAATGAAATGCGGATTTCTGACATCATTTTTGCCGTTGATGAGCCGATCAAGGCAACACGTTGTTCGCCTGGTTCACCGACAGGCTGCAAATCCAACAAGAGCCGCTGTCTGACTCATGACTTGTGGCAGGAA
>JAJFIJ010000035.1 GCA_021775105.1 Rhodospirillales bacterium | reverse complement strand
GCGTCCCACCACTGGTAATCAAGTTGCGTGCACGGCACCTCGGTCATCTTCGCGCCCTTGCCGTAACCGCCCGGCTGCAGGCAATGACCGGTGTGATAATTGATGAACTTGGCATAACCCCGGATATCGACCATGTAGTCGTAGAAGGCGGCCTTGTCGCAGGTCACCATGGAGACCGTGGTATCCTTCGCCGCTTCACCGACGCAAAGCCCCAACTGGTCGTTCCTGAGCGAGATATAGTCGGCGTAGTATTTCGGCGAGGCGCTGTCGGCCAGACGGTAAACCTGGTTGGCCGAACCCACGCAGGCTTTCCACTCGGCCTGGGCAACGCCGGGCTTGGCGCTCGAATGCGAGAAGTGCAGACATTGATTCGTCGCCCGATTGGCCATCAGCATCCATCCGCCGCCTTTCTTCGTGGGATTGGCGCCGTGCTTCAATACCTTCCAATACATTTCGGCGACGTTGGCACACTTCTTGATGGTCATCTTGCCGTCACCCTGGAACTCATCGATCTTGAAGGTGAACGCTCCTTCCTTCGGCAGTTTCGGATCGCTGAACTGCTTATTGACGTACTTCCATGTGCCTTCGGGGACGAGGCATTCACCGCTGCTCGATTTGATGAAGACGTAGCCCAGCTTCGCCGAAATGATCGGCGAGCCCGGCGTCGGGCTGGTCGAGAAACGCTGTGCCTTGTCATCGTTACAAGGGTGTTGGACGATACTCGTCCCCGCCACGGACAGGCAGAGCCCGGAGTGTCCGACCTCGACCAACTCGTTCGAGAAGGTCTCCGACGTGTCGTGATCGAGCGGGCTTGCCCATTCGGCCATCTTCGCCTCCAGGAAAGCGACGTTTCGCGCCGCCATTCTGTCCTGTGCGGCCTTCTGGGACGCCGCAATGGCGCTAAAGTCCTTGGCGTATTTGGCAAGCTCGCGCTTGGCCGCGGCCTGCTTGGCGTCCATTTTACTGGCGATATGGTTGTGGACCTTGTGCTTCAGGTAACCGGGCATCCAGTGAAGCACGTCGTCGACGACCCGCTCCAGTGCGTGTAGGCCCATGACGCCCATCTGCTCGACGTCGTAGGGGGTGTCTTTCCATTTAAACGAGACGTTCTCCTTGAACTCGACGCCGAACATTTCGATATCGAGGCCCAACAACATGGGTTCGTCTTTCGAGATAATGCCGCGAAGATCGCCCTCAAACGAGGCTTTCTTGATGTCGATATTGGCAGCCTTGCCAAGCTCATTCGCAACCGCATCGGTCGCGTCTTTCAGGAATTTGTCTATGAGGTCCGCACCCTTGATAGCGTCAAGGACGACTTTAAGCGCGACCCGTGCCGCATCCCGCTCTGTGATCAGGACCGCGACCCGCGGGTCAAGATCGATCGGAAAGTGGGCGACCAAGGTCTCAGCCAAGCGCAACGCTTCGTCCGCGCCCCATCGCGCACCCTTGAGCGCGCCGATGCGAATACCCCATCTGGCCCGGCAGGCCCATTTGCCCCAGCCATGGCAGCTATGGTAGTGGCCCCAGTCATCATTTATCCAGCTGTTCAGCTGATTGACCCGGTTTTCGGCACCCTGCAGCCTACTTTCGGCCGCCGCCCGTTCGCGCCGGACCTTGGCGCGTTCGGCGTTGATCTTGGCGGTCAGGCCGTTGACCTTGTCCTGCGCGCCTTTCAGCGCGTCCTCCGCCTTTTTGAACCCCGCGCTCATATCATTGAAAATATCGTCGAGAGCGTCTTTGGCGGGGCCTGAGATGAACTTGCCGACATCCATGTGCAGATCGCCTTTCATGTAAAAGTCGGCCTTCTTGAATTCGGGGTGTTTGGCGGAAATGTCGACGCCCGTGAGTTCGAAATCGACATCGGCCTTGAAAGCGTTGCCGGCGCTGGCCGAACTCTTGAAGATCACGCCTTTCTTGCCGAAATCGACCTCCACTGTGTCCTTGAAATTGAGCACGTCGATATCGCCATTGAGCTTGAGGCTGGGAACGCCCTTAATACCTGCCTTGAAGTCAAAATGATTGTTCTTCAAATCAAGAATATTGCCCAGCTTCATGTCGTCAATCTTGCCGTTCGCCGCGATGCCGGACGTCGGGTTAATCGAAAGCCCCATGGCGCCGAGTTCGTGGTCGAGCCAGTTCATGGCGCCCTTGAGAGCGAATCCCTCTCCATCGATGCCTAAATCCGGGTCCTGGGCGCCGGGTGTGGCGAATGCGAACTTGACACCAGTGAAACTCGGCAGGATGCCTTTCGGCATGTCGATACTGAAATTCCCGCCCAGCATGGCGGTCGCGATTTCTTCAATGAAAAGGAAATCAACTTTGTCGGCGCTGGCGATGAGGGCAAGGTCCGTCGGGATCAATCCGCCTTCCAGATCTGCGTCAAACGCCAGTTTGTAGTCGTCGCCCGAGATTTTGACGTTGCCGTCGAAACCCATATGAACGGCACCTTCCACATCGATACCCAGATCATAGCCCACTTCGTAGATTGTTAAGCCCGGCATGCCGAAAGGTTTCTTCCAGCCTTTCTTGTCCTTCATGTCCGCGACGATCTTGACGTCGATCTTTTCGTCCTCGAACTCCAGCGCCGTCTTGGCGGTAAAGTCGAGCTCGGTGCCGTGCATGTTGGCGATGACGTCGGTACCGATTCCGATCTCGATGTCAAACTGCGCCGGGGCCGTTTCGTTGGCGATCAACGAAAACACCACGTCTACGCCCGGCTTGGATTTCATCCACTTGGGCTGATGTTTGGCGCCCGGACTGGCATTCAGGACCACATCGACTTCGAGCCTGGTCGGCCCACCGAACAAGCCGCCGATATCGCCCGTGAGTACCACGCGCTCCTCGGCCAGACCCAAACGCTTGAGTGCGCCGGATAGCCCTCCTCCCGCATTCTTGTGCTCGAAGGCGGAAATCAGACTTAAACCGGAGTCCACATCAACATGGGCGGTCTTCGACCCGTAGATGTCTTTCAATGCGTCCTGAGCAATGATTGAGAAGTTCGAGAGCGGCCCTTGCAAACCGTCCTTGGACAGCACGATGGCCGCTTCCGATAACTTGATATGTTTCAAGGGCGTATCGTTCAGGGGCGGCACGAATTCGGTGATTGCGAAATTGTCCTGTCGCAGGATCAGGTTCCAGCCCGACCCGGTGAACAGGAACACGTCCAGGTCCTTGTTCTTGCCGAAGTCCGTTTTCGCTTCGATGCCGTGTTCGGAAATCTTGATGGTGTCGATTTCGAAATGGCTGGCGTTGGGGATTTCCTTCACGCCGGGAATTTCAGACAGCTTCAGTGGCCCATCGAGTTCGAGGAACGCGTCCTCCAGCTTGCCGTTCTTCTCGTCTACCTCGACGCTCACATCCAGTTTCGAATGGCTGCCGATATCTGTCTTGGCAGCGATGTCGACATCGTAGGTCTTCGTGCCGTCAGCGGTCTTCCTTTTCCTGATGTCGAGGGTCAGCTCCTTCAGGTCGAGGAAGTTTATGCCCAAGGGTTTGTTCCAGGGTTTGTCTGTGTGGCCTTTAATCTCGAGATCGGTCTCCGCCGCCCCTTGCGAGCGGTCGTAATCGACCTCGATCGCAAAGGCGAGTTTCTCTCTCTTGACCTTGATCTCGGCGTCACTGGCGACCTTCACCGAAAGGCCGCGTTTTCCGTCGGGCAGCTTGCCCTTGATTTCAAGACGGTCGTTCCTGAGTGTCAGGTGCTGGCCCGCCCCGGGTATCTTCAACTTGGGCAGGTTGATTTTGATATCCAGATTATCGAGGATAGAGTTCTTGATGTCCTGGGCGCTGTGGTTTTTGGCGAATGCCTTGGGGCTGAAGCCGCCGTTGAGTGGCAGCTTGAGTTCGGTGACGCCGACATCCTTCAGGAGCTTACCCAATTCGCCGGACGGTTTGATGTCCATGTGGCCGAATACATTCATACCCGGCTTGACCTGGGGATTATTCTTATTCGATTGGAATGCCCAGAGATAGGCGTCGTGCTTCAAACCCGAACCCTTTAACGTCGTCGGTTGCTTGCCGGGATAGTAGAACGCCACGATATTGGAAAAGTTTACGTCCTTGAGCGGCGAATTGCCGGACCCGGGAATGAGGCTGGATAGCTTGAGGTCGCTAAGGTATGCAGCTACGAGATGACCGCCAGGCGCCTCTTGAATCTGGAAATAGGTCTTGATGCCCTTCACCTCGCCTTGAAGGAACCAGCGGCCAGGATAAATCTGAACGGAGCTCAACTCGACATCGCTGAGCCCCGGCAAATCCGATACGCCGACCAATTTTGCAATCGTCAGGTTTTTGGGATCGATATCAGCGATATACGCGCCCTTCGGTTGGCTATCGTAGCTCAACGAAACCGTGGTACCGCGGATCGCCGCGTCCCCCTTGAGCGACGTGCTCCACTTCGAGGACTCGAAATTATTCATCTCGAACGACATGTTGGTCAGTTCGATGGGAACGAACAGTGGAAGTTTAAATCTCGATGTCTTTGTTTCTTTTGCCGTAATCTTGATTTTGTTCTTACCGTCCTTCCGGACCAAATCAACGTCGAAGTCGAAGTCGGCCTTCGACGAGCCATGGGTGACGTCGAGACGCCCGTTCACGTCGACATCTATCGCGCCGTTCTTGCCTTTAATGGCGAGCAAGGCGTGCTGGATGTCGACGGCCTTCGGAATGCCGGGAAGTTTGAGTTCCGGCAGCGGCATGGTGATATCCAGGTTGTTGAGAATTTCGTTCTTGATCGCGCCCGGGTTCGCGCTCAAGGCCTTCGGGCTGAACCCGCCGCTCAACGGCAGTTTCAGATCGGTGACGCCGACTTCCTTCAGTAGATTCGCAATCTCGCCCGAGGGATGGATATCGAGATGACCAAAGACATTCATACCCGGTTTCAGGATCGGGTTTTTGTTCGATTTCCTGATCCAGTCGGCGGCGCTTTTTCCAAGTCCGGATTTGTCCAGTGACGTTGCCGATTTTAGCGGACTGTAAACTAGCGTCAGCCCCTTGAACTTCGCGTCTTTCAGCGGTGACCCCCCGGCACCCGGAATCAGTTGCGCGGGTGAGAAATCGTTCAGTTCGACCGAGATGAAATGACCGGATCCGTTCGGCGCTTTCTCAGCCGCAATATAGGACTGAACCCCTTTGACATCCGCATAGAACAGCCATTGGCCGGGATAAATCTGGACCGACTCCAGCTTGATATTGTCGATCCCCGGCAGTCCCCCGACACCGAGAAGTTTGCCGACGGAGAGTCCCTTGGGATCGATATTGATGTGCCGGGGTTGTTCGGAGGTTGCGGGATAGTACCAAATCTTGATCGGCGTGTTGCGGACACTTGTATCGGCCTTGAGAAAGGCGTTCCAACCCTTGCCGCTGAAATTGTCCATATGGAAGGACATGTTCGAGAACCTGAGCGTCTCGACCATGTTTACCGTAAACTTTGTTTCCGGCACTTCGGTGGCGTCAATCCTGATCCTGTTCTGACCGTTCTTCCTGACCATATCGATGTCGAAATCGAAATCGGCCCTGGCAGAACCATGACTGACGTCCAGCCGCCCCGCGACATCCACGACCACGGATCGGGTGCCCTTGTCGTTATTGCCCTTGATGGCGAGCACGGCCTGCTGGATGTTGACAGCCTTCGGTACACCGGGAAGATGGACGGCGGGCAAAGGTAGCTTGAGATCAAGACTGTCAAGAACCTCATTCTTGATGTTTGCGGCACTGCCGGGGTGGAAGATCGCGGCGGACAGGGTACCGTTGAGTTTGATTTTGTTTTTGTAAGCCCCGACCTGTGTCAGAAGTTTCCCGACCTTGGAGCTTTTCTCGATCACCATCTGCCCGAAAATGGTAACCCCCGGTTTGAGGTCTATCTTGCTGACCGTGATTTTGGCTGGTTTTTCAATATCCGGCGTCAGGACGGAGACATCCAGGTTCTTGACCGCACCCCCCTTCGGTGCCCAGACAAATACCATGTTCTCGAACTTGGCGTCGCTTAAGGGCGTTTTGCTGACGTTCGGGATGATCGAGCCGATGTCGAAATCCTTGACCACGTTGGCGGCGATGTAGCGTTTGTTGTTGTGCTTGAAAGCAACAACAACGGTGTCCGCGCCCTTCACCTTGCCCCGCACCTCAACGTAGGTATCGAACATGGCGAGTTTGGTGAAGGTAATATCGGTCAGGCCCGGCACGCTGTCGGCACCCGGCAACAAATCACTGAGCTTGATGTCCGTGGTGATCAACGCAAACTGTTTTGCGTTCGCCGGTTTGGTGACGGTGACATCCATCTCCTTGTTGTTGAGTTTGGTTTTGGCGTCAACCGAGACCGACCACTTGCCGTTCTTTTTCGTCGCCTTGAAGGCCATATTCGTCAGGTCAAGGGGTTTGAAGAAAGGAAGCGTAGTCTTGTCCTTTGATTCGGCCGTCAATTCCACCTTGTCGCCGCTGAACATGCCGAAGGTGAAGGCGCTGTTCTTGCGGCCAAGCTTGATGTCCAACTCGCCGGTGACACCGGCAAATATCTTGCGCTTGCCCTTGACCTCACGCCCGACAATCGCCAGATGGGCGTCCTTGACCGACACCATTTTTGGCATGCCGGGGATGCTCAGTTTGGGCAACGGCAGCCTGAGATTAAGACCGTTGAATAACTCTTCTTTCAGTTTCCGGCTGGCCGTCTTGAAGTCGTAGCGCAGGATATCTGCAGAAAACGCCCCGCTCAGCGGCAAACGCATATTGCTGTGACCAACGGTCGACAGCAGTTTCCTGATCACACCCGCCGACTGGAAATCGGCTTCGCCGAAGATGTTCAGCCCGTCCTTGAAATCGGCCCTGCCACCAAGATTGCTAAAGGAATGAGACAGAGAAGTCGGCAAACTGGACGTGCTAACCCCCGTTTTCCCTGCTCCCTTGGGTACATAGACGAGAGCGGCATTGCTGAAAGTGACACCATCAACGGGAGAACCCGACGGGATGGGAACGAAACTGCTCAACTTGAAATTCTTTGGCACGATGGCCAGCAGGACCTTCGCGACGCCGGGGCGCTTGAACGCGACAAGTGTGACGTCCTCGTTCTTGATTTTCATTGTCGCGCTGGCGGACGTACTGCTGGTCTTGAAGCTTTTAAGGAAGGCCGCGTCCTTTTGCAGAATCGCCTTGATGATCACCGCCAGTTCGCCCTTGGTCTTGGGGATCGCCGTCGGGAACGTTTCGGCTGACAGGGTAGGTGAACTTAACAGGCTCATAAAAATGAGTGCCGAAACTATGGCCCCGCTCACCTTGGATATAAAATGTGCACGCCAAACCCTGTTCACAAACTGTGACGAAACCATCCGAACTGCCTCCCAGATCCACCCTTCGCAGAAAATGCGAGGCGATCATTCTTGTTGTCGCGTCCATTCTCTCGAGAACAATACTCAAGATTTTGTGCGGTCTTCGAATCCTCGAGGCAGCGAAAAGATTCATTGCTTGATAAACGCATCAACAGCTTAACCACTTAATTTAAAATTAGGAACCAAAAAAACAATACTGCATATAGGGTTATTCCGTCGCGCAAGGGCCCCGGTCGGCGGCAGGGTGACTGCCTCGCCAACACCCAACACCTTCCGGGACCCCGCACCCGATGAAACCATGGGATTTCACCGAATTAGACGATCAGTTCCAGGATTTCATGCCCTGCGCATCCATACACACATGGGTTTTGGGCCTGTTTGACGAGGATGTTTTCTCATGAACAAAAACATTTAACAAATATATGTTTGTTATAGTATGTATAGGGAATGCCTATTAATTTTACGTATCTCCGGGCCTTTCACGCGGTCGCCGCGGAGGGTGGCTTTTCAAAGGCGGCCCGCGCTCTTCGTGTCGCTCAGCCAACGTTGTCCCAGCAGGTCAATGCACTGGAAACCGGGTATGACGCAGAGCTTTTTGAACGCCGGGGCCGTGGCGTGCAATTAACAACGTTCGGCCAGGAATTGTTCGACATCACCAACCGCCTGTTCGCCTGCGCCAGCGAGGCGGAAGAGATTCTCGCCGGCGCACACGATCTGACCGGCGGGCACCTTTTACTGGGGGCGAGCGGATCGCATCAAATCGTTCCTCTGATGACGGCCTTCAAGGCGCGGTTCCCGGAACCCAGGGTGTCGCTGTTTGTGCGCAATGGAGATGACCTGATAGACGCGCTGCATAATCGCCACATCGACATTGCCGTTCATTCCGATCCACCCCGAGAACCTGGCCTGGGGCGAACCCTGATCAAGGTTGATAGTGTTGTGGTTCTGGTTCCCGTGGGCCATCCTTTCGCCAGTCGTACGTCAGTTTCTCTGAAGGAAGCCGTGAGCGAGCCGTTGATTCTGCGAGAAGAAGGAACCCACATCCGAAAGTTGGTCGGCGAAGCTCTTCGCCGGAAAGATCTGGTGCCGGAACAGTTAATGGATGTCGGAGACTGGGAGTCCATTCGCGAACTGGTAACCGAAGGACATGGAATTAGCATCATGTCGGAGGCGGATGCGGGGCGTGACGACCGGGTCGTTGCAATTCCCCTTAGGGACCCCAGATTGGAGGTTTCCGAATACCTTGTCTATTTTAAGGAACGACGGCGGCTGAAGGTGGTGCGAGCTTTTCTGGAGATGGCGGAGAACGCCGTTGCCGACCCGAGCCCGTCATGGTTAGATACCCGTCGGACTGAAGAGGACTCTTAAATGCCCCACGCCAGTCTTGAAGGCTGCAATATCCTGATTATCGATGACGAGCCCATCTCGCGCGTGGCTGTCACTAAGACGCTCGGAAATATTGGCGTCGGTAACGTCAGCGAGGCAGATAATGGAAACGACGCCCTCAGGTTACTGGAGACGGCGGATCCGAAAATCAACGTCATAATCTGCGATATCGAAATGCCGGAAATGACAGGTTACGAATTCGTCCGCCGGGTCCGCTACGGCACTGTTCCCGAATATGCCAAAGTTCCGATTATCATTCTGACCGGGAAAGATACTGACAAGAACCTGCGCGATGCCAGGATTCACAAGATCAATGATTTCCTGCTCAAACCGCCGACGGCGGAGACGCTAAAGACCAGTATCAATCGAGTTTTGGCATCGTAGGGAGCACTGTCAGATAAATGTGAACATGCCTCTGAATGGCGGATGATATCTCCGTTATACCACACAAAGCTGGCGACATTCGGACAATGCGGCGTCACGTTGAATTTTAAATGTTTGGCGATTGTAGAGATGACGTTCCTGATTGAAGTGGTTGCAGCTCCGGACCTTATATGAAGTATCCGTCCGGTGAAGGGCGCTGATCAGACAGGTAGAAGGAATTCGCTTGTTTCGATGGCGTGAAGGACGTCTTTGAGAGACAAGCCTTGATGGACGCGGAACCATTGGCCGGTGTGGCGATGCCAC
>JAJFIJ010000340.1 GCA_021775105.1 Rhodospirillales bacterium | reverse complement strand
GATTGACCGCAAGCTTGATCCCAATCTGCTGAAACGGTTGTCGACGGCGCTGATGCTGGGATTCACCAGTGCCTCGAGCTGGTCACCGTTTTACGTCAGCATGGTCGTTGTCCTGACCGCGTTGCCGACCCTTGAATGGGTCGATGTCGCTCCGTTCGGGTTTCTGTTTGCCATGATCGGCGTGTTTGGCGGCTTTTTTTATGACCGCATCCTCTATGGTCGGCGCGCAACCACTGCCGCGACGGATGCCGCCCAACTGTCATCACAAAACAAATTCCGTGTGGTCGGAATCCTCGGGTCCCTTGCCATCCTTGTCGTTGGTCTGGTTGAAAGTGTCGGCATTTCAATTCCCGTGGCGCTGGGACTTGTCGCACCGCCCTTTGCCCTGATCTGGGCGGCGTCAATGGCCCGCGACCGGGCGACCCGGTTGACCCGGATACGCGGGTTGGCAACGCGGGTGATTACCGGCCTGCCGTCGCTGCGTAACGAAGCGTTGGTGTTTGTCGGCGCGACCGTGTTTGGCGTCGGCGTCTCGTCGTTGATTCCGGCAAACGATCTGGGGCCGCTGCTTGATCTCTGGTTGCCTTCAATTGATGCGCGGCTGGCGGTCCTGACTTTTGGCGTAGCATTGCTTAGCATGATCGGCCTGCATCCGGTGATCGTTGTCATTCTGGTTGGTGAAGTGCTGCCGCCGGACGTCATGGGCGCTCCCGACTGGATTATCGGTCTGGCTTTGCTGGGTGTCTGGGGCCTGTCGACGATCATCAGTCCCTATTCAGCAACGACCCTTTATCTGTCGCGGGTCAGCGGCGTATCGGCCTACGCCATGGCCTGGCGCTGGAACCCGCCGTTCGCTTTTATCGCCATCAGCATGGTGACACTGGGGGTTATCGGACTGCGCCACTGGGCGTTGTGACAGGGTCGTACCAGTCACAACCGCTGTTCTCCCTAAATCGGTCGAAAATCAGAACGACCGGGTTAGACTGGGTGTAGGCATTAGCAGAAGTTCTAATGGGGGCGATATTCGCTAATGGGACGTGCATCTATTTTAATAGATAAAAACGATAGACGAACCAGGAAGCAAAACTTAATGATACCAACCAAATGCCAATGATTATCACTGCGGCCCAACGACTAGTGGGATGTTCCTTTTTGGTGTCGGCTCGCATTCTGCATTCAGCCATGACATCTGGAGGGACCAGTCTGATTACAAGATAAATCCCGATAGGAAGCAGAATAATATCATCCAGATACCCAAAAACTGGAATGAAATCCGGGATAAGATCAATCGGAGACACCGCATAGGCAGCCACAGTAACTGCTAACGCTTTAGCATACCAAGGCACACGAGGATCACGACCAGCAAGGTAAAGTGCGTGTATGTCACGTTTGATCGTGCCAGCCCAATTTTTTAGCCGACTCAACATGGCTAACACATTCCTCTCTTTCTATAGAACTGGCAATGTCGCCTCAGGGTCAACCGCCGCCAAATTGATCGCTATGAAAAATCGTCAAGTACGCCAGCAACAGCGGGCATTTTTCGCTAACTGTCAGAGCCGACAGCCATTTCAATCGATTGCATGGCCGGTATTTGGCTACGCGCACGGGCTTCTTCGGCCATGACCTTAAGCCGTTTCTGGTCGGCATCATCGGCTGTTCCCCTACCGACTTTCGCCAGCAACCGGCAGCGTTCGATGTGGAAGGTGGCCCAGATAATTTCTCTCGGTTCGGCGAAGGCCTCGAACACATCTGCGTGGCGGTCGACGATATCCCAGTCCTGCCAGTCCAGCGCCGTGTCCATGGCATCGAGATGGAACCAGAGGTGGTTGTGGGCGGGGACTTCGCTTTTGAGAAGCTCCAGCCCTTCGTTCAGATAACCTTTGGCGACTTTGCGGTCATCGCAGACCTTGGCGCAGGCGCCGAGCACCATGCCGCCGCTATACACCATGCCATCCGATCTCGCTCCGTCCAGGGCATCAATAGCGACCGCGACCGCCTGTTCTTTCCGGTCCGTGGCCCACAGAATTCTCACCAGTTGCGACTGGTACATGGGGATGTAGCGGAGCGCGCCGAGGTTTTCGGCAATTTCCAGCGCCGAGCGCAGGCTCTTTTCAGCTTCCGCCCATTGCCCCAGTTCAACCAGAATTTTTGCCAGAACACTTCCCTTGGCGACCATTTCGGAACGCCGGTTGCCCGCCTCTATCGACAGCTTGATGGCACGGGTGCAGTCTTCAACGTCCTCCCCCAACCGGTTTAGATAAAGCCGCATATGTGCGCGCATCGCCAGGTTTCCGGTCTCGATCCCGACCAGATCATGTTGCCGGCAAATCTGCACTGAGCGGTCGAAATGATGTTCGGCCAAAGCCATTTTCCCGCCCAGCATGTAGGCGTCGCCGATGCCGCCCAATGCGCGCGCTTCGTATTCGGCGATCCCGGCCTCCCGCGCCAACCGGCAGGCTTCGGAATGTTCTTTCAGGCAACCTTCAATATTGCCAACCGGAAAATACATGTTGCCGCGCAGATAATGAACGCGGATCAGGTCGATGTTGTCGGCGACATTTGCGGACAGGGCTTCCGCCTGATCCAGGGCTGTGAAGGCCTCATCAAAGCGGTCGATGATCCGCATGCTGGCAACCATATCAAGCAGCAACCCGACTTCTTTTGCTGTCTCATCCGGTTTTGTCTGGCGGTTGGCGGCAAGGGCTTTCAGGTAGAAGTTAACCGCTTCGGCGTTGGCCCAGCGTTTTGCCGATATCTCTGCTGCCTGGGTCCAGTAGGGCAGGGCGCGCGCCGGCTGTTCGGCTTCCGTCAAATGGTGGGCGATCACTTCCGGTTCGGTGTGGAACCCTTCATCGTCTCGGTTTTCAAGTTCATCGGCTACAGACAGATGCAGGTCGCGCCGGGTGCGGATCAACAGGGACTGGTAAGCCGCATCCCTGATCAGTGCCTGTTTGAATTCAAACCCTCCGGACGGGCCGGTCATTGCCGTCATGATCAATCCCGCCGCGACCAGATCAAGCAGAGCGGAATCGAGATCGGCATTTCTGTTGCGGGCGATCGCCATCAGCACGTCACGGCGAAAAACCCGTCCGATAACCGCTGCCGTCTGGGCAATGCCCTTGGCCGGCCCCAACCGGTCAA
>JAJFIJ010000339.1 GCA_021775105.1 Rhodospirillales bacterium | reverse complement strand
CAAAACACCATAGGCCATGCTTGCCGAAATACCGAGCCTGAACTGCCCGCAGTTTCCTCCCCTGAGGCTTGTCCGACACCTGCCGAACCGTGCCCAGGGCCAGCACCGAGATACGGCAGATGTCCGACAACCCTTAACAGTAACGGAACTCGCTAGTTTTGAGCTACTATTCCGGGCCGTTTCTAGGGTCTGGAGGCACAGAGATGCCGCCTGAATCGAGAGAACATCTTAAAATTTCTCACGAGAACAAATCCAGTCCGTTGAGGTCTCGAAGTCAATCGACTTGACTCAATCAACAAAATATGTATTTTCGAAATACCGTTTCGATCATCGAAACATAAAAATATTCAATTAGGAGGCTTTCATGAGTTTATTAAACGTTACTTCGCGGCGATCGTTTTGTGCGGTTGTCACTTCCGTGATCCTCTCGACTGGTGCGAGCCTCTCGGCGCAAGCCAGCGATGAGGTTGTATTCGCGTCTTGGGGTGGATCATTCCAGGATGCTCTTCGGTCATCGATGCTCGCGCCGGCTTCGAAGGCATTGGGCATTAAGGTCAAGGAAGATACGACAAACGGTATTCAGGATGTACGCGCGCAGATCACGGCGGGGGCCGTCGCATGGGATGTGACTGAGCAGGACTTGCCCTCGTGTGAAACTCTCAGCCGAGAGGGCAGCCTTGAGCCAATCGATTATTCGATTGTCGACACAACGGGTATCCCCAAGGAGTTGATCCATAAAAACTACATCGGCTTTATCAACTTCACCAAGGTGATCGCCTATCAAAAGGACAAGTTTGGCGACAATGGACCCAAGAGCTGGGCTGACTTTTTCGATCTTGAGAAGTTCCCTGGCAAACGTTCCATGCACGGCAAGGTGAACTACAATCTGGAAGCTGCACTCATGGCCGATGGTGTGCCATTGCGTGATGTCTACAAAGTACTGGCTACCGATGAAGGACAAAAACGCGCCTGGAGCAAACTGGCCAAGATCGCTCCTCACGTAACTGTATGGTACCGCGGGGGCTCGCAGTCCGCTCAGCTTCTGCGAGACGGCGAGGTTGATATGATCCACATGGGGCATAACCGTGTTGAGAGCGTGCTCGGTTCCGGCAAAGATGTCTCCTACACGTTCGATGGCGGCACGATGGATATCGATTGCTTGCTTGTTCCCAAAGGTGCACCGAACAAGGCCAACGCAATGAAGCTGATCAACGAGATTCTATCTGCCAAGGCCCAGGCTCGTCTGGCGAAGACCATGCCGCTTGGCCCGGTGAACGCAGGCGCATTCGATACCGGCATCCTGTCAAAAGCGGAAGCCGTCAAGATCAACACGCATCCACAAAACTACGGCAAGCAACTTCTGGTCGACCCGAACTTTTACATCGGCCAGTTGGGTGAATTGACTGAACAGTTTGACACACTGATCCAGCAGTAATCCACTTGGGCGCAGTGCATTTTGTACTGCGCCCATTTCTGACAGGTTAGGAGCCCCTATGTCGTCTACTGCCCAATCCCTTCCCATCGAAATATCCAGCCTGTGCAAGGCCTACGGATCGGTCAAAGCGCTGGATGATGTGTCGCTGAATATTGCTGCAGGCGAATTCCTGACGCTGCTTGGGCCATCGGGCTCGGGAAAGACGACGCTGCTGATGGCCCTTGCAGGCTTTACACGGCCTGATAGCGGGTCTATTCGGTTTGGCGATCAGGAAATGATTGCAACGCCGCCGCACAAACGCGGGCTTGGCATGGTTTTTCAAAGCTATGCTTTGTTTCCATTCATGACGGTGGCTGAAAACGTGGCCTATCCACTGAAAGTCCGTGGGATTTCCAAAAGCGATCAAAAGACCCGCGCCGAGCGTGCGCTGGATACCGTACAGCTTGGCGGCTATGGGGATCGGCGCATTACACAATTATCTGGCGGCCAAAGACAGCGTGTGGCCCTTGCCAGAGCGATGGTATTCGAGCCGCAGATTATCCTGATGGATGAGCCCCTGTCCGCGCTCGACAAAAAGCTGCGCGAACATATGCAGATTGAATTGAAGGCCCTCCATCAAAAATTGGATGCAACCGTTGTATATGTGACCCATGATCAGCGCGAAGCCCTGACGATGTCCGACCGGATTGCGGTGGTCAATCATGGGCGGATTGAGCAGGTCGAGACACCTGAGCGGCTTTATCGTCAGCCTCACAGTTTCTTTGTGGCGGACTTCATCGGGGAATCAATTTCCTTGCCGGTGACGGTGGCCAACGACAGGGCGCAACTTGGCGAGCGGGTGCTGAAATCTGATTTGCCGATTGCCCAGGGGAGTGGTGGCCATCGCTTGGTGATCCGGCCCGAATTGCTGGAGGTCACCTCGGGTGCTGTGCCTGAAACTGCCAATGACTTATCCGGCCGGGTCAACGACATCATTTATCAAGGTGACAGCGTGCTGGTCATCGTTCAGCACGACAGCGCAGGCGAGATTAATGTGCGCGTCCCTGCCAATCGCGCTGGCCAGACAGGTCTGCCGTCGAAGGGGGAGCAAATTGGCCTTGCCCTGCATCCCGAAGACACGATCATCGTACCGGAGCATATATCGTGAGCGTCGCCGAAGCCTATGAGGGTGCTGAGGCGCTTCAGAACGCAAGCACGCTCAAATCCGAAGAGCGCCGTGAAAGCCGCACTTTTCTGGGACTTTCAATGCCCGCAGTTATCGTTATTCTCATTGTAGTCTTTCTACCGGTTCTCTGGCTATCATCGCTATCCTTCTTCAATGCTGCGGGTGAGTTGAGCTCGGAAAACTACGCGCGTATCTTCAATAGTAAGCTGTATCTGCGAACCTTTGTGGTGACTTTTCAGATCAGCATTGCTGTAACAGTGATCTGCGTCCTTCTGGGCTATCCGCTGTGCTACTGGCTGACCCGGATGTCGGACAGGAATGCTGCCATTCTAATGGTTTTCGTGCTTGTGCCGTTCTGGACTTCCGTTCTGGTGCGTACTTACGCTTGGCTGGTACTTTTGCAGCGCAACGGGATCATCAATGAATCAATGATGTCGATGGGCATTATCGACGAGCCGCTGCAACTGGCGCACAATTTGACGGGATCGATCATTGGCATG
The DNA here is from genome assembly GCA_021775105.1 of Rhodospirillales bacterium. Taxonomy (GTDB): domain Bacteria; phylum Pseudomonadota; class Alphaproteobacteria; order Rhodospirillales; family Casp-alpha2; genus JAJFIJ01. The sequence goes on along the minus strand of JAJFIJ010000339.1, from coordinate 29,772 downwards.
GTACATATCATGCTGCCGTTTCTGGTTTTACCGCTTTATGCGACTATGCGCAGCGTGGACACAGATCTGGTGCGTGCGGCGGTAGGTCTTGGCTCCAGCCCACGCGAAGCATTCTGGCGGGTGTTTTTTCCAATGTCGCTGCCGGGTCTTTTTGCCGGGATCGTGCTGGTTCTTATCCTGTCTCTGGGCTTTTTCGTCACACCTGCTTTGCTGGGTGGTGGCCGGGTACAGATGCTGGCGCAACGGATCGAAAGCACCATCACCGTTTATTCCAATTGGGGCGCTGCATCGGCCTTGGGCGTTGTCCTGCTGCTGCTGGCACTGGTGATGATCTGGCTGATGAACCGTGTCTTTGGTCTCGACAAACTATTCATGCGCTGAGGAATCTAAGATGGAACAAATAGGACAACGCAAAATTGACGGCCTATGGCTAACTGTGGTTGGCATCACGGTGCTATTTTTTTTGATCCTGCCCACGCTTATCGTGATCCCGATGTCGTTTTCTGGGGCCTCATTTCTGGAATTTCCGCCAACGTCGTTCTCGTTTCGCTGGTACACGGCCTATTTCACGTCTCCAGAATGGATGAGCGCCACGCAGACCTCCCTGATTGCGGCGGTGATGACCACGGCGATCGCGACACCTTTAGGCTCACTTTGTGCGTATGGCCTGCATTGTTCCACTCCGCGGATCAGGAACACGGCGCAGATCCTCGTGATCATGCCCATTGTTGTACCGGTGATCCTGATCGCCGTCGGCGTGTTCAGTCTTTATGCCAAACTGGGGCTCAATTACACGCTTACCGGGGTTGTGATCGCCCATACCGCGCTGGCGTTGCCCTTTGTGATCGTGACCGTGATGTCGGGCTTGCAGAACTATGATTTCGATCAGGAACGGGCTGCGCGTAGCCTTGGGGCATCACGGGCTTATGCGTTGTGGACGGTGACAGTTCCGCAAGTCAAATTCTCGATCCAGACGGGGGCCTTTCTGGCCTTCATCACGTCGCTGGACGAGGTGGTGATTTCGATGATGGTCTCGGGTGGCGACAATGCCACAATTACCCGCCGCATGTTCAATTCCCTGCGCGATCAGCTTGATCCGACCATTGCCGCGATTTCCACCTGCCTGATTGTCGTGTCAATCGCGGCGCTCATCGGCGTTCAGTTGATTGGCCGCAGCAAGAAGGACGGCGCCACATGATCAGGTCAAGAGCCGTCATTGCCCAATCGATATTCGATTTTTCTTGCCGCTTCGAGTACCAGGTTCCTGTAAATTTCAACCCTCTCTTCATCAAAGCGGGTCAAGAGGCCAGACACGCTGAGAGAGCCAATGACCTCACCGCCCGGACCGATGATCGCCGCGGCAATGCCGGCGACATCCGGGTCACGTTCTCCCATACTCAGGTAGGTTCGCTCTTCGCGAATCTTCGAGGGAAGCGCGCCGCGCGCACCACTGAATGCCCTGAGGACCTGACCAGACGACCCAAGTCCCATCGGAATAATGTCTCCAGCTTCGACGTGATCGCGCGCAAGCCTCTTCGAGTTGACGCGATAAAGACAAATTCCGTAATCACCTCGTGGAATGTAGAAAGACGCACTCTCTTCGGTCTTCGCGACAAGATCCTCCAGAACCGGTTTGATGATCCGTTCGAGATCAAGGTTCTGTCGAAACAGCGAACCGAGGCGCCACAGCATCGGGCCAAGGTGGTAAAGACCTTCGGCATCTTTTGCCATGTAGCCAAATTTCTCGAGCGAGACAGCGAGCCTGAGAATCGTGGTCTTGGTCAGACCGCTTCTTTGAGAGAGTTCCTTGAGCGCGAGCGCGGAGTCGCCGCTGTTAAATGCGTCGAGGAGCTTGAATGCACGCTCGACGGCATCAACGCCGGAAAATCCATCATTTGCACGATTTTTGCGCGGCTTGCGTTTCGTTTCTTCGGCCAAAGTTCGCTCCTCCTCAACAGTGATCCCGCCATTTTATCGAAACGACGTTTCGATACCAGACTGGAATATGCATGATGAGTTCGATGAATGCTAGTGTACAACCTACTGCCGTGCGCCAAGGGGCTACGCCTGAAGAAGTTTCTGATGGCGCAATCACGATCATCGGAGCACCGATCGATCCGGCACCGGGACACAGAAGTAGCACCGCGCTGGGGCCGAATGCACTTAGATTGGCGTTAGACGATGTACTCAGCGTGTTTCACGATTCTTCGAGCGGTGCGATTGAGGATGAGGACTCTGGAACTGCGTTCAAATTAAACCCTGCGACGCCGCTCTTAGATATAGGCGATCTGGTCACGCCGATCAGCGTTGACGCCATGAAGAGCGTATTTGAACTGATCGAGTCATCGAGCGCGGTACCAATTGTACTCGGTGGCTCTCGTGATTTGGTCTCGTCTTGCTTAGAGTCAGTGGCCAGTCTCGATGCTGAAATTGCTTGCGTGCATTTGTCACCGAAGATGTTGCCGGGTGATCATGCCCAAGGCGTGAATACTTGCTTCGTTGGAACCAACGGCCTGATCCCGCAAGAGCTGTGGGATGACGCGACTGCCGCTAATGCGCCGGTTATATGCGCGGGGCAAGTCTACGAAGATGGTGTCGAGACTGCAGTGCAGTCCCTCAGCGCGTTTCTTCAAAATCAGGAATTGGTTTTCTGGCACATTGATGCTGCGGTTGTAGATTCTGGCCACGCTGCGGGAACACCGGATTTGAATATTGGTGGGCTGAGTCCCGAACAACTGTTAGCCATTCTTGACGGTGTTGCTCAGGAGACCCGCGTCGTTGGTTGCGTCGTGACAAACGTTGCGCCCAGCTTCGATAAGCGAGGACTGTCGGAGTTTGTAGCGGCAGAGGCATTGCTCCGTGTGCTTTCTCCTCGATTGGTTTTGTCGGAGGCATAATGAAGGAGCAACTGGCAAATCAGCAATCCGAAAGGGTCCTCCGTTCGCAGGCAACCTTCTTCGGTGCAGAGGTTGGGGACCTTGCAGATCTTGGATCAGATAAAGTGGCCTGCTGCGGTATCTTCTGTGATCACTTTGGGAGTGGTGAGCCAGGCGGCCGTTTTTTCGCAAGGCAACTTCGTTATTGCAGTTCCGACGCTTGGACCCGTAGTGCACTCTCTATAGACGCCGACAATATTGTCGATGTCGGCGATTTGAATGTCTACCCGTTAGAGCCGGTCCGACTTGGCGATGTGTTGCGTGAACAAGTCGGCCAGATTGTAAAAACCGGCGCGCGGCCGTTCATCGCGAGTGGTGGATATGGTTTAACGCCCGCAATTATTGCCGGGGTTTCGGACGCCGTTGATTCGAGCGAATTAGAAGTCATCCGATTGTCTCGCTTCCGCGACCGAGATGACGCCGACCCTGACGGACCTCTTGTCGTGCCGAGATCGGAGGCATCTTCCCGGTTGGTCCATGTCCTGGAGGGGCGAGAACAATCTCTTCAATGGTTCCCGAATTGCGGGGCAGTTTTGCACGATGGCGGCCATTCGTCGGACAAGGGACCATGTTTCCTCAGTGTCGATGCTGACATCCTTGCCCCAATATATGGTGACGCCGGCAACTACGGGGGGCTCGGGGGCGACCGACCAGGCGACGCCCAAGGTCTGGCCGATCATTTTCGGGGGCGGCAGATTGTCGGCGTAGAGATGACGGGACACCTCCCGAGTTTCGAACTTCATGGTCGCGCTTTAACGAATTTCACCGTCGCAATCTGTGCGTCCCTTGTCGATATGCTGAGAGGCGTCCGGCAATGACAGGATTGCGTTCAGGGCCGCTGCCGAGGATGGCAGGCGATCTCACGTTCATGAGATCGACAAGAGGGACGCTTGAAGACCTCTCCGGCGAAAGCTTGGCGGTCGTCGGTATCCCGATGGAGCAAAATCGTGGACCTGATGTCGGCTATCGAATGACGCCGCAAGCCTTGAGGGAGACGTCCGTCTATTTCGGCTGGCAGGCGAACCCTCAGTTCAGTCATCCGGTCGACGTGGACGTCAGGAAGCAAATCAGCACCTCGTCGATCCACGAAAGATTGATTGATGTCGGTGACATCCCACTGGAGGGCCTGAGCTACCCGGTTGCAAACGAGGTTATTGAAAAAACCATTACGGCAATCCGCGACCGCGGTGCCGCGAGCATTGTGCTGTCGGGCGATGCCCGAACGGTGAAATCTGTGGTTCGCGCGCAATCGAGAAGCGAAACGCTTGCATTTGTTCAGCTGGGCGGAAAGACACCCCCGGACCTATTCAATGTGGATACATCCGAGCAATCGTGTGTGGGGGATTTGGTCTCAGAGAGCGCGATAGAGCCGTCGCGTATTGCGATGATTGCACCTGCTCGTTCTCCCTCCACCGCGGTGTCTCAACAACTCCGAGAGCGAGGCGGTTACCTGATTTCAACAAAGCAAGCGATGCTAATGTCGGTGGATGAGATTGAGGCTGTGTTCTCATCAATATCAAAAAGCGCTGACTCCGTGATCGTGCATCTTGATCTGAGCGCAATCGCGTCGCCGCTTCACGGCATGTCACCGATCCGTCGGTTTGACGGTGTGTCTATCTCGAAGTTGCAGGCTTTGTTGACGGCGGTTGGTCAGTACCATGTTTCAACGCTGATCGTCACCGGGATGAACCCAACCCTGAACGGAATGAGCATCGTCAAAACAGGCCAGCGGCTGCTGGTCACGGCGCTGTTGGGTTACATCTACGGTCGACTGGGAATTTTGACATCGCTGCAAAGGGAGGAAGGCGAAGATGCCTTCAAATGACAACATGGCTGAAATCGTTCTCGAGAATTCCTCGAACACACTGTTTAACGCGCCGCTCGCTGTTGAGGATCAAGATATTGAGGGGTGTATCGGTGTCGTTGGCATGCCTTCCGATTGGACCCACTCCAGCAGGATAGGTGCCCGTCTCGGGCCCGAAGCGTTACGCCGGGCGACCACCCGCATCATGAAAGAGTATGTGCCTGCAACCGGAGACGCGTTTTACGATGCGTTGCATGGCGGTAGTTGGAGGCGCAATCCGGATAAATGGATTGTCGACCTGGGGGACGCAAATATCGACCCAACATCAGTCGATAATACGACGGCCTCAATCGCGGAGATGACCGAATATGTCAGGAGTCAAAGAGGCGTTCCTCTTGCCTTGGGTGGCGATCACTATAACAGCTACCCGGCGTGTCTCGGTTATTCGAGAGCATTGACCAAAATCGATCCGAACCGTCGCTTTGGCTACATCCAGATTGATGGTCACCTGGATTTCTCGGACCGGCTTGGGGCATGGGGGCATTTTAATCACGCGACGAATGGTCGGCGAGTTTCTGAACTGCCGAATGTCGTGCGTGAAAACATGGTCTGGATCGGCGTCACCGGTTGGGTCAGTGGCGGAGAGCTGAGTCTCATCGAGGATATGGGGGGCAAGGTCTACTCGTCGGGCGATGTGCATCGGCTCGGTGCTAAGAAAGTCGCGGAACTTGCGATCGAGCAAGCAACACGCGGTTGCGACAGCCTCTATCTTTCAATGGATATTGATGCGATGGATGCCGGTTATTTGCCGGGTACCGGTTCAATCGTTCACAGTGGCATCACACCCAAACAGTATTGCGACATTCTGGATGTCATTGCGAAACAACCGATCGACGGGATGGACATCGCGGAGGTTGCCCCAACCCTTGATCCGTCCGGGCGAACAGAGGCGATCTCGGCGCATCTGCTCTACTCTGTTGTTCGTGAGCGGATGCTGGTTACAGCATGATCGAGTTCGAAGGCACATTGGAGCTTGGCGGGTTTTACCGGGACGGCGAGGCGACGAGGCGCTCATTTAGGCCTTGGCTCGTTGATCAGGCTGCGGTGCGTCCCTACGACGGGCTTCCGAATGGCGACATTCAGTGCTTCACGGATGCACCGGATTTGTCTCAGTGGCGCCTCGGCGCTACACCCGACGACGTTGATGCCCGTCTCAGATGGATTGCGGTGCGGACAGCGACGTCGAGACTCCTGATCTCAGACCGCGTTCTCATGGTTTACGTGAGTTGGCAGGACCTTGCTGATGCAGGCTATGTGTCTGGCACGGATGTAGATATTGATGGCATCCGCTACACGTGCCGACTTCTCGATGGCGGTAATGATTTCGAGGTTGCAGAGGATGGCTTTAGCGGTGCTGCCTCGACAACCAACGAATGGGATCAAATAGTTTGTAATGGGGCAGGCATTGAAACCTTGCCGACGCCAACGGAATCTGATGTTGGGCGATCCATCGGCGATGCTGTGCTAGAGGATCAACACAATCAGCTTTGGAACTGGGTTGGCGTCAACAGTTGGGTCGCGCAACCGTTCATGCATCGAGACACTGCCCGATGCTGCCGTGGTTTTTCGTCCGCCAATTTTTTTTATTTGAACACGTTTGATCATCGCCATGAGGATATTGGTTGGCGCCCTGTCCTCGAACAGAAACTCGCTTAAGGAGCAAGATGTTGAGGAACAACTTTATCGCCGGAGAATGGGTGCGCGGCGACGACGGAATCGAGAATGTGAATCCGTCGGACACCCGAGACATTATTGATCTTTACGCGGTGGCTGGTGCTAAGCAGGTTAAAGACGCGATTGATGCTGCGGCCTCTGCATTGCCTGCTTGGTCTTTATGCTCACCGTTGAAGAGGTTCGATGTCCTCGACACGATCGGCACTGAGATTATTTCCCGGCAAAAGGAACTCGGAGATTGCCTCGCGCGCGAGGAAGGAAAAACACTCGACGAGGCAACGGCCGAGGCGGCGCGAGCTGGCCACCTGTTCAAATTTTTTGCGACAGAGGCTTACCGCTCAAACTCTGAGGGTTACGAGTCAATTAGGCAGAGTGTAGAACTCTCCGTGCGACGCGAACCGCTTGGTGTCGTTGGCGTGATTACGCCTTGGAATTTTCCGCTTGCAATTCCGGCGTGGAAAATCGCTCCAGCACTCGCTTATGGGAATACGGTTGTATTTAAACCAGCAGAATTGGTCTCTGGATCAGCTTGGCTTTTGGCAGAGATCATTTCGCGTGCCGGCTTGCCCGAAGGGGTCTTCAACCTCGTGATGGGTCGAGGGTCTGACGTTGGACAGGGAATAGTTAGTTCCTCCAAGGTAACCGGAGTCACATTCACGGGCTCGACCCCGGTCGGAAAATCTATCGGTTCAACCGTCTTCGATCGTGGGGGGCGCGTCCAACTGGAGATGGGTGGTAAGAACCCGCTTGTCATCTGTGGCGATGCTGATATCGATGTTGCGGTCGATTGCGCGTTAAAAGGATCGTTTTTCTCCACGGGGCAGCGATGCACGGCGTCTTCGAGACTGATTGTCGAAGAGTCCATCCATGAAGAGTTTATCGACAAACTCGTCGACCGTATGTCATCTCTTCGCATTGGGGATGCTCGTTCACCGGAAACGGATATCGGTCCGGTGGCTAGCGAAGCGCAGCTTGAAGTTGATCTCAAGTATCTGAAGATTGGCGACGAAGAGGGTGCTGTTCGTCGTTTTGGCGGCGATCTCGTCCAATCCGACAAGCCCGGTTACTACTTGTTCCCAGCGTTGTTTACCGAGACCACCAACACGATGCGCATCAATAGAGAAGAAATTTTTGGCCCGATTGCTGCTGTGGTCCGGGTGTCGAGTTTCGACGAGGCTATCGAAGTCGCAAACGACGCAGAGGTTGGACTTTCAGCAGGTGTCGTGTCGACCAGCCCTGCTAGGATCAAAGAGTTTGTCCGCCGGATTGAAGCGGGCATGGCCCAGGTGAATCTGCCGACCGCCGGGATGGACTTCCATGCACCGTTTACCGGTCGAAAGAGTTCGTCCTTCGGTCCCCCTGAAAAAGGCAGCTACTGTCGTGAGTTTTTCACACAGGCAAAAGTTGTCCATGAAGCCGAGTTGCCGGCTATCAATGCAGTCTGAATACTTGGAACTGAAATGACCCGACCCAAAGCAAACGAAGTCAATCGTCCATTATCCGGCGTAAGAATTCTCGACCTGACAAATGTCCTGGCGGGGCCGTTTTGTTGTCATCAACTTGCCCACATGGGCGCGGACGTCATCAAGGTAGAAGTGCCGGGTTCCGGCGATCTTGCCCGGCAACTTGGGGCTGATCCTGAGCTCAACAAAGAGCTGATGGGTGTGTCGTTTCTCGCTCAAAACACTGGTAAGCGCTCCATTACCATCAATATGAAGTCAGATAAAGGCAAAGAAGTATTCAAGCGCCTTGTCCGAGATGCTGATGTGGTGGTCGAGAACTTTCGGCCCGGAGTCATGGACCGGCTTGGCGTCGGGTATGAGGTTCTCAAGGAAGAAAATCCGGCAATGATTTACTGCGCTATCTCTGGATTTGGTCAAGACGGTCCTCTCAGAGACTTGCCTGCCTACGATCAGATTATCCAAGGCATGTCCGGTGTTATGAGCATCACAGGCACTGCAGAGGTATCGCCGCTTCGCGTTGGTTATCCCATGGCCGATACCATTGGCGGTATGACAGCAGCATTTGCGATCTCGTCCGCGTTGGCAAATCGAACCGAAAGCCAAGGCTGCATGATTGACGTGTCGATGCTTGAAGCCGTCATGGCAACCATGGGGTGGGTAGTCTCCAACTATCTCATTGCGGGTAAGGTGCCCGCACCCATGGGTAACGACAATTTCACGGCGAGCCCGTCCGGGACGTTTAAAACCGGCGACGGATTGATCAACATTGCGGCAAACAAACAGGAACAGTTCGAGGCCGTCTGCCAGGTCATCGGAAAGCCGGAATTGATCGAAGACCCTACGTTCTGCGATCGACATGTCAGATTGGCGAACCGGCCCGCCCTAACAACCCATATCGAAGAGGCGATGGCAGCCAAGCCGGCAGCTGAATGGGAACGTTTGTTCAACGCCGCTAACGTGCCGGCGGGTCGGGTTCTCTCCGTCGAGGAGGCGTTGGGACACCCACAGATTGCGGATCGGGGGATGATTGGCGAGTTTGAAGCCCCACCCGGTGTAGGGCGCGATATTTCGTATGCGCGCCCTGGAATCAAGATCGACGGATCCCCCTCAACAACCGATTGTCCTCCGCCTGAGTTAGGCCAGCATACAGACGACGTGCTCCAGGAACTTGGGTACAGCGCTCACGAGATTGAAGAACTGAGGTTAGGTAACGCGATATGACCGAGAAAACCACGCGCGATGTTGAAAAAGAAGTCGAGGACTGGTGGCGGACCGAAATCATAGACATGGCACCCGGTGAAATTCGCTTTCGCGGTTATCCGATCGAGGAGCTCATTGGCAGCGTCAGTTTCGCGCAAATGGTTTGGTTGATGCTGCGGGGAGAACTTCCATCTGCCGACCAGAGTGGATTGTTGGAGGTTGCGCTTATGGCGGGCGTCGATCATGGGCCCCAGGCGCCAAGTATCGCGATTGCGCGTATGGCTGCGACTTGCGGTGTCGATTTGAACAACGCAATGGCGTCGGCCTTGAACGTATTGGGGGACGTGCACGGAGGTGCCGGAGAGCAATCCGTTGAGATGTACACTGAGATTCTGAATGGCCGTGAGGGCGGTGAGACCTTGATGAACACGGTAGACAGGTTCCTCGCGGGCTATTTCGGGTCCGGTCAAAAATACGTTCCCGGTTTTGGTCATCGCTTCCATCCCGTCGATCCTCGCGCGCCGCGAATTCTGGAACTTGTCGACCGGGCTGCGGAAAAAGGTATTGTGAATGGCGACTTCGCCGCTATTGCACGCGAAATCGAGCAAGGAATCAAACGAAGCAAAGGGCGTGATATTCCCATGAACATCGATGGAGCAACAGCCGTCGTTTACGCTGAGCTTGGGTTTCCCGCTCCTCTGGCGCGCGGACTTTTCTGTCTGTCGAGATCGGTTGGCATTCTCGCGCATGCTTGGGAGCAGAGCCAGCAAGGCGGGCGAAATAAGGGACCAATTCCACGGCGAATGATTTGGAGTTACGAGGGTGTGCCTCGACGTAACCCCGCTGATCCCGCATCTTCAGGAGATGTTTGATACGATCTCGTTTTCTAGCTTTCCGACAGTTTTGGGTCAACAACCGTCCTTTGAAATGCTGAGGCGAATCGACCGCTTTGCACCGACAAGCGGAAGTCCAGATAACGTGTTTCATTTCTGAGCACATGACGCAGTTTCTGCGATCAAAGCAAAAAATCGCGCGGCATTCATTGCGAAGCCCATAACACGTACGCATCAGAGTAAAGCGATTTACCCTCTAAAACCTGCGCCATGGGCCAGGTGATTGTTAATGTGCGGTGCTTCATTCGGTGTTTGCCAATCTTTACTGAACACAACCAATTGAACTAGTTATCAAAATTTCGTGACGGCCCTTTAATCCTTGATCAATAGGTGCCGAATTTATTCCGACGTGAGAGAACAATGTTGAACCTGATGAACTTCATCAAATATGCCATGTAGATTTCGGTGCCTAATTGGAAGTCAGCTATTTCTATCCAAGACATCTTTATATTTTGGTTCAACAGGTTCAACGGCGTACGAAACGCATAAAAATGCTGACCTTCTGCCGTTGAACTTAGATTTAGCAAAGGTTCATCAGTTGAAGATATCCTCTCGTTCTGTCCATCTCACATAACCGGCACCTGAAACTCCGTCGACACGGACACCGCGTTTGTAATCCCAGCCGAGCGCTTCCATCACTTCTCGCAGCCGTTTTGTGAAAGCTTGGTTGGTTCGTCCAGCGTCCAGTTCAAGTATTTCGTTTAAGACTGTTCGGGTGTGGACACGGTCAACATCCTTGCGTATAAGCCATTCGGAAATTTGATCGCACCAAGGGTCTTCCGCGTGCCTGCGTGCCTGTTGTTCGGCAGCAGCAGGCCAAAGTTCTTCCGGAAGTTCAATGGCTTCGGCTTCCGATTCGGCTTCTGCCGCCTCAGCCCAAATCTGGTCCCTGTCCTTTCGTAGACCAGCGAGGTCGATTGTTCTCGTTGCAATTGGCCAGAAACGTCTGTTTCCTGTCATATCTCTCAGATAGGCAGTCGAATTGGTGGTTCCAAAGAAGATACAGCGACGCGGTTGAGATTGAGGGAGCCTGTCGTAGGGCGCGCGAAACCTGTCCTCTCTTCTTGACACGAAAGCCTTGAGAGCCTCAGATTCCGACTTGGTCATGGCCGTCAATTCTCCTAACTCATGAATCCATACGCCCTGAAGAATCATAGGCGCGTCTTTCGAATCTACCTTTCCTAGTTCAGCATCTGAAAACCACTCACCTGCAAGGATGGATAAGGCTGTCGATTTTCCAGAACCCTGCCGACCCTCAAGGATCGGAACAGTGTCGAACTTGGAGCCAGGTTTTCGGGCACGGCGAACAGCTGCGACAAGCGCAGCACGACCGACTGCACGAATGTACCCGGTATCTTCTGCTCCGAGATAATCGATCAACCAGCTATCAAGGCGGCTATGGCCGTCCCATTCCAGACCACTTAAATATTGAGTGACAGAATTGAATGGGTTTTGTTGTGCCAACGTGAGACAGGCTTCGACTACATGCTCCTTGGGAAATTCCACCCTATACTGCTCAAGTAGGAAATGTCGGACAAACCGTATGATCGTATCGTTGATTTCGCGTCCAAGTTCGACCTTCCATGGCAGTTTTTTGCAGAGTAGGACTGCGCGTTGACTAATCTCGTCGAAAGCGAGTCCCAAGTTCGCATGATCCAACGCGCGTAGGCAATTCTCAAAGTTTGGTTTGATCGCGCCTCGATTCGAAATCCTCAACGATGGCTTATGCAAATCGGGTGGCTCGTCCATGAAATCTGCTTCAGGCGAGTCCGCTCCTGGCTGGTTCTGCTGGCAATATCGGTAGCCATTGGCAACCTTGATCTCTAGTTCATCCTGGTCCCAAGGAGGTTCACACCGGGGATTCCAATATTCCGCCATGAGCTGAAAAGCCATCTGATCTGATATTCCCTTGTCCTTCATGCAGGCGGCAGTATGCACTGTGGTCGCGTCGCCACCTGCACCTTCCTGAGCGATTGGCGCCTCGTTGGCCAGCCAAACCGTTGCGAAATGAACGGCTGTGTCTGAGTCTAAGTCTACCAAGGGAACCTGCGATCGAGCAGAGCTGGGACAGTTTGAACCAGCCAATTCCGCAACCCAATTCGGTACTAAGGCCAACGGTTCGTCTCGAACCTGGGTGTATCTAGGGTTATTCATGATGATTGCCCTTGATCACAGAGCCCGGAGCGAGCACGTAGGCACCTTCTGATTTGATGTCGATGCCTGGTGCAATCTTTCCGTTACTAGACGGTACATTGCCCTTGAAGTAGAGATGTAAACCGCCGCTCGGCGTCGTTGCAGTGAAAGTTGGTTGGAGCTCACCGTGTATGGCTTGCAAACATTCAAGCTCAAAAATACCGTTATTGCCGTTCTTCACATCGACATCGATGACAACCAGCCCACTAGGGCCTGCCGCTATACCGATATTTGCTTCTGGCCAGCGATCCCACCACTTCTGGATCACATTGGGATCGTTCGTCGCCTTTTCAGACCACTTGACCAGAGGAGGTTGCTTCCTTCCAGCCTTGACCGGAAAAACAAACCAGTTTCGTTCGACCGCATAATCAAATGCGATTTGACCGCGTTTACTCAAAGTTGGTTCACGCACTTTTCGTTGCTGTCTGCCATTCTGGTCAGTGCTATTTTTATCCTTGAATCCACTCATCGATTTGCCTCCCCACGCATAAATGCGTCGAGGTCATCGACGTTGTATCGAATAGACTTTCCGTGGACGGTGCAATATTTCGGCCCTTCACCACGGGACCGCCAAGTTTTCAGTGTAGCATATTTGCACCCTATGTATTTGGCAGCCTGCTCCGTTCCCATCCACGGACTCGCGTGGTGAGAGTTAAGAACGTCAGTTACGACGTCTCTGATTTTCTCAATTGTGATGTCTGTATTACCCATAAGACAAATCTCTCCTATTAAGAGGATCCGAGAATGCAATTATCTCTTCACCTCAGTTTGGAGAATCTGTCCTGCCAGCTCAGGTTCCCAGAGGTGTTTAACCTTTGGGGAATCTGCTCGCTCCCAACCGTCTGGCTCGCCGTCCCACGTACGACGTATAGATTGGGACCCATATTTAAAGGAGCCAGAGGGTTGGGTTCCAGAAGAGTTCGCCCTGGCCTAAGTTTGTCTGGCCGCGATTCTATTTGCCGGCCAGTCCTACCGCTCTTCGGTAGGTTTGAACTGAGATGTAGCTCAGTTTAATTCGTCATAGTATTGTACTATCCTTTCTTCACTAGAAACAGCATTCAAAATACGTCGATGGCGAATTTGAATTTCAAATACTCATCTGATCACAGGCTAACAAAATTTCAAAAGAAAAATCAATCCTCATTTACTATCATTTGCAATAGGTGATCAGTGACCATCTGTTGGTATTTCTTGAGGTGTGTGGCTAGGTGTTGTTGGTGGACGTATCCACCTGATGCACCGGGCAATCTCTGATCCAAAAGGAGAGCACTTTCAGCATATGGTACGCCCGCCGCGATGGCCTGAGTGCGCCAGAGGTGGCGATAAGCGTGCGGAGAGGGAAGCCCTTTCTCTTTTGGCTCGGTGACGTGGCCGCACCTGCTGTCACGTGATGGCCAAAGCCATTTACTGTTTAGTCGGATGTCTGCGTCCATACGATTATGAACGAGGTCGGTCATAAAATTGCTAAGTGGCAGGATGAAAGGACGGCGGGATTTCATATGACGAACGACAATTACTCCTGCCTCAAGATCAACATCGTCGCACTCGATTGTTAAAAGTGATTCACGCCGAAGGCCAGAGAACATAAACATCCGATGCAAGTCTCGCCGGATCGGTGATAACACTTTAGTCGCGTCCCACCACTCTTCTAGGTCAATGTCATCGACATGACGCTGCCTAGGCTGTGGAATTCGGATGGCGCAGACTGGGTTTTCACTGATAGTCTCGTCGATGCGGCGCGCTTCATTGATGAGCAATCTGAGCGTGCGCATTACTGACGCGCCGGTGGTATTGCCCGAACGGCGCCTGAGCGTGTCGTATAGGTCCCGTACGTCAGATCTAGATATATCGATGACTGCTCGGTTCCTGATTGGCTTAAGGTACTTTTCGATGTGATATCGGTAGCCTTCGATCGTGCTTGGAGACAGGTCGCGATCTTTCTCGTATATATCCATTACTTCAGACAGTGTAATGCCGGTTTCGTTCGGACGTGCAGTCGGATCGATGCCAGACTGTATCTGACTCATGGTTTCCTTGGCGCGACGACGGGCCTCGCGAAGACCAATTCGATCACATCGGTCAATCTTTAGCCGGACAGTGCGGATGTGGCGGCCATTCCGTCTGACATCACCTTGGACGGCGAAGGTTTTGGTGGTTTGATGACAGATAACCATCAAGCCTTTAACTTGCTGGTCTCTGTGAATGCCTGAGCCGAGTTCAAGGTTTCTTATTCGTGACTCTGTGAGGTTTGCGACAGCCATGGTTTGCTCCTTATAAGTACTGTACCAGGCACCGAACGGACATCGCCCGTAATCACCTGATATCGACTATAATGTCGCGTAACATGTTGTTCGCAAACCAACAATCGACCATCATATACCCTAGGTCACCCTAGGAATCTCGAACTCTTAATCACTAGGTCGTAGGTTCGAGCCCTACACGGCCCACCATTTGACAAGCTTAGGGTTGGAATTTTCCCGAAAACCAGCCCCACAAAATCTAGTTGTTGACTTTCGCTCATAAATAGCGCCTTGTGCCGCCAACGACATTCCCTTCAAGATCAAATTTGATCACTCGCCACCCCGCACAAGGCTTTGGGGTCGGCCACGTTTCCTTTAGATATAAGTGGGCGTTTCGTTAGACCGGTTGCCGAGAGCGCACCGTGTTGACAATGCTTGCATCGTGCTAGCGCACCTGCCATCCCGCATGCGGGGTGCGGGTCACGACTATTTGTTTGAGAAAGAACAACAATAATATGACTAATTTTTCGGGCCTTAAACTGGCCCAACCTCTCCTTCGCGCGATTGCCGACGAAGGCTATACCACGCCAACCCCGATCCAGCTGAAAACCATTCCGGCGTTGCTTGACGGCAACGATGTGCTGGGCGTTGCCCAGACCGGAACCGGCAAAACGGCGGCCTTTGCGCTGCCGCTGCTGGACCGTCTGTCGAAAAGCGGCGAGAAATCGCTGCGCAACCAGCCACGGGCGCTGATTTTGGCGCCGACCCGCGAACTGGCCGGACAAATCAATGACAGTTTCAAAAGCTATGGCCGCGATGTGCCGATACGTTCGGCTGTCGTCTTCGGCGGCGTTTCCATCCGTCCGCAAATTCAGGCGCTGTCGCGCGGGGTCCATATTCTGGTCGCCACGCCGGGCCGTCTGATTGATCTGATGAATCAGGGCCACGTCAAACTCGACAAGGTTGAGGTTTTCATCCTCGACGAAGCGGATCGCATGCTCGACATGGGCTTTATTCGCGACGTCAAAAAGATCGCAGCCCAGCTGCCGAGACAACGCCAGACCGTATTCTTTTCGGCGACCATGCCGACGTCGGTTCAGGGACTGGCGTCCAGTCTGTTGAATAACCCCGTGCGGGTCGAGGTCGCGCCAGCGGCAACCACCGCCGAACGGGTCGATCAGCAGGTTCTGTTCGTTGCCAAGGACAAAAAACGCGCCCTGCTTGCCGAATTGTTGAAGAACCGGGAGATCGAACGGGTTCTGATCTTTACCCGGACCAAACATGGTGCCGACCGGGTTGCCAGACATCTTCAGAATGGTGGGGTTAAATCCGATGCCATCCACGGCAACAAGTCGCAGAACGCCCGCCAGCGCGCGCTTGACGGATTCAAATCCGGGCATATTCGGGCCCTTGTCGCGACCGACATCGCGGCGCGCGGTATTGATGTTGATGGTGTTACACACGTCATCAATTTTGAATTACCCAACGAACCTGAAAGTTACGTCCACCGTATTGGGCGGACCGCACGGGCGGGCGCGACGGGTATTGCGATCTCGTTCTGCGATCATGAAGAACGGGCCTATCTGCGCGATATTGAAAAGACCATTCGCCAATGTGTGCCGGTTGTCGAAGACCACCCCTACCATGCGGTCGACATTGCCAATGATCCGGGACCGGTCAAACGCAGCCCGCAACGAAAGAAACAGCACCGGGGCCGCAATAACGGATCACGTCGCGGTAATTCTCAAGGCCGTCGTCAGGCAGCGTAATCGGGTGAGATTTTAACCCCGCCAGAGCTTAACCCCGCATGCGTTCGCCATTCGGGTCAAACAGCGGCGTGTTGTTAATCACAGCACGCCGCATGTCACCCAGAATCTCGATCTCGAATTCGGCACCGTCTTCAATCATATCGTTTGGAATGAAGCCGATGGCGACGCTTTTTTCCGAAAAATGTGCGTAACCGCCGGAGGTCACAAAACCGATGACCTCGCCGCCTCTGAAGATCGGCTCATCGCCCCAGACATCGGCATCATCGGCGTCGACGATCAGGGTCGCGAGATGTCGGCTCGGCGGATTGTCACGCGCGGCAATCGCCGCGTCACGACCGATGAAGTCGGGCTTCTGGAAATGGATGAACCTGTCCAGCCCGGTTTCCGCAGGTGTGTAATCGGGTTTGTATTCGCGTAACCACGAACCGAAACTTTTTTCCAGTCTCAGGGACATCATGGCACGCATGCCGAACGTTTTGAGGCCGAGGTCTTTGCCGGCGTCGGCAAGGGTCTGATAAAGTGACACCTGATAGGCGGCCGGGACATAAATTTCGTAGCCAAGGTCACCGGTATAGGAGACCCGGCAGACAATCGCCGGCGTGCCGCCGATTTCCATCTCCTGTACACTGAGGAACCGCAAGGCGTCATTGGAGACATCGGTTCGCGTGGTCCGTGACAACAGATCGCGGGCCTTCGGCCCGGCAATCTGAAAACCGATACGGTCAAGCGAGATGTTTTTGATCTCGACCCGGCTGTCCGGCAGATGCTGTTCGAACCAGCGCATGTGATAGGCCTGTGCACCGGACGAGCCGGTTATCTGATAGTGATCCTGGCGAATGTGCGAAACGGTGAAATCACCAATCAACTTACCGCTCGGGCTCAGCATGGGGGTCAGGGTCATCCGGCCAACGCCCGGCATCCTGTTGGCCATAATGGTGTTGAGGTAATCCCCGGCACCGGGGCCGGAGACTTCGTATTTTCCGAAGTTGTGAATTTCATTGATGCCGACGGCAGTGCGAACGGCGCGGCATTCATCACCGACGGTGCCAAATGCATTTGATCGGCGAAACGTCGGCGTTTCCATACGGTCTTCACCAGCAGGGGCAAAGTAGTTTACGTGCTCAAGGCCGTAGGCCGACCCGAAGACGGCGTTCTGTTGATCCCAGATGCCATAGGCCGGTGTTGTTTTGAGAGGCCGTGCCGCTGGCAGTTCTTCGTTGGGGTAAACAATGGAAAAGCGGTGCTGGTAGTTTTCTTTAACTTTTTCACGGGTGTAGGTGTTGGTGCAGAAATCACCGTAACGCGCGACATCCATGGCAAACACGTCAGATGACGGTTCACCCTCGATCATCCATTCGGCCAGCGTCAGGCCGACTCCGCCGCCCTGGCTGAAACCGGCCATCACCGCGCAGGCGCACCAGTAACCGGGAACGCCGGGCATCGGGCCAACCAGCGGATTGCCATCCGGGGCAAAGGTGAAGGGGCCGTTGATGACGGTTTTGATGCCCGCGTCAGCCAGACACGGATAGCGCTTGAAGGCGGCTTCCAGCGGGTCTGAGATGCGGTCCAGGTTATTGGGTAACAATTCATGACCGAAGTCCCAGGACGTGCCGTCAACACCCCACGGATCGCAATCCTGCTCGTAGATCCCGATAACCAGCCCACGACCCTCCTGGCGAAAATAGGTTTCCCCGCCCGGGTCCATAATGTGCGGTAGTTCCTTTTCGCGCTCATAGACTTCGGGGATGTCATCTGTCACGAGATACTGGTGCTCCATCGGGTGAAGCGGATGATAAACACCGACCATCGCGCCAACTTCGCGGGCCCACAGGCCGCCCGCATTGACGACGTTTTCCGTGTTGATCGTACCCTGTTCGGTGACCACATCCCAGGTGCCATCCGGTTTGTGGTTCAGTTCCAGGACCCGGTTACGCAGATAGATTTCCGCGCCCTGAATACGCGCTGCCCTGGCATAGGCATGCGTGGTGCCGGATGGATCAAGATGCCCGTCCAGAGGGTCATAAAGGCCGCCAACGACACCATCAACACTGATCACCGGGCAGAGATCAGCAATTTCGTGGGGCGTAACCAGATGCGTATCAAGGCCCATATAGCGATGCTTGGCGCGTTCGGCTGTCAGCAGGTCCATCCGTTCCTGATCGGTTGCCAGCGTCACGCCGCCGACGTGGTGTAAACCGCAGGCCTGTCCACTGATCTCTTCAAGCTCTTTGTAAAGCCTGATTGTATATCCCTGAAGTTTGGCGATGTTGGGGTCGGAATTAAGGGTGTGAAAGCCACCCGCCGCGTGCCATGTCGATCCCGATGTCAGCTCTGAGCGTTCGATCAGAACAACATCGTCCCAGCCAAATTTGGTCAGATGATAGAGGACGCTGCACCCGACAACGCCGCCACCAATGACGACGGCCCGCGTATGTGTCTTCATTTCTTTTCCCCATAGCTGTTTGGATCCTGCCCGCCTTCGGCGATCCGTCTTTCAACAAAGGCATCAAGTTCCTCGGCAATAGCCGGATCAAGGGCGGGGGGTTGGTAATCTTCCAGCAGTTGTTTGTAGATGTGATGTGCGCGCGTGGTGGCGTCATTAGAACCGGCTTCTTCCCAGTTCTCGAAATTCCGCCAGTCCGACAGCATGGGAGAATAGAAAGCCGTCTCATAGCGTTCCATGGTATGGGCGCAGCCAAAGTAATGGCCGCCGGGACCGACTTCCTCCATTGCCGAAAGGCCGAATTCTTCATCGTTGATTTCGACGGGTTTCATCATTTCGGCCATCATTTGTAACATCTCCGCATCAATAATGACTTTTTCAAACGACGCACACAGCCCCCCTTCGATCCATCCCAGCGCATGTTTGACCATATTGCAGTGCGCCAGCATACAGGGCCAGATCGACATCTGCGACTCGTAAGCCGACTGCACGTCAGGGGCGTTCGATGCGTTAACGTTGGATGACCGGTAGGGAATGTCATAACGCCGGGTCAACTGGCCGCCGATCAGAACGGCCTTGGCGTATTCTGGTGTGCCGAACGCCGGTGCGCCGGTTTTCATATCAACGTTGGAGGTAAACCCGCCATACCATACGGGCGACCTCGGGTTGACCGCCTGAATGAAGGCAATACCGGCCAGCGCTTCGGCGTTTTGCTGGGTCAGGGCACCGGCCAGCGTTACCGGAGCCATGGCACCGGCCAGGGTAAACGGGGTAACGCTGACGGGTTGGCCATGTTTGGCCATCTCGATCATGCCGATCAGCATGGGAATGTCATATTGCAACGGTGAGTTGGCGTTGACCGTGGTCATGATGCTCGGTTCTTTTTCCATCTGTGACCAATCGACACCACGACCAATCCGTATCATTTCCATGGAATCATGAATTCGATCGCGCCCCAGCGAATAACCGAATCCGACCTTGTCCGACAATTTGATAACTTCGCTTTCGGCCCGGAGGTGCCTGATGTTGGCGGGCAGGTCGGCCGGTTCAACGGGGTAGCCGCCAATCATGTGAACAATATTCAAAGTCTGCCCAAGGCGAACGAAGTTGCAGAAATCTTCAAAATTACCGGATCGCCTGCCGCCAATCATATCGCTGGCGTTGGGTGGGCTGGCAACCAGCGCGAAGTTCATGTTGTTGGCACCGAACCGGATATTATGCGCCGGGTTACGGGCATACATGGAAAATTGTGACGGAACGGTTGCGACCAGCTCCATAACCATATTGCGGTCAAACCGGACACGGGTTTCGCCTTCCCTGACATCGGCACCGGCTTCTTTCAGGATATCGCGGGCTTCGTCGAGCAGGAAATTGATGCCGATATTTTCCAGAACATCCATGGAAGCGTTATGAATGGCCTCCACCTGATCGTCCGAGATGATGTTGTAGGGTTGATAAGGAATTTTCAGGTTCTGAAAGGGAAGTTGAGCGAAGTCAGAACTGCTTTCCTTGCGCAATCGCCCTTTCCCCATCGCCCGTCCGCGTCTCGCCATATCCCCTCCAGACTTATCAGTTTGATCATAATGACAATCAATTTCTGGAGGATGCTAGCACGTCATTCGAAATTCGAATATTTGAATTTTTTACTACATTTCCATAAAAATAACTTATAGTGAATTTTGCAATCGTCGGGGTGTTATTCATGGTTCAGAAACCCATCAATCTGGAAATCGGGCATTTTCGCCTGATGAATATTCTTGCCGAATACGGAACGCTTTCAAGGGTCGCCGATGTGCTGGGGCTCAGTCAGCCTGCTGTCAGTTACCGGCTGAAAGAGATCGAGCGCCGGGTCGGAATGGCGGTTGTTGAACGGCGCAACAACCGCTACCGGGTCAATCTGATCGGTGAGCGGTTGCTGGAGAGTGCCAAGGTTATCAATAGCGAGCTGGAACGTCTGCAAACCGAGGTCGAGAGCCTCCGCAAGGGCATTACCCATACCATACGCCTCAGCACGCACGCCTATAACTGCACCCGCTGGCTGGCCCCTTTTCTGAAGGAATTTCGCGACCAGAACGAACATCTGGGTGTTGAACTGGTTGCCAGCGCGACGGGTAACCCGACCAGAACACTGGAATCGGGCCTTACCGATATCGTCATTGTCGCCGGTCAGTTTTCCGAACGCAGTGCGCGAAGTCATCCCTTGTTCGATGACGAACTGGTCGGTGTTATTGCGCCCGATCATCCGTTCGCCAATCGCGACTATCTGCTTGGAGAAGATTTCAGGGGTATTGATTACGTCACCTATTCGATGGAGCATGAAACCGGATTTGAGGGGGATCGTCTGTTTCGTCCGGGAAATCTTTATCCCGGTTCCGTCATCAAGGCCGGTGACTGTGATTCCGTTCTGGCGATGGTCGAAGCCGGGTTCGGAATATCCGTTCTCAGTCGCTGGGCTGTTCGCGATCATGAAGAACGTGGTCGTCTGGTCACCAAACGTCTGACCGAGGAGGGACTTTTCGTGACCTGGAATGCGCTGTCACGGCGGCGCGAACGCGACCAGGGCACCCGCGATTTCAGCAATGCTCTGGCCGGTTGGTGTCAGCGCGAAATGTAAATTATTCCGCTGGTGCTGAAGGCTGATCCGGCGGAGGCGTCGTAGCCTCCTTCATCGTGATCACCGGCTCGACTTCACGCAGTTCACTCATCGGGATATGACAGGCAATGCCATGTCGATCAGCGTCAAACTGAACCGGCGGCATTTCATTGTCGCAAATATCGCCCAAACTGCGCTGGCAACGGGTCGAGAACGGGCACCCCTTTGGCGGGTTCAGGACGCTGGGCAGGTTGCCTTCGAGCACGATCCGGCGTTTCTGGACTTCCGGGTCGGCAATGGGAACAGCCGACAGCAGCGCTTCCGTATAAGGGTGATAGGGTGGGCTGAAAACTTCATCAGTGGTGCCCCGTTCCATAATCTGACCGAGATACATAACAACCACGCGGTCTGCGAGATAGCGAACCGCCGACAGATCATGGCTGATGAACAGCAGCGTGGTTTTGTGTTCGCGCTGGATATCCATCAACAACTCGGTGACAGCGGCTGCGACAGACACATCAAGCGCCGAAATCGGCTCGTCAGCGATCACCGTCATCGGGTTACCGGCAAACGCACGGGCGATACCGACACGCTGTTTCTGTCCGCCAGACAACTGGCGCGGTTTGCGCCACTCGAATTCACGCGGCAACTTGACGATGTCAAGAAGCCGGAGCACCCGCTCACGTACCTTGACCGGATCGCTTTCGACGCCAAATTTGCGGATCACCCGGCCTATCTGCGAGCCAATGGTCAGCGACGGATTGAGGGTGTCGTTAGGGTTTTGAAACACCATCTGCAGTGAACCGAGCTGTTTTGGTGAACGGTCCTGAACAGGCAGGCTGCCGATATCCGTGCCGCCAAAACGCACCTCGCCATCCGTCGCGGTTTCCAGGCCCATAAGGACCTTGGCGAAAGTCGATTTACCACAACCGGATTCCCCGACGATGGCAACCGTTTCTCCTTCGCGGGCCTTGAAGGTCAGCTCTTCATTGGCCTTTACGTATTTGATTTTGTCTCCGCTGAGCATGGCACCGACGGAGGTGTCATGAATTTCGTAATATTTCTGCATGCCATCGATTTCAAGAACGAAATCGCCAAGTTCGACAGGCGGGTGTTCCGGCCCTTTTGGAATGGCTTCATCATGATCGATGTCATTCCAGATCTGACAGCGAACGTAATGGGCCGGGTCGTCATCCGTGTAAACTTCTTCCATGTGGACCTGCTCCACATTGCATACGCCTTCCTTGAAGAAGTTGCAGCGTGGACCGAAGTTGCAGCCGGTCGGGCGTTCGTGGGGCAGGGGCAGCTGCCCCGGAATGGCAACAAGCGGTCTTGCGTTCTTGTCGGCATGGGGAAGCGGAATACAACCGAACAGACCATGCGTGTAGGGGTGTTTGGGCCATGAGAAAATAGAATCGATATGGCCGCTTTCAACAACTTCGCCGGAATACATCACGCCAATCCGGTCGCAAACTTCCAGCATCAGCCCCAGATTATGGGAAATATAAAGCAAGGAGGTGTTGAATTTGCGGCTAAGTTCGGCAATCAGTTCAACAATCCCGGCCTCGACCGTTACATCCAGTGCCGTCGTCGGCTCATCAAGCAATAACAGCGCCGGTTTGCCCAGCAATGCCATGGCGATGACCACGCGCTGCTGCTGACCACCTGAAATCTGATGCGGATAGGCGTCCATCACTCGTTCGGGATCAGGAAGATGGACGTCCGCCAGCATCTGCACTGCAAGCTTGCGTGCCTCTTCAGGCGATGCATTTTCATGGATCATCGGCACTTCCATCAATTGCGTGCCGATGGTCAGGGACGGATTGAGCGCCGCCATCGGTTCCTGATAGATCATGGCGATTTGCGATCCACGCAACAGGCGTAGTTCCTCATCACTCATGTCGGCCATGTCACGGCCCTTGAACTTGACCGAGCCACCGACAATGCCGCCATTTTCGCCCATGTATCGCATGATTGCCATGGCGACTGTCGATTTCCCGCATCCCGATTCGCCGACCAGGCCGACGCTTTCGCCGGGGGCCAGGGTCAGCGAGAAATCGACCACCGCCGGTATTTCACCGGAGCGGACAAAGTAGGAAATGCAGAGCCCGTCTATTTCGAGAACCGGGCCGTCGTAGGTATCAGAATGCTCACCCATTTGAGGGCTCCTTAATCCCGAAGAGAGATTTCGCGAAGACCATCAGCCAGCAGGTTAAAACCGAGAACCAGCGAAGAGATGGCAATGCAGGGCATAATCGTCATGTGCGGGAAGATCATGGCCATCTTGCGGCCTTCGTTGATCATTCCGCCCCAGTCCGGATCGGGGGGCGGCAGGCCAAGGCCAAGGAACCCGAGCACGCCGATGGTGATGATTACATAGCCCAGTCGCACGCAGGCATCGACAATCAGTGGCCCGCGAGCATTTGGTAGAATCTCTACCAGCATCACATAAAGCGATGATTCGCCTCGGGTTTGGGCGGCCGCCACGTAATCCCGGTTTCTGAGATCCAGAACCAGACCGCGCACGATACGCATGATGCCAGGCGCACTGGCGAAGGTAATCGCGATGACAATGTTGAAACCGGAGGCACCAAAGGTCGCGATAACAATGATGTACAGAATCAGGACCGGGAACGACAGGATGATATCGGCAATACGAGACAGGATTGTGTCCCACCATCCGCGATGATAACCAGCCGCCAAGCCCATCATGATGCCGAAAATGTAGGCCGACAATGTTGCCAGCGGCGCATAAATCAGAACCGTTCGCGATCCCCAGATGATTCTGGAAAGAATATCACGGCCCAGATTGTCAGCGCCGAGCCATAATGTCGCACCGGATTTGATATGCACGGTTCCCGGTTTTGCAAAGGGCTGCAAGCTCGCCAACGGATCCTGTGGGGCCAGAAGCGGTGCAAAAATTGCGACAAGTACCCAGAACGCCACCAGCGCCGCGCCGACCATGCCGATCTTGCTTTCGCGGAGCAGGGCAAATGATTTGATTGCGCGCATGAACGCGGTGCCTCCTGTTGGTGCCGGTTTAACTGTTGCTGTTATTTCTGCCATAACACCCTCCTTACTGGAACCGGATACGCGGGTTCAGGTACGTATAGCCGATATCAGCAATTGTTTGCGTCGCAACCGCGACGAACACAGCGACCATGGAGCAGGCTTCAATCACGTAAATATCCTGATTGAGCGAAGCCTCCAGCAATAGCGCACCAAAGCCTTTATAGGCAAAAGCAAATTCAACAACGATAACGCCAGACAACAGCCAGTTGATCTGCAACATGATCACCGTGAACGGAGCGATCAGGGCATTGCGCAAGGCATGTTTCATAATCACCTGTCGATAGGGCAATCCCTTGAGCACGGCGGTTCGGATGTAATGGGTGGTCATGACCTCGGCCATGGAAGCGCGAGTCATGCGTGTCACATAGCCAAAATCATAGATGAACAGAACCAGCACCGGCAGAATCAGTTGCTTGAACTCGAACCCGTTGATCATGCCGGAGGTGCCGGGCAGAAGCTTCAGCCAGAAAACGAAGAAAGCGGCCAGAAAAACGGCGCTGGCGAATTCGGGAACAGATGTGGTGATTATGCTGGTGATAGAAATCGTGCGGTCCAGTTTCGAACCTTCACGCATTCCAGACAGGACGCCGAGGACCAATGCTACGGGGATAAGTAGTGCGAATGTCCAAAAGCCGAGGATGGCTGTATTCCAAAGCCGTGGCCACATGATTTCGGCGACGGGAATACGATATCGATGAGATTCCCCCAAGTCACCCGTCAGGAAATTGCCAGCCCATGCGCCATAGCGATACCAGAGTGGTTCAAAATACCCGTTTTGTTCAAGCCATAGATTTCTCTGCTCTTGCGAAGAAAACTGCCCCAGCACTTTCGTTGCGACGCTGCCGGGTGAAAGTTCGAGAAGCAGAAACAGCAGAAGCGAAACCGCAAACATGGTCAATGCCATGATTCCAATGCGTTTGCTAATAAGTATGAGCATGCTGACCTATCCCCCTGTTGGCCTCATGTGGATTTTTGGTTTTGGATTTTATTATTATTGACCCTTTCGGGCGGGAAACTGAAATTGTGGAGGGCCGCAGTACGGCCCTCCCAATTCCGGCTTTAACTCAGCTATCCATCCAAACCTTGTTCCACTGATGGTAGTTGGTTGGATGCATTTTGATGTCTTTAACCTTGTCAGATGCAGCCAGCATCACCGAGCGGAAGAACGGTTGCACCATGATGGCATCATCCTGAAGGCGTTTTTCCACTTTGGCCATGACTTTACGACGCGCATTGATGTCGACCGTTGATTCGGCCTGGGTCAGCAAGTCATCAAATTCCTTGCTGTTGTAGTTGGTTTCATTCCACGGCACGCCCGCACGATAGGCGAGGCCCAGAAGCATGGTGGCCAACGGACGGTGTGTCCACACGGTAATACTGAACGGTGCCTTGGCCCAGACTTCCCAATACTGGGCAGCTGGCATGACGTTGATCGTCAGATCAATGCCGACCTCAGCCAGATTCTGCTTCAGAACGACGAGCGAATCCTGTTCCCAGGTGCCGTTGGTGTTACCAACATTGCAGGTCAACGCCAATCCGCCACCGTGCCCGGCTTCCTTGAGCAGTTTTTTGGCTTCCGCAACGTTGCGTTTGACCTCTGGCAATTTGGCATAATCAGGCTGGCAGGCGCAAACATGGTGGTTTTCTGCGACCTGGCCGCGACCCCGATGGGCGGTGGCAAGGTTTTGCGCGTTGTCGGACGCCAGTTGGATGGCCTTGCGGACGCGGATGTCATCGAAGGGTTTAGCATTAATATGCATGCGGATAACGCCGGTCTGCGCCGTTGTTGCTTCGTGAACGACAACACCCGGAACAGCCGATGCGACTTCGATAGCATCAAGTGGCAGATCGTAGATGGCATCAACCTGACCGGAGGCCAGAGCGGCCATTGCGGCTGATTTATCCGCGCCGGTGTCGAAGTAGTGGATTTCAGCGAGATAGGGTTCGTCACCCCAGTATTTTGTTTTGCGGCGTTTGAGAACGGCTTTTTCGCCGAGAACGAATTCCGCGAGCGTATATGGCCCGGTGCCGAGATCAGGGTTTTTCGTGATGTCGGTGCCCTTGTCGGCAAAGCTGCGGTGCAGGATCATCGCCGGGTAGTGATAGAGTTTTTCCGGCATTGCCAGATCCGGAGACTTCAGATTGAACTCAACCGTATATTTGTCGATTTTCTTGATCGCGCCCGGCGTCATTGATTTGAGCTTGATGGCCTTGCCATCCTTGTCCTTGCCATCCTTGGTGTCGACCATCGTATTCAACAGGCCGAGAATTGAAGAACCCGTCGCCGGATCAAGCCAGCGCTCGACGTTCCAGACCACATCATCTGCGGTCAGTTCTTCACCATTGCCGAACATCACGCCCTTGCGGATATTGAACGTCCAGGTTTTCAGATCGTCTGAAGGTTTCCAGGATTCCGCCAACAGCGGGCGGGTCACGTTATCCGGTCCCGTGATCGTCAGGTGTTCACACATCTGACGGGCAACGTTTGATTTTTCAACCCAGCTGTAAGTGTGCGGGTCGGCCATGTCCTGGACAACCATTGCCATGCGGATCTTGCCGCCTTTTTTAACGGCAGCCTCGGCTTCCGGAACAAAATCCAGGCCAGCCATGGCGTAAGCTGCTGTGGCGGATACGCCAAGGAACGTTACGGTTCTGATAAATTCACGGCGATCGACTGCGCCTTTATCAAGTTGCTCTTTAAGATTGGCTACTTCCGGATGGATATAACCGGTATTGTTCTCATCATGAGCTGATTTTGACATGATTCTGCACTCCTCCCTGCTTTTTTGAATCTGCTGTTTCCCTGTCGCCAACTCCTTCCGGTTCACGCATCAAAAATGACTCGCAAACCGAGGAAACTGACATTCTGATTATTGCTTCAGTGTTTGATGAAAGCACACATCAGTATTTATCGCAAATCGAAGGGTTTTGGCCCGTCAGCGACATCCACACTTTAATTGCGATAATTCGAAAAATTTTACCGAAGATATGTACCAAAAACGGCCGATGCCACCTATCAGGGCAGAAATCTAACCGAGGACCGAGAATGAGCTGTCCTTGTTGATCTCGCGAAGCCTTGAAAAGGACGCCATATCAAGTTCGTGCCCGACACGTTCAAGCTGGAATTTCAGCGGGCTTGCGTCATGATCGTTGCCGGCTTCGCAGTATTCAATCAGGGCGGTCATCATCTTCCCGGCAACCGGTGCGTTCTTGAACTGGTTGCCGCTGGAACCTATAGCCATGTAATAACCATCCACAGACGAGCAGTCATAGATAGGCGCCCAGTCTTCGGTAACGTCATATAAATCAACAGCTCCCTTCATCTGGCTGGGGATGCCAAGCGACGGGATGCGCTGGGCTTGACGGTAAGCCTGGGTCGTCCATTGTTCGGTGAAATTATTGTCCCAGTCGTCAGGGTCAACCTCTTCGCGCGGATCGCATTTCGGGTCTTCACTGCCAATCAGGATATGATTGCCGGATTCCGGACGGCTGTAGCAGGAGATGTCACTGTCTGAAATGACCAGCCCGGAAGTTTCGAAATCGAATCCGTCAGGCGAGGGGACGTGAACGACTTCCTGTTTCAGGGCGCGGGTGGTGATCTTCATATCGCCGTCGGCCCCGGCCATCCGGTTGACCTTGCTGGAATGCGGTCCGGCGACATTGACCACGACCTTGGTATCAACGATCTCACCGTCGTCCAGAACCACACCTGTAACCCGGTTTCCGGATTTCAGAATTTCCACGACCCGTTTGCCGAAGAGAAACCTTCCTCCGTTGGCTTCGGCAGCACGCTGCAGGTTATGGGTCGACAACTGAGGGTCACTGATATACCCGCCAGCCGGAAACAATACGGCGCCAGAGAGTTCCCCGCCTGTGGGTTCGCCAAAACCTTCGTCGGTCATACGTTTGGCTGGAGAAAACCGTTGAAGATCAAAGACGGTCAGGCGTTCCCTGATCTGGTCCGCAGACCAGTGCTCATAGGGAATGCCGACGATGTCCATCATTTCACAGGACCTTTTGAGTTGCCCATTGTGTTCGGTCTTCATAACCAGTGTGCCGGTTTCATGGAACTTGGCGGCACCGCGTTCGTCTTCTGCTGCGAGGTAACCTTCCCAGTCTTTCCAGTAAAAATAGGATTCGTAAGCCAGGGCCGTGCTGTCGACAGTCGAGTAATAAACCCGGATGATGGCGCAGGAATTACTGGTCGAGCCGTATCCGGCGGCAGGCAACCGATCAATGTTCAGGGTTTTCCAGCCCTTTTTTGCCAGCTCGAACCCGCAGGCCGCACCAATAACACCGGCCCCGATAATGATTGCATCAACCTGTCTGTTCGCCATGACGCTTCCCCCAAAGCCGGTTTTGAAAATGTATTCTCAGGGATGAGGGAGCAACTCAGTTTCGTCAAGATGAAATTCATCTGGATTTGTCATTGGCGAGCAACCATGTTTCGAGCGGACTGGATTTTATTTTCATGACTAGAGGATTTGAGCGAGGATGCCTTTATCGCTTGGCATAGATACCGGCGGCACCTACACGGACGCTGTTCAGTATGATGAAGAAGCCGGGGTTATCGCTTCGACCAAATCACTGACCACCCGCCATGATTATTCAGTCGGTATCGGGCAATCCATTGACACCGTCATGCAACAGTCTGGAACCGATGCTTCCGAAATCTCTCTGGTCTCGCTCTCGACAACTTTGGCGACAAACGCATTGGTCGAGGGGCAGGGCGGCAGGGTGTGTCTAATTCTGATCGGATTTGAGCAATCCGCCTTGAGCAGAAGCGGGTTGGCAGACGCCATGAAAGATGACCCGGTGATCTTTCTTGATGGTGGCCACGATGCCAATGGCGATGAGATTAGTGTTCTTGGGCTGGATGATTTTCGACATCGCCTTCAGGAACTGGACGGCGAGGTTTCGGCATTTGCCGTCGCCGGACTGTTTGGTGTTCGCAATCCGGGTCATGAAGTTATGGTCCGCGACAGGATTATTGAACGGACCGGTCGTCCCGTGACATGCAGTCACGAACTGTCGAGCAAGCTTGATGGTCCGCGACGCGCCCTGACCTGCGTGTTGAATGCCCGCCTGATCAATATGATCCATCATTTGATCAGCGCGACGGAAGCGTTGTTCGAGAAGCGCCAGATTGACGCGCCCTTGATGGTCGTTCAGGGCGATGGTGCGCTGATCTCATCAGAATTGGCAAAAATCAAACCCATCGAAACCATTCTGTCAGGACCAGCGGCCAGTCTGGTCGGAGCCGCCTGGTTGACCGGGCAGACGGATGCGCTGGTTTCCGATATTGGTGGCACGACGACGGATATCGCCATACTGAGGGACGGAACCCCGCGCCTTGATGAAGACGGTGCAACAGTGGGCGGCTGGCAGACCATGGTCGAAGCCGTCGCCATGCACACGATTGGCCTTGGCGG